>CAZZJR010000001.1:0-52844 GCA_964654585.1 uncultured Bdellovibrionales bacterium
TTTCCCATTCGGCATTCGAGCCAAGGGGGCTGCGCCCCCTCCCGCCGCTTCGCGATCTTTGCTTTCCGCGGAGCGGCCGCTACGTACTCTTCTTCCGCGCTTCCCAGAGCTTTGCGTACTTGAGCAGAACCGAGTAAGCCTCTATCGAAGCTACGATCAGGCCTGCCATGCCTTCGCGGAAGCCGCGCTTTGAGACGTAGAATTTAAAGAAGCGGGCGAGGGAACGGAAGATGATCGCCACAGCTGAAGCGCTCGCGCCGCGGCGTATGAGCGACGATGTCGCATTGGAGGATAGCGTGTTCATGCGCCTGACGTAGTCTGTCAGATCAGTAAACGAGTAGTGATGCAGCTCCCCTTTGCAGCGTTTCGTTTCACCGTACACCTCTGCCTTCTCGTGCGGGTCTTCCCCGCCCCACGTCGTGACTGAGCGCCTGCAGAGCCTGAGCCGGTACTCAGGGTACCAGCCGCCTTTTCGCCACCAGCGATCGAGGAAGAACACCACGCGGTTTAAGAGGAAGCCGTCTGTGGTGACTCTGCCGGCTTTGTCGCCTTGCAGAATGTCTACGATCTCCTCCTGCAGCTCCACCGAAACCTCCTCGTCGGCATCGATGTTTAGGACCCAGTCTGAGCTGCACTGGCTTAAAGCGTAGCGCTTTTGGAGCACGTACCCTTGCCACTCGTGGTGTGTGATTTTGTTTGTGTACTCAGAGCAGATCTGGAGTGTGCGGTCGGTCGAGCCCGAGTCCACGATCACTATTTCATCGCAGAAGCGCACACTCTCTAGGCAACGGCGGATCTGCCTCTCTTCGTTGCAGCAGACGATAAATGCGGAGATGGTCGAGCGAGGGACGTCAGTCACGGCGTATTGATTAAAGATTACCGGCAAAAAGGCAAGGTCCTTCAGCAAATTAGGATAACTCCAGTAGGCGGAAAGAGGAGGCTCTTCAAGCGCAGGCCCGGATCAAGCCACTAAGTGAGTGCTATCGACAGGTTGCGCCGACTCGTTGTATCTAGTTCCTTTAGCTCATTTGCTGGGGCTCGCGTATGAACATCCTCGGAATCTCTGCCTTCTACCACGACAGTGCTGCGTGCCTGGTAGTGGATGGAAACATCGTCGCAGCCGCGCAAGAAGAGAGATTCACTCGCAGGAAGCACGATCCAGACTTTCCGAAAAATGCAGCGGCTTACTGCCTAAAGTCGCAGGGCCTCACCATCAAAGATGTAGATTACGTTTCATTCTATGACAAACCGCTGCTCAAGTTCGAGCGGCTGCTTGAGACCTACCTCGCCACAGCCCCATCAGGCTTCACTTCGTACGCCCGTGCCATGCCGCTCTGGCTGAAGCATAAGCTCTGGATCCCTGACACTATCAAGACAGAGCTTGGTTACGATGGAGAAGTGCTATTCACTGAGCATCACCAGAGTCATGCGGGCTCAGCTTTCTACCCCTCGCCGTACCAGGAAGCAGCGATCCTCACCATTGATGGTGTCGGCGAGTGGACCACGAATAGCCTTGGGCTCGGTAAAGGGAACAAATTTTCCATACTGCGTGAGATTAAGTTCCCGCACTCGATAGGGCTGCTCTACTCGGCCTTCACCTACTTCACGGGCTTCAAGGTCAACTCGGGTGAGTACAAAGTTATGGGCTTAGCTCCGTACGGCGAGCCCAAGTACGTTCAGACGATCTACGACAACCTGCTAGACCTCAAGGAGGACGGCTCGTACCACCTTAACCTCAAGCACTTTAACTACATGGAGGGTCTCTCCATGACTAACGAGGGCTTCGAGAAGCTCTTCGAGGGACCACGACGCAAGCCGGAGAGCCCGCTGACTCAGCGCGAGATGGACCTCGCGGCCTCGATACAAGTCGTGGTTGAGGAGTGCATGCTGCGCCAGGCAAGGTACCTGCACAAGGAAACCGGCGTTGAGAACCTCACGATGGCGGGGGGAGTTGCCCTCAACTGCGTCGGCAACGGCAAGCTGTTGCGCGAGGGGCCCTTCAAGAACATCTGGATTCAGCCGGCAGCAGGCGATGCGGGCGGAGCGCTCGGTGCAGCTCTCTGTACCTGGTACGGGTACCTCGACAAGCCGCGATTGACCAGCGGCAGCACCGACACTCAGAAACAGTCGCTCCTCGGCCCCGAATTTTCGGACGAGGAGACCGTACAGCAGCTTGCGCAGTTCGGGGCAGTCTACAAGCGTGTATCGGGAGATGAGCTGTACAACACGACAGCGGATCTCCTCTCGCGGGAGAAAGTAATTGGATGGTTCCAAGGTCGGATGGAGTTTGGTCCTCGTGCCCTCGGTGGTCGCAGCATCATCGGTGACCCACGCTCCACAGAGATGCAGGCGACGATGAACCTCAAGATTAAGTTCCGTGAGTCCTTCAGGCCTTTTGCTCCAGCAGTGCTGAGAGAGGATGTTTCGGAGTACTTCGAGCTCGATTCGGATTCTCCCTACATGCTGCTGGTAGCACCTGTGAGGGAGGGGCGTCGACGCAAGATGTCAGAAGAGGAGCGAGGGCTGTTTGGAATTGCCAAGCTAAACGTGCCTAAATCCGACATCCCAGCAGTGACGCACGTCGACTATTCGGCTCGAATCCAGACAGTTTCCGCCTCGCAACACCCTACCTTCCACAGGCTACTTTCGGCCTTCAAGGCGAAGACTGGCTGCCCAGTCCTGGTCAACACTAGCTTTAACGTCCGTGGAGAGCCTATAGTATGCACACCGGCGGACGCGTACGCCTGCTTCATGCGGACTAATATGGACGCGCTGATAGTCGGCAACGTTGTGATGTTGAAAGAGGAGCAGCCAAAGTGGCAGGAGCGCGAAGATTGGCGGACGAAGTTCGAACTGGACTAGGCGGCGACCCCAGCGAGGGCCTGACGAAGGTGGCCAACCAAGACAGCTCGCCTCTGGCCGAGAAGTGGATGGGTAAGCCCGTCCGTCAGCATGTGCGCGAGTTCGGCGCCATCTTCGGGACCATCTGTTTCACTATCTGCGCTTTTAAGCTCTACAGAGGCTCCACCGATGTGGCCCAGATCTGGGGCGGCGTGGGCGCTGCCTTTGCGACCCTCGGTTACTTCTTCCCGCGCGTGTTGCTCCCGGTTTGGCGCGGCTGGATGAAGATTGCGCACTACCTCTCGATTGCGATGACTTTTGTGATTCTCGCGGCTGCATGGACCATCGGCTTCGTTCCGATGGCGTACCTGCTGAAGGTGCTTCGCATTAAGGCGATAGACCTCTCCTACAACGCCAATGTGAGCTCCTACTGGGAGACCAGGGATCCGAAGTACGATGACTTCAAGCGACTAGAGCTGCAGTACTAGTCGCCCCGGCATACAAAGATTCTAACTACTCAGCTCGAACTTGGTTGCGACTCGCAGCAGCGGTTTCTATAGTGCCCTGAGCGAGGTCGGCGTCAGAACATAACGACCCTAGCGCGGCGATTTGCATGGCAGGAAGCGAAGAAAATACCGGGGGCGATGGTTCGGCCGATAGATCCCTCGATCTGGGACTGCGCTTTATCGTGGAGCCATCAGGCGCTGCTCTTACATCCGATGAGGCTGTAATCCTGAGAAAGCTGAGACCGGCAGGCATCATGCTCCGGCGCCGAAACTTCATTCAAGCAGAATCGTACTCGAACTGGTTACGCAGCTACCGGAAGCTGTTGGAGGATGTGCGCGCCGCAATTGGTCGGGAGCGAGTCGTGGTGTCAGTTGATCACGAGGGCGGAAAGGTTCATCGGTTTCCGCCCCCTATAACCTGCTTCCCGTATCCAGCCTTTTACGCCGCTGAGCCTGAGGCTGTGACAGCGGTGGCATCGGCCATGGCCAAGGAGCTCTCGGCACTCGGCGTAAACGTCTCGTTTGCTCCGACAGCTGACATTCACTCAAACCCATCAAATCCAGTTATTAACCAGCGCGCCTTCGGCACCACAGCAGCTCAGGTATCAGAAGCCGCGATTCGATTTGCCTCTTCGCTGCGAGCCGGCGGGATCACGCCGTGTGCGAAGCACTTTCCTGGTCATGGAGACACAACAGCTGACTCACATACCGCTCTGCCGACAGTGAATAGGACCTTAGACGAGCTAGAGCAGCGAGAGTTCGCGCCGTTTGCTGCGCTCATTCGCGAAAAGATCGAGATGGTGATGAGTGCCCACATTGAGCTGCTTCAGGTGGATCGCGGAGTGCCAGCAACGCTCTCTCGAAGGATTATGACTGGCATACTGCGCGAGCAACTCGGGTTCACCGGCGTGACGATCGCCGATGCACTTGGGATGCGGGGAGTGAGCAGTCAGCACGCCCCAGGCGCTGTAGCGATTCCCGCTCACAAGGCGGGGATAGACCTGATGCTTATGGTTGGTGACTCGGTGTCACTCGGCGATGCACTTGCGGCGAAGAGAGAGCTGGAAACATTCGCAGAATCTTGCTCGGTGACCGATACAAGAGAGCTAGAAGACGCGCAGCAGCGCATCTTAGCTCTGCTCCGTAAGCTTCCACAGCCGGCTGTCGTTTCGCTAGACGACAGCGTTCTTGAGAAGCACGGAAAGCTCGCTTCGAAGCTAGGCTTAAACCAACAGTGGGCTCATTTTGAGTTCAATCCTGTCGGGTTCACGTAGCTTGCTCAAGTCGGCATTTCTCGCCAGTAAAGCGTAAACATGGCTTTAGAGAGGGTTAAGCTGGATTAAAAGCTTTTGCTTTGTCGGCGCCGGAACCGAAGCACGCCCCGTCCCGCGAGTACAGGTTACATCTCTCAGTGGGATTATCGCTTACATACGGTTTAGGCGGCTCAAATGTGCCCGCGAGGTTCTACTCACGGCTATTTTGTGGGCTTTCGCCCGCCCGGCATTTTTTTCCGTTAAGCCTTGAACCACGAAAGCCGAAGTATTTGGTGAGGGCAAGGAGCCCTGGGAGCACGGCAGTCGGCTCCCGAGATAGCCAAGAGGGCAATGAAAACCGTACTCATCATAGACGACAATCACGACTACCGTGAGGTGTTCCGCGAGATACTCGAGGAACACGATGTCGAGGTCTTCGAGTCAGACTGCCCCGATTCGGCGTACGAGCTGCTCGATACGATAGAGCCTCCAGACTTAATCGTGTGCGACGTGCACATGCCCTTTACAATGAAAGAGAACGCTGGAGAGTTCGTGGAGTCCAGGGAGGTAGGCATTAAGACTGCGCAGGAGCTTGCTTGGGTGTATCCGAACACGCACGTGATCGCCTTGACTGCAACCGCCCCGACTGAAATGGCGACCGTTAAGAGTGAACTGTCGCCGATACCGGCATACCAGAAGCCGGTCGGATACAAGGAGCTGCTCGAGCTCGTTCACTGTTTTCTCGCCTGCAATGACTTTGGTGGCCTACAGTAGGGCCTTTCGAAGCATGTTCATGAATACAGCTCGCGGGACCTCCCGGGCGCCGAAAGACGCCGAAAAGGGGGTAATCACCTGGCAATCGAGCCACAGCAGTCCCTGTGACCCCAGCCATGACACGAGGTGGCACATGGCTGCCTTGGAAGCGTCCGGCTCACGGTAGAAACTCGATTCGGCAGCGAAGTACCGGCCGAGTTTGACCCCGTAGATCCCGCCGACAAGCTCTCCGCCCCGCCAGCTCTCAACGCTGTGGCAATGTCCTTGGCGGTGCATCTCACAGTAGGCATCGAGCATCGCAGGTGTTATCCAAGTGCCGTTCTGATCGCCACGATTCTTAACCTCTGCACAGCGAGAGACCACCTCCGAAAAAGATTTGTCGATCGTTAGCTCGAACGGATTAGCTCGGAGTGAGCGAACTAACCGTCGAGAGACGTGCAGTTCGTCGAAGATGATTACCGCTCGGACCGGTGGGGCGAACCACAACAGGGCATGCTCGTCGACTGGCCAAGGAAAGATCCCGCCGCGGTACGCGTTGAGCAGGGACTCAACCGCAAGGTCGCCGCCAACGGCTAGTAGGCCGTCCTCATCAGCAGATTCTATTGGGGGAAACGAGATGACAGTCATCGAGATTCAGGTCGGCTAGCTGCCGAGAAGCATTTGAGATGCCGTTTGACGTTGTTAGGGGGCAGCAACCTGCCGTATCATAAGAATATGCCTTGCGATGCCGAAAGGGCTTAACTTTTCGCTGATAATCATCTCTTTTGGCACAAGGCGAGCCCCCTTTCTGTCGAAGATACCCGTGAGCCGAACGGTGGTTTCACGGCGTGAGAGAGGGAGAGCTTTTGGTGGGACCACCTTCACGGAAGGCAACACAGCATGGGCAAGCCCCGGACTCAGCATCAATCAGGCACGGCGGTAGCGGAAAAAACCCGCACCAAGACGCCGAAGCAGTATAAAGTCATCCTGCTCAACGATGATTACACGACAATGGAGTTTGTGGTGTACATCATGGAGACAGTTTTCATGAAGACTCCCGCCGAGGCTATCCAGATCATGTTGCAGGTTCACAAGAACGGTAGGGGTGTCGCGGGCATATTCTCGAAGCAGATTGCCGAGGCTAAGATCGACCGCGTTCACAGTGAGGCGCGCACAGAGGGCTTCCCCCTCAAGTGCGTCATGGAGGAGGAGTAATGTTTAGCACCGAGCTCGGACTGACTCTTGAAGCAGCATTTAGAGAAGCCGCGTCTCGGCGCCATGCCTTCTTCTGCCTTGAGCACCTTCTCTACGCCATGACTTTTGACGAGCAGGTGATAGAGATTCTTCAGAATACGGGGGCTGACATTTCCTCCCTGAGAAAAGACCTCGAAGTGTTTTTCGACAAGCACATCGAGGTAGTGCCTCTCAAGCCGGGAAAAGCTCCTACATCGGAGCCAGCGCAGACGCCCGCAGTGCAGAGAGTCTTGCAGCGCGCGATCATGCACGTTCGGTCAGCGCAAAAGGATGTGATTACACCAGCAGAGGTGCTCGTTGCTCTTTTCACAGAGGAGGATTCACACGCCGTCTTCTTCCTGGCGAAACAGGGAGTCACCCGGCTCGACGTGCTCAACTTCATTTCGCACGGACAACCGAGGCCTGAAGGCGAGAAAGATGACCTGCTCAGTGACTTCGATGAAGACACGGATGATAGCGCTTCCGCCCAGAAACGCACCGCGCTTGAGCAGTTTACGGAAGACCTTACAGCGCAAGCCAAAGCGAACAAGCTAGACCCGGTGATCGGGCGAACAGAGGAAATTGAGCGCGCAGTAAAGGTTCTGTGTCGACGCCAGAAGAACAACCCGCTGTTTCTCGGCGAGCCGGGTGTCGGTAAGACCGCGATGGCGCATGCGATTTCGAGCCGAATAGTTGCTGAAGAGGTACCAGAGCAGCTCAAGGGCGCGGAGGTATTCCTGCTCAACATGGGAACGCTCGTAGCTGGCACCAAGTTCCGGGGTGAGTTTGAGGAGCGAGTTCGCCGTGTCATACAAGAGGTAAAGCAGCGCAAGAGGGCGATCCTTTTCATAGACGAGCTTCACACCGTCGTTGGCGCAGGCGCGACAGGCAACGGCTCTCTCGATGCAGCGAACCTGCTCAAGCCGGCGCTCGCCTCGGGCGAGATCCGCTGCATGGGCAGCACTACGCACTCAGACTATAAGAAGACGATCGAGAAGGACCGTGCCCTGAGCCGCAGGTTTTCCACGATTGACCTGCCAGAGCCGTCAATCGAGGAGACGGTTGAGATTCTAGAGGGGCTCAAGGAGCGTTTCGAGCGTTTCCACAAGGTCACGTTCTCGACCAAGGCGCTTCGAGCAGCGGCTGAGCTGTCGGCGAAGCACATCACGGAGCGCTTCCTTCCTGACAAGGCTATCGACGTGATCGACGAGGCTGGAGCGGCGAACGCGATGCTTCCAAAGAACAAGCGCAGGAAGAGCATCAGCGAGGAGCAAGTAGAGAAGGTTGTCTCGGCGATAGCCCGGGTGCCGGTGCGCAGCGTGAGCGAATCAGACGAAGTCATGCTGAAGAGCCTAGCGACGCGCCTCAAGGCGCGGGTCTTCGGGCAGGATAAAGCGGTTGACGCGATTGCCCAGGCGATTAAGCGCAGCCGAGCAAGCTTGCAGCCAGAAGCGAAGCCGATAGGGAGCTTCCTGTTTGCGGGGCCGACAGGGGTCGGAAAGACCGAGCTTGCGCGCGCCTTGGCCCAGGAGATGGGGGTCAACTTTCATCGCTTCGACATGAGCGAGTTTAGTGACAAGCACCTCGTGTCGCGATTCGTTGGAGCTCCCCCTGGGTACGTCGGTTACGAAGAGGGCGGGCTCCTGATCGACCTAGTTCGAAAGAACCCGTACGGCGTCATTCTCTTCGACGAGATTGAGAAAGCTCACCCGGACGTCTTCAATATCTTTCTGCAAATAATGGATGATGCCTCAATTACCGACTCGCAGGGACGGAAAGCTGATTTTCGGAACACGATAGTGATCTTCACGACGAATGCGGGCTCTGAGAAGGCTGCCTCAATAGGCTTCGGCAGTGGCCAGCCCCACAACTTCCGAGACACGGCTATTAAGGCGCTCTTCAAGCCGGAGTTTCGAAACCGCTTGGATGACACGGTGTATTTCAACCCGTTGCCGATGCCAGTCATCGTCCAGATCGTGGGGAAATTTATCAGAGAGCTCGAGCAGCAGCTTGTAGCGCGCCGCATCACCTTTGAAGTCAGCGCTGAGGCGCAGGAGTGGCTTGCGCAGCGTGGCTTCGACCCAATCTTCGGTGCTCGTCCGATGGCCCGACTTATCCAGCGGGAGCTGAAGGATCCGCTTGCCGATGAGATCCTCTTTGGTGAATTGAAAGGCGGAGGAACGGTGCGAGTTGAGCTGGGAGCCGGAAAGCTCCATTTCTCAGTCCTTGCGCAGGTTACAGCGTGAGGCCCTCGAACTGAAAGCGCATCGTTGAGAGGTTAAAACCCTTGAGCTTCACCGGCACGAGGGCGCGAGCCTCGAGCGGTGGCGCCTCGTCTGCGCGTATAATTCCCAACTTAGAGAATCCCTCTACTTGGACGTGGTAGCGGGTCGGCTCAAGCCGGGCCACGATACCGCTCGGCAACGGTGGAGGCTCCGGAGTCTGCCCCGTATTTGCGTAGCGGCTGGCGATCAGGTACTGCTCCCACGCTATTCTCGTCATGGAGTCCAAGAAAGCCTGATCTGCTTGACTGCCTGAAATCGGGATTCCATTCATGTAGAACTGAACGTGGTAGTCCACCTTCGCTACCTCAGCTTCGAACTGTCTGCCAACGAGCCGCAGCCTCTCCTCCAGCATCTCAAGGAAGAGAAGCTTGTAGTGCTGCTCGTCTCGAGTCCAACGTTTAGAGTTCAATGCATCGACGCGACGCTCGACTTCTTCACGAGGGATGAGGTCTCGACCGCTGAGGGCTGCATCAAGAGCTAGCTGGTTTAGAATGCCCAAGGCCTCCCGAGGTTTCAGGCGTGTGTAGCCCTGAACCTTGAGGCCGCCGTGCTTTCCGGGTCGGGATGATGGCACCGAGCGGGACATGCTCCGGTCAAGGATGCTGTTCTCAAGCGAGCGGGCTAGGGGAGCTGGGTGCTCTTCAAGAGAGCGAAGAATCCCTACTTTCGCCCAATCGTTCGACAGATCCTCAGAGGATGCCGGAATGCGCAGTTTGTTGAGAGTTTTGAGCCACTCGTCTAGCTCTCCCTCGGGTGGATCTTCGTGAACTATGAAGCCCGCCGGGATTTTGAGCTTGTTTTGGATGAAGTCTGAGAGTCCTTCGTTGGTGGCGATCATGGTCTCAGCGACTATTCGGCTTGCCGTGCCCTCGCCGTCTATTGAGATCATGTGAGAACGTTTTATTCGCTGCCGCTCAAGAACCCTCGTTATTTCAGCGAGAGCTCCGATGATGTGGGCGATCTCAGGCTGTGCTTTTATGTCGAACGGCTTGTCGGGATTGACCGATGCATGATTCTTGACCCACGCGCGACGCAGTCGGAACGAGTCTGGTTCGACCGAACCGTTAGGAGAAATTCGGATCTCCGCTACCCAGGCAGGACGGGCCTGCCCGAGAGCGAAGCATCCTTGACCTTCAGAAAACTCAGCGCCGATCGTAGAAATTTTTCGGTACCGACCGTAGAAGTCGTGCCCAACGCGGAGCGCGTACCGATCATGAGCGCTGCCAAGCTGGATATAGTCAGTGACGTCGATGATTGCGACCTTGAGGAAGAGCCGTCCATCATGCTTCCGTTCCCCGTAGATAAGGTCCTCTGGGTTTGAGACATCGGGCCGGTCGATGGCGATGAACGGCACATTCTGAAGATTTTCCCGGAACGGTATCAGGGCGCGCGGCTGGACGTCAGATCTGGGCGGATCACCACAGAGCTCCGTAATCATACGCCCTAACTTCGGAAGGGCAGAGGCAGTCAAAAGTTCGTTATCACGAAACTGGCTTCGTAGATGGCCAAAGAGCCGTTGGTCGACGTTAACCCGACGGATAAAAATAGAGGTAAGAGGGAACCGCTCTTCAAGAGCCTGGCGCCACTCTTTGAGTTTTGGCTCAAGCGCCGGAGGCACGTGCACCTTGAGCATGATTACCTCTAGCTTGCTTCCGAGCTGAAAGCGCTTCGCCCTGTACAGCTCAAGGCCGGCGGGGAGCGTTCGCCCAATTTCCTCCATGATGTTGGGCTTGGGCTGCTTGACGGGCCGAGGCCTGAACTCAAAAGGGGCGTTGAGGGGATTGGCGGACGCAAGAGCCTCTGCTCGGGGCAGGGGGTCTTGGCGAGAGACTGCTGAGGCGCCGGATGATTCCACCGGCCGAGTAGCCGGAGCGTGGGCAGCGGTCATGCTTTAGATTATACCGCTAATTTGCCCTGCGGGCACTGCCGAAAAATGGTTAGACTACAGTTTGCTTGGCACTTCAGTCGCATAGCGAAGTGCCGCTGGGGGTAGACCAGCGAGACGTCCGGCAAAATTCCCGATTGTGGAGTGAAGCCCAATCAAGGAGCATCCTAGATGGGAACGTGGTGCCCACATGACAGCAATGACAAAAACCCGCAAAGCCATCGATGCGCTGAAGGAAGCGCTAGGAGTCTTCTCTTCCTCAAACCGGTACGGATTCCTCAAAGCATTGCAGATAGGGCGACTGATAGGAGAAGAGGCAGCGCTCAACTCCATCAGTGAGCTGACCTGTGAGAAGCTGGTCGAGATAGGAGCTATCGGAGTTGCGACGCGCTTTAAGCTCACTGCAGCACAGGTAGAGCGCTTAGCTCAGCTTCTCACCGCGCTTGGAAATGGCGGTGCCCAGGGGGAGCCGCTCCCAGATCGACCGTCTGTCGCACCAACTCCGGCTGAGCCTACCTATGGTAACTCCGTACAAGTTGAGCAGGAGCTTAAGCAGCGGCTCGAGGAGCTTCGAGCGCACCCCGGCTTTAGCAAACTGCGAAGCAAGACTCTCGGAGCCTTTTGGGAGAACTCGTGGGCCCGCGCGCCGTTCGAAGAGGCGCTCACCTTCGGCCAGCTTTCTGATATGGATCTGGCCCTCCTTTTCAAGAAACGCACCACGAGCGGGAATCGGGCGTATGCTATTACTCAAGCGATCGAAAAAGCGCTGCAAACGGTCGCTCCAGCAACTAAGGGTGTTGCAGCGCGAGCCGTGCCCCCGAAAGTGCCTGTTCGCCAGGTAAGCTATGTGCCGGTTTCATCTGCCGATGGGCACCCTTGGATGTCAGACGGCTCTTCTGATCAGCTTGCTGAACTGCAGCCAGCTACCCTCGCGCTTGTCGAATGCTTCATCGTTTCCGTTTCGCAACCCGGTCTCCCGGCTGGGTCCCTGCCGGAAGCTATGGCACCCCTCGCTGCTATGTTATCCCGGGCTGAATTCCTCTCCCTATTTGATGATGCTCCGCTTGCCCCGCGTGTAATAGCGCTGCTTTCAAAGTGGCTTCGGGAGATTCAAGCCGCCCCCTGCGTTACGCTGCTGCGGGAAGCTTTGCAGGCGCCAGGGTGCCGACTCGCTTTTCTTGCGCGAATTATCAGTGAACATGGCCGGTACACAGCATTCACGGGAATAGCTGCTACGGTGCTGGCGAGGGCTCTTAAAGCAGAACAAGTTCGCCACGAGGGCTTCATCTGTCGCGGCGTGTGGAGCCTCAACCCCGGGCTCATTTCGCTCGTGATACACGAGGCAAAGCGGCGCAAGCCAAAGGATGTTGCCCGTACCGTGAGGGAATTGTGCCCCGCCCTGGACCCATTCTTGCAGTCCTGGATCTGTGAGGTCGTAGGTCCGGTAACTTCGCGGAAGGCGAAGCGTAAGGGCAAATAGTTCCCGTTGGCCGAGAACTCTTTGCCCACGGTCTGGGCTAATCGTACCTCCTAGCAGTGAATCCTCTTCTCAGGAGTGGCTATGGCGGGTGGCATCAATTTTTCAGGACTGGCATCCGGCATCGATACGGCTGCCCTCATCCAGGCGTCTAGTGACGCGACTCGCGCGGCGCGGGTAGCGCCGAGCGAAAAGCGCAGAACCGAGCTGGAGGAAACAAACGCTGCCGCAGAGGAGCTCACCACGAAGCTTGATCTCCTGAAGGCATCTCTCAAGAATTTCACGACAATCAATGGCGGCGGCGTGAGCAAGACCGCAACCAGCAGCAAGGAGTCCGTGTTGGCTGCATCTGTTTCAAACAGCGCGATCAACGGGGCTTACTCAGTAACAGTGACGTCACTTGCAAAGAACCACACGTACAGCTTCGACCAAACATTTGCGAGCAGTACCACCGCAGTCGATGCAACGCTCACGGGAGGCGAGCCGGCCCTCGACCGGACCGTCACTTTTACTGTCGGATCTGGCGCTGAACAGGAAACAGTCAGCGTTGCGGTGACAAACGGAAGCTTTACCGTATCCGACTTCGTCACGGCGTTTAACAATGCGAGCACAAAGGCGCAAGCGTCACTCGTCAACACGGGAACCTCAGCGAGCCCGGCGTACAAAATTGTCATCTCCTCAAATTACGAGGGCACAGAGAAAGGCACTGTAACTCGGACTGCCCTAGGAGCATCACTTGGGGTTCTCACCGCGGCGAGTGAAGATGCCGCTACCAACGCGTCCGTGACGGTTACAGGTATCGGAACAGTGACCCGAGCGACAAACTCGATTTCCGACATTATTCCTGGCGTGACGTTGTCACTGTCGTCAATAGGCTCCTCGACTGTTCGCATTGCTGAGGACTCAGACACGACAGTGTCGAAGGTGCAGGACTTTATCGATGCCTACAATGATGTCGTCAAGTATATCAATGAGAGCAACGTCGTCACGAGAGACGAGACAAAAAAAGAGGTGACCAACACCTTCGGGCCTCTCGCATCGACACGGGTCGACGACAATGCCCTCACAGCGCTCCGCTCTGCGCTTTCATCCGCGAAGGCTGAGGGCGGAACGGCGATTCGCATCTTCGCCGATCTTGGCGTCACGACGCAGCGAGATGGAAGTCTTCTGTTTGATTCTGCAAAACTTAAGTCGGCGATCGCCAGCGAGCCAACGAGCGTCAGCGATGTACTAAGCTCATTTGCGGATACAGCCGCGGTCACCGGTGGAACAATCGATGTCTACACGCGGTTCAATGGGCTTATCGACCTCACGGTTAATACAAATAAGGATGCGATAGCGGATCTCAACGACCGAATTCAGGAGACTGAGAAGCAAATTGCTCGTCAGGAGGAGAGCATGCGTGCGCGCTACGCAAGGCTTGAAGCCTTGATGAGCAAGCTGCAGCAGCAGCAGAGCTCCTTAACGAGTGCGCTGAGCGGCCTGCGCTAGCAGCAGGAGCGAAGGGTAGCCCAATAGGCAGGTAAGTTCAGGATTACTGCGCCGGGCGCATTTGGGCGCGCGCTTCATCGGAATTTGCGGCGTTAACCATAATGATGGCAGGCTCTCGCTCGCTTGGAAGGGGAGAGTACGACTCGAGGTCCACGCTGACGCTGCCAATGAAGACAGAGCTCTCTATCCGTAGGATGTCTCGCTCGTCGTCGTCTGTTACGAAGATAAAAGCCTCGCGTAGTTTCGAGCGGGGCTTTGTTGTTGTGAGATTTCTGACTCGGGGGGAGATAACGAAAACGGTACGCTCCTGGCCTTGAAAGTTAATTACCTTGTGATCGACCGCGGTGAGCGTGATGAAGTAGCGGCTTTTCCCGTTGAACACGTCGAAGTCTCGGGAGTCGCCGACTTTCCAGTCTAGGCTGCGCGCGAGAAAAGCGGCTGCTATCGGGTCAAGCGTCTGGTTGTTCGGCGTGAACTCGACGTGCTTCTGGTTGGCGGCAATGTCACCGGTCTGTCGGTCAGCCTTGATGATGCCGTAGTTCGGCTCGAACCTCATCTCTATCGTCTTGTGACGAGAGTTCTCCTTGTGGTCGATAGAAAGGCTTATCGAGGAGAGGTTGTCAGAGTCGAGCACGCCGCGCGCCTCGTAGCGGAGCTTGTAGAGCAGGTCAACGCCGCTGTAAGTTCGCGCAGCAGCCTCGATCAGAAACCGTCCATGCTCCTCACGCACGGTGAGTGAGCACGATGCTGCGGTTATCCCTTCCCAGCCAACCGAATACTCGTACACGCCAGGTCGTGGCTTGTACTTGGCGTGCGCAGGCCGGTAGACCGGGGTAGTGACCTTTACCAGGTCGGGCGCGATGTAGTCGTCGGCAACGGAAGTCATGGCACAGGTAAGGCAGCTCACGAGGGTGAGACCGGAGGCGACGATGTTGGCGAGTGAGTGTCGCTTCATAACGTTTTTTCCGGAGCGCTCCCGCGCGGTCCCGAGATTGTAGCGGCGAATGAGAGAGCAGCACCAGTTGATTCTGGTTGCTGGGCGCGGTAGCCAGTGGGACCGAAAAAGCCCCCTCCTCCAGGGAGAGGCTCCTATATAAAACGACGTTTGTAAATATGTCTCGTAACAGCTCGATTATTGAAGAAGCCCCCGCTTTAGTAGCGCTACTCGAAAGAGCCTTCGGCATTGGGTGTGTCCACCAGGTTTCGGCAGATTACGAGCGGGCGAGCCGGGCTGGCGGAAACGTAGAACCCAACGGATTGGTCCGGGAGGAGGGGGTTTCTTTCAGGCCGCGACTAGCCCGAATTGCGTCGCTCTTGCTGCAGGAGGTTCCAGGGGTACAGCTTGAGACGGTGCGGGAGGCTATTTGTGCGGCCGGCGGGGTTAAGCACCCCGGGCCAGGCTTGGGAGACGCTGAAGCCGATATCGACAAGCCTTCCGCCACTCCGTGCTCCGAGGTGGCAACTCGGATCGATCCCTCGGCGGCCTCTCTCGCCATTGAGCTCGATACCATTAGGCACCTGCACATGACGCCGCTTGACGCTGAGGCTCGTGCGAGGGCGCTATCGACGGCCGAGGAGCTGGCGCACGGTGTGGTGTGTCCGCCCGCGCTCGCCACGCTGCGCCAAAAGCTGTTGCATGCGATAACGCTGCAACGGAGAGGACTCGGAGTGGGCGAGGAAGCGAGCAGCGATTCGGAAGAGAGTTAGGCATGGAGAAGCAGATGTCGTTTCCTCGGTTGCTCCTGAGCTGGCTCTTTACTCCTGCCTATGTGATCGTCTTCTTTGCGATCCTCTGTTTCTTCCACCCGCTCCAGGTCATCGCAAGTTTTTTCGGCAAGCGCGCTCAGAAGTGGATGCTCGACCGCATGAACATCTGCATCGTGTGGAACATTCGGTTGCTCACCGGAGCATCCTACCGGGTCATTGGCAAGCCGAGCCTGCCGGACGGGCGGGCGGTTGTTCTGGTATCGAATCACCAGAGCATGTACGACATTCCGATGATTATGTGGGAGTGCCGGGACAGAGAGATCGGTTTCATAGCCAAGAAAGAGCTTGGTCGCGGGCTGCCCAGCATTTCGTACGCCCTCCGCACTCTCGGCTCTGTGCTGATCGACCGGGCAGATCCCGCCGGATCGGTTGTTGCAATCCGCGGCTTCGGAGCCCGAAAGGCGGCGCAGAACCAGGTTGCAGCAATATTTCCAGAAGGCACTCGTGCCCGAGATGGCGTGATGAAGCGCTTCAAGGCGACGGGCTTCCGAGCTCTCATTTCGTCTATGCCGTCGGCTCTCATCCAGCCTGTCGCGATACGCGGTAACTGGGAGCTGCTGCGCTACAACTTCATGCCTCTGCCGTTCGGCACTCGGATTGAGCTTGAGTTTCTTGAGCCGCTCGAACAGGCGGGTCTCTCTCCAGACGAGGTGCTCGACCGGGTTCAAGACCGCCTTCGGACGGCTGTCGGTAGTGATGCCAGAGAGCAAGGCTGAGTAGGGGTCCTGAAGAGCTCGAAAATCACCGGGTAGCCTAGCGCGCTTGAATTGTTCCCCCTTTCCGTCTAAAAAAGGCGGTCAGTGTGCCGGAGTGGCGGAATGGTAGACGCGGCGGATTCAAAATCCGCTATCCGTGAGGGTGTGGGGGTTCAAGTCCCTTTTCCGGCATGACCCTTTGCTCAGGACTATCCTGAAATAGCGCGATTCTCTTCTCGCTTGAGATTATGGCCCAGATTTCTCACGCAACTTCAAACCTCCCGACTGTTCCAGGCGGGCGGGCTGTCATAATCGCCTCGAAGTGGTACCGCGAAGTCTCGCAGTCGATGATTGAGAAGTGCACGGCAATACTTGAGCAGGGTGGCTGTCATCGGCCCGATGTACACATCGTTCCGGGCTGCCTTGAGATACCGCTCGCGGCGCGGCGCCTGATGCAGTGCGACCCTTCAACTGAGGCGGTGATCGTGTTCGGGGTCATCCTTAAGGGGGACACCTACCACTTCGATATCGTGAAAGACCTCTGCATGAGTGGGCTGGAGCGAGTTGGTTTTGAGTGTGACGTGCCGATTATCAACGAGGTCCTCCCGGTCGCGCGGATTGAGGATGCAGTGGCTCGAAGCGGCGACAATGATAAAAACAAGGGGATCGAAGCGGGGGTCGCCGCGCTTGAGATCATGGATTGGCGTCGTCGGCACCCGCTGCCGAGCCGCTAGGTTTGCATGCTGCGGCCTGCATGAGTGGGGCCATTCGAGTCGTTGCGAGGATCAACTACGGCAGCGACCAAAACCCTCGTGTTTTCTGAGTGTCAGCAGTGAATTACCAATTTCTTGCCGTGCCACTAGCTGAGCTTGGGTCACGGTCTGGCGTAACTCTACCAAAAAGCTTAAGTGTTAAGCGCTCAAGGGGGCGTGTATACTTAGGAGACGACAGTTATCTATGAACGACCCGCGAAGTGGCATCTCAACCCGACTAAGTCGGCTCAGGTTATTTTGCACGGCAGTGCTCCTCCTGTTCAGCTGGGGCACCCAGGTTAACGCTGAGAGGCGGGTCATGCCAGGCAGAGAGGTCGCGGTTGGTTTCGACCGTTCTGGTACCATTCGAGGAGCGGCGCGCTCTATAGACCGTTTGCGTGTTCCTAAGCACATGCGGTTGACAAAAGTGAAGGGTAGTTACTCAGTCGGTGTTGCATCAACAGCCGATTCTATGGCTCTTCAGTCAAGGGAACCGGTTCCTGTAAACGACCTTGAAATTGCAGCGCTCTGCTCTGCGCTTCGTTCTGCTAACCCGGGCACTCCGATTGAATGTGAGCCTAACGTTATCTTCCATACAGCAGTGACTCCTAACGACACGTTTTTCTCCTCGCTCTACGGGATGACAAAAATTGCCGCGCCAACTGCCTGGGAACTCACCACTGGCAGCTCAGCCGTTGTGGTGGCGGTCATCGATTCAGGCGTTGACTACACGCACCCTGATCTTGCCGCCAACATCTATACTAACAGCGGCGAGGTACCCGGCAACTTCGTTGACGACGACAGCAACGGTTTTGTCGATGACTACTACGGCTACGATTTCGTCAACTCGGACGCCAGTCCCCTCGATGATGACGAGCACGGCACCCACTGTGCAGGCACGATTGGAGCACGAGGAAACAATTCCACTGGAGTAACGGGGGTTAACTGGGAAGTCGGCATTTTGCCGGTCAAGGTTCTCGATGCTAACGGAGACGGATTTCTCTCTGATATCGCGGCAGGAATCGAGTATGCAGTAGACCGGGGCGCTTCGGTGCTGAGCATGTCGCTCAGCGGGCCGAGCAGCACGGGTCTCCTCGATGCGGCTATTGTTTACGCGAGACAGCAAAATGTTCTGATCGTTGCGGCGGCGGGTAACGACGGCAGCGATAACGACGTGACGCCGTCGTTCCCCTCAAGCTCCACATCTGCCAATATCCTTTCAGTCGCTGCCACGAATAGTCTGGATCAGTTGGCGTCGTTCTCGAACTACGGAGAGGTCTCCGTTGATGTAGCTGCTCCAGGGGTCGCAATCCTCAGCACTGTGCCGAGCGGCTTGTACAAGAACCTCAGTGGAACATCGATGGCCACTCCGCATGTGGCGGGGTTAGCGGCGCTCATTAAGTCTGCGAATGGCAGCCTCACGTACTCGCAGATTAAGGATATCATCATGGCGTCGGTTGATGAGCGTGCAACGCTGCGAGGAACAACAGTGTCAGGGGGCCGAGTGAACGCGGTAAATGCGGTGTCCATGGGGTTTAGCCTTCCAACCCCGACTCCGACTCCAGCTGCTGGAGCGCATTCTGTCAGTCTCTCCGTCGAGAGGGCGCCTCGGCGCAACTACCTGCTGGGCGTGGTGACCGACTCTGGGGGCGGACCGATAGTTGGTGAGCGAGTTCGACTCTTCTGTAATAGCAGACAGGTAGCTTCCAAGCTAACGGATGACGTGGGCTACTACGAGTTTGCGCGCCGACGGCCTGTTGCCCCAGTCCGCTGTTCTGTGCGGGATTCCACAGGCGCTCGGTCTCCGGTCCGCACTGCGAGATAAAACCACAGGAAGTGCTTCGCCCTTCCGCTGACCCTGGACCCACACTCGCCTCTCGTCCTCAGCCTTCGTGTCGCAGCAGCCGGATTCCTCAGGGGATACTTTTTGCGAACGACGCCATGCTCCAGTTTCCAAAATCAGACCTCGTTTGTTCGGGGCCCCTGGAGAGGGAGAGCGTCACGGTGGATGAACCGTTCAGCGCAACATCCACCGTCTGAGGTATGCTCCGACCATCCATCGTTCCACTGCGGAAGAGAGTATCACCTGCATCGTTTGAGACGGTGAACTCAACTGCGCAGTCGTACAGGTGAGTAGACTCGTAGGCGGGCATGACGAGCGCCT
Organism: uncultured Bdellovibrionales bacterium; assembly: GCA_964654585.1. Classification (GTDB taxonomy): domain Bacteria; phylum Bdellovibrionota_C; class UBA2361; order UBA2361; family OMII01; genus OMII01. Next base: position 19,103 of record CAZZJR010000001.1, read on the forward strand.
GCAGCCGGTCAAAGCCTGGCGGAACAGCGAATGTGGAGCTGGCATCGGCGCGCATGCCAAGACCCTTTGGGAAGCGTGTGCCGATCCATAGCTGTGGATTCCTCACTGCTGACATGTCGAGCTGTGTTTCAGTTCCCGAGTTGCTCTGGTGAAGCGGACGGAGGTCGCTCAGGTACAAACGTTGCACTCCATCGCCAATCGCGAGTGGCGGGAGAAATATATCGGCGAGGCGGCGGCGCACTGAATTTGGGGCATGCTGATTGAACGCCATGGTCCAGTCAAGAGTGCTCAAGCAGGTCGCACTGATTGAGACGACAGTGAGCAGCCCCATCGTCAGTAGCAGCCGAGGGGAGCAAGAACAGGAGAGGGCTGCGGCAAGCATCCCTGCTGCCAAGAGGGGCAAGAAATCCGCGGCATACCGTTCGGTAATAAAGAAGTAGGAGAGAATCAGGAACGCCTGGGAAAGCAGACACACCGAGTAGAGAGCAAGCAGTGCTGGTGCCTTTCCCCGAAGAAGCATCGTAAAACCGAGCAAGGCAAAGAAGAATGCCGCACATGAAGCGAAGGAGAGAGAGATACTCTGCTCTCGCCAGTGCTGCATGAAGATCTCCGGGCGGGCAATCTCGGAGCTCGTCATACGAATAAAGGGAGGAGTGCTCGAAAAGTAGTTTCCGAAAAACCCGAAGTAGTGCCGGAGGTTCGTTGGAATTCGTGCGAGGTTGAATTCACCGCCAATCTGCTCGGGTTTGATGTAGAAGGAGTGGTAGTCGAAGAACGTGAAGGGGGAGCCGAAGCGCGCGTTGTTGTACCAGAGCTGAACGGCTAGCCCGAGCACTGCGGGAGCGACTACCAAGAACCTTAGCAGGAGTGTGCGCCAGAGCCCGGCGCCTGCCGAAGCATCGAGGCGTAGGCGCCACAGAAAGACTAGGGGTGCTGCGAGGATAGCCGGGACCGCGAAGGTGATCCGGGAGAGTAGGGCTATCGCGAGGGCAACCGAGAAGACTAATCGCCCGAGTAGGGGCCGCTCCGGGCCTGTGCAGAGCAGCAAGATTCCGTAAAGTGCCAAAAGCCCACCGAAGAGTCCCCACAGCGCCGCCTCGTGGAAAATCCGTCCGCATGAGACCAGGTACAAGAGAGGGGTGCCCAACGAGAACGAGAGGACCAGTATGCTGACCAGGGCAGCACGCTGCCGAGCCGTGAGAGACTCGTTCAGGCGCAGCACCCGGACCACTGCCATGCCGAATATGCTGGCGGTGAGGCTCGCTGCGAGCAGGCAAGAGACGCGTGCCCAAAGCCCAGCATGGGTGGGCGATACAGCGTTGAGAAAGATGCGCAGGATGGCCGGGAAGGGCCCGAAGTACATGAACGTTCTGTCGTTTTGCTTCAGGCCCTCAAAGCTGATCGCTTCAGGGTCGACGTCTGCCTCTCCCCGCAGCAGCGATGACGCGAGCGAGTCGTAGCTTGCGCTTAGCCACTCAAGCTCAAAGAACGTTCCTGTGCCGTAGGTGACAAACCACGCGAACGTGACCAGGAGTACTGCGTAGGTGAGGATGAGAGCGCGCTTCATGGGAACTTTGGAGAGGGTAGGTAGATCGAGCTACTTCCTGCAAGCAGCTAAATCTCGTTTCGGCCTGAATGATACCGCTCTAGTGCCGGGTGAGGGTCAGTCGCAACGGACTCTTACTCACGACACTCCCTGAACATCTCCTCGGCGATAACCTTCTGCGTGCCGTGCTCTACTATTGGGTTTGGATAGTCCACTGAGCGAGTCATGTCGGGCTCGCTCATGGTGTGGATGTACTTAGGCGAGAGATCCTTTAGCTCTGGAACCCAGCGCTTGATGTACTCACAGGCTGGGTCAAAGCGTGACTGCTGCAGCCACGGGTTGAAGATCCGGAAGTACGGCTGCGCGTCACACCCGGTCGAGGCTGCCCACTGCCAGCTTCCGTTGTTTACCGCCGGATCGAAGTCTGTCAGGTGCTGCGCGAAGAACTCCTCGCCCTTGCGCCAGCTGATGTGCAGGTCCTTGACCAGGAATGATGCCACGATCATCCGCACACGGTTGTGCATGAAGCCCGTCTGCACCAGCTCTCGCATGCCGGCATCGACGATGGGGAAGCCTGTGCGCCCGTTGCACCACGCGCTGAAGAGCGCCTTGTTGTTGCTCCACTTGAGCTTGTCGTACATCTTGTGGAACGAGCCCCTAAAGACGTGTGGGAAGTGGAATCCGATATGTGTGAAGAAGTCGCGCCAGTACAGCTCTCTGATTAGGGTGTGGCCGGGGCCAAACGCTGATGCTATCGCATGGTACGACTCTCGTATCGAGACAGTTCCGAACTTGTGGTGAGAGGCCAAGAGGGTAGTGCCGCGAACGGCTGGCAGGTTGCGCTTCTCCTCGTACTCCCGGAAGTCCTTGATCGACGAGAGCACTGCGAGCCCGTGCGAGCGCCCACCGATGCTAAGACGCTGTGGTGCTGACTCTTCAGGCCAGAAATCACGCGGCGAGACGGTCTTGCCGGCATACCCTGAAGCGGGCGAAAGCTTCCCCTTTGGGTCGCCGGTTGGCTTCTGTACCGGAAGCTTCGAGGCTTTCTTGAAAAACGGAGTGTAGACCGTGTAGGGCCTGCCGTCGTCTTTTGCGAAGGTCTCTGGCTCTACGAGCAGCGCATCTCCGAAAGTGTTGCACGCGATGTTGAGACGCTTGCAGGTATTCGCGATAGCCTCGTCGCGAGCCCGGCTGAATGGGGTGTAGTCGCGGTTGAAGAACACCGCGTCGATACTGAGCTCCCTAATGAGCTTCTCAACCACGGCTTCGTGCGCCCCGTGCAGCACGAGCAGCCTTCCGCCCCGACGCTCAATGTCTTTTGCCAGCTCTTCCAAGCTTTCAATCATGAACGCCAATCCGTTTGCGGAGCGGTAGGGATGGGGTTTGACCTGAGCATCGTTAAAGATAAAGCAGGTGACGACCTCTGCGGCCGATTCAAGCGCTGCGCGCAGGGCGGTGTTGTCTTGGACTCGCAGGTCGCGCCTAAAGATGTGCAGGGCTCGTGTATGCTTGTTCATGGCTCTTACAGTTTCTCCAGGTTCTTAAGGTGCCTCTCAGCCTGCTCTTGCAGCTCCTTTACCTCGCTTGAGGCCATCTTGTCGAGGAGCCGGTACCCCATGCCGATGCGCGGGTTTGACTCAAGCTTCTTGCGGTGAGTGAGCAGGAAGTTCCAGTACAGGCTGTTGAAGGGGCACGAATCCTTTCCGGTGCGCTGCTTCGCGTTGTAGGCGCAGCCTGAGCAGTAGTTCGACATTTTCCCAATGTAGTTGGCACTGGCGATGTACGGCTTCGTGCCGACGATGCCTCCATCGGCGAACTGACTCATGCCGCGAGTGTTGGGAAGCTGCACCCACTCAAGCGCGTCGGCGTACACGCCGAGGTACCAGGCGTCAACCTCGTTGGGATCGATTCCTGCCAGCAGGGTGAAGTTCCCAGTGACCATCAGCCGCTGGATGTGGTGAGCGTATGCATCCTCCAGCGACTGCTGCACAGCGTGACGGACGCAGTTCATCTGGGTTTCGCCGTCCCAGAAGTAGTGGGGCAGAGGACGCTTGGCCCCGAAGAAATTGAGGCTCTTGTACTTGGGCATCTGTGCCCAGTACACCCCGCGCATGAACTCTCTCCAGCCTGCAATCTGGCGGACGAAGCCCTCGATCTGCTCGATAGAGATCGCTCCCCGACTCGTTTTCCAAGCTTCTATTGCGGCGTCTATCACCTCTTTGGGAGAGATCAGCTTCACGTTCATTGAGAACGAGAGCTTCGAGTGATAGAGGAGGCGATGGTCAGTGTGCATCGCGTCTTGGTAGGTGCCAAACGAGGGCAGAAGTTTCTGACAGAAGTGCTTCAACAGCTTGAGCGAGTCCGCTCGCGTCACCGGCCAGGTGAAGCAGCCAGGGTTTATCGCCCCAAACGTTTGCACCTTGCTGCTTTTTAGCAGGGCGACGATTTCGCTGGCATCACGCTCAAACTCAAGCGCATCAGGAGGACGCACGGAATCGGGAAGCTTTTTCCGGTTCTCGCTGTCGAAGTTCCAACGGCCGCCGATCGGCTTGCCGTCCTCAAGCAGGATGTCGTGCTTCCTGCGCACTTCACGGTAGAAGTTCTCCATCACGTACCGCTTCTTACCCTTGAAGACAGAGAGAAAAAAATCCCGGCTCACAAGGAAGTGATCGGAATCGCAGATTGAGGCTGGGATGGTCAGTCCATCGCACAGCTCCTTGAGCGACTCCTCAACGCGGTACTCATCAGCGTGTTGGCACTCGAACGCTGCGTAGCGCCCGGAATCTGCGAGGGCCGTGATGTTCTTCGAGAATGAGTGCTGGTTCTCTGGAGCATCGAGCGATATGTAGCGAACGGAGAACCCCTTCCGGCGCAGCTCATCAGCGAACGCGCGCATAGCAAGAAAGAAGCCGACTACCTTCTGAATGTGGTGACGGACGTAGGTCGCCTCTTCACGCACCTCCATCAGCACGTACTCAGCCGCGTTTTTGGGCTCGGAGAACCACGGGTGGTTTATGTCGAGCTGGTCTCCCAGTATTAGGCGCAGTAGCGGCTTCGGCATTTTTACCTTTAGGCTCCTCGTCCAGTGCGGCGGCACCGTTCACTGCAGTAGATAACCTGCTCCCAGGTTCGGCGCCACTTCTTGCGCCATGAGAATGGCAGCTTGCAGACAGGGCACACCTTCGTGGGAAGAGATTGTTTAAATCCTTTCAGTGGCTCTTTAGGTTTTCCCATCGGTGAGCTTACTTCTAGCACGCGGCAGGACTTATCCCCACAAGGAGATCACAGCAACGCCGGCAAACATGAGAGAAGCGCCGACGAGCCGCCCGCGCAGACTATCCTCCCCGAACATCAGCCTGCCGACTAGCAGCGCGAAGAAGATATTCGAGCGCTTGAGGCATATAACGTACAGGGCGTGAGTTGAAGAGAGGGCCAGGAGGTAGGGGCCAAACGAGCATGCGTTTGCCATGCCGATGAGCGGGAGTGTACGCCATCCCATGGGAGTCATCCCTTGAAGCCCCTTTTTGTAGATTACCACAGGGATAAAGAGGATGGCTATCGCCACTAGCTCCGAGGCCGCCCAGAACGGGAGGCCGAACTTGCGGACAGCGTTGAGGTCGATGGCCGCTGAGAAGCTCCAGAACACGGAGAGTAGTAGCATCATTCGCACCCCAGGCTCCCTTGCAAGGGAAACCAACGGCGCGAGTAATCCGCGACGAACATCGGAGATGTTGAGCAGGTAACAACCGGCCGTCACCAGCAAGGTACCCAGGATCGCGTGACTGGACGGCACATGACCATTCATTATGGGCCCGACGACCAGCAAAAATACCGGGGAGAAAGCGGTCATCGGAATGCACAGCGAGAGATCCGAGCGGGAAAGAGCGTACACAGTGCCCAGGCTGCCGAGCACGTGACCAGCGCCGATGCCCAGAGCAAGAAGCCAGAACTCAAGTGGAAGCTCAGTGGGTGCGGAGAGGAGGAGCACCGGCAGAAAGAAGGGCAGGGCGAAGAGCGAGTACGACCAAGAGATCATGACATGCGGGATGGCCCCGCTGCCACGCTTGGAGATAGCGTCTCGGGTAGCGTCACTTAATCCGGAGAAGAGAGAGAGGAAGATCCACATTAGGCTCTCAAGTGTACGCGAGCGCGCTGAGCGGTGAAAGGAGCGAAAACGGGACTGAGTTGCCTGACCATTCTCTTCCTCCTTCTCTTGCTCCTCCTTCCTCGTCCTAATCCTGATGTCTCGGTACTCACATGGAGCGCAATCTGCCGGGGGTGTTGATTATGAGCAGGAGGTAGTGCAGGTGCAGGAGAAAGAGGAGGATTAGGATCAAGAGGGAGGGGTGGCCATGCTATAGGGGGCTGAGAGAGGGGCGTCTTTTCACCCCGCAACGATGGTGTAGAATTTTAGGATGCCACGCGAGCCGCTCCTCACAGTCTCTCCTGCCGGCCTCTACTGCCCCAAGGCCGACGTGTACCTCGATCCGTGGCAGCCGGTTGAGCGCGCGCTCATAACGCATGCGCACTCTGACCATGCGCGTCCGGGCTCAAAGAGCTACCTGTGCCACCACACGACGGTGCCTCTGCTCCACGCTCGGCTCGGCACCTCTCCGGGACAGGTCCAGGGTGTTCATTACGGAGAAGAGATAGCCATCAACGGTGTCCGATTCTCATTCTTTCCTGCCGGGCACGTTCCGGGTTCAGCACAGATACTAGCTGAATCGAATGGGGAGCGATGGGTCTTCAGTGGCGACTACAAGACTGAAGATGACGGAGTGTCCGAGCCCTTCGAAGCTGTCCGGTGCGATGTCTTCATCTCCGAGTGCACGTTCGGGCTGCCGATCTTTGCGTGGCGGCCCCAGACAGAAATTTTTGCTGAGCTGCATGACTGGTGGAAGAGAAACCAGTCTCAGGGAGCGAATTCAGTAGTCAGTGCGTACGCGCTCGGTAAGGCACAGCGTCTGTTGGGCCATATCGATAGGTCAGCCGGTCGTGTTCTGGTTCACTCCGCAGTGTGGGCTATGTGCGAGGCGCTGGGATTTGACCTCTCTGGTCTTGAGCGGGCCTCTGCGGAGACTCGTGCCGAAGGAGCGCTCGTAGTCGTTCCGCCAGCGGTGCTTGGTGGCTCTTGGCTCAATCGTTTTGCGCCGTATTCGCTAGCGGCGCTCTCCGGCTGGATGGCGATTCGAGGCATGCGCCGTCGGCGCGGCATTGAGAAGGGGTTCGTGCTCTCCGACCACGCGGACTTTAGGGGTCTCACAAGCGCTATCAGAGCGACCGGTGCTAGACGGGTCTTGCTCACGCACGGCTACACAGCACCCTTCTCAAAGTGGCTTACAGAGCAGGGGCTAGACGCGAGCGAGCTAGGAATGTCCTATGGGACGGAAGAGGGGGAGGAGCAGTGATGAGTTTCGCCGAACTCTACCATTCACTGAGCGACACATCGAGCAGCTCCGAGAAGGTGCGGCTTCTCTCGGAGCATTTTCGCACAGCTGCACCCGCGGATCTTGCTGCAGCCGTGTACGTGCTGCGGGGAGGAAAAGTTGAGCGCGCCCTCTCTTCCAAGCAGCTGCGAGAGCTGTGCGCAGAAGTTTCGGGGCTCCCTCTCTGGCTAATCGATGAGTCGTACCAGATTGTGGGTGACCTTGCGGAGACAATTGCCAAGCTGGTCACAGGGGGCGAGGGCACGGGGAGCAATTCCTTAGCGCGCTGGACGGAAATGCTGCAGCCGCTCCGGCAGCTTCGCCTCGATGAACGGAAGCAAGCCATCGCGCAGGCCTGGCGACAGATGCCGGAGCACGAGCGGCTCGTTTTCAACAAGCTTATTACGGGGGGCTTGCGGATCGGCGTATCTCGCGGCCTGGTGAACAAGGCTCTGGCGGCAGCGACAGGCGTTGAGGAGTCGCTCATCGCGCAGCGACTGCTCTCGAATCGCGATCCGGCCACACTGAGCCTCGAGCGTTTAAGAGAGCCGCTTCACTCAGAGAGCGACCTCTCGCCATACCCCTTCTGCTTGGCGCACCCGATTGAAGGGGACCCAGCAGCCTTGGGAAGCCCCGAGGAGTGGCTCGCCGAGTGGAAGTGGGACGGTATTCGCGCCCAGATAGTAAAGCGCGCAGGGGCGATCGCTATCTGGTCGCGGGGCGAGGAGCTTGTTTCTGAGAGTTTCCCTGAGCTAGTCGAGCTTGCGCGTTGCTTCCCAGATGGAGCCGTGCTCGATGGGGAGGTCGTAGCTCTTCGTGGTGGCGAGGCAGCGGATTTCGCGCTTCTCCAGCAACGACTCAACCGCAAGCGGATCTCTGCTGCGCTTCTCGCCTCGATTCCGGTCGGATTCATAGCCTACGACATCCTCGAATGTGCCTCAGTTGACCTGCGTGAGGTGCCGCTTGGTGAGAGGCGAGCCCGGTTGCAGGGCATCCTGAGCGAGCTGTCTGCAACGAATAGCGCACTGCGTCTCTCCGAAGCTGTGACGTTTTCTCACTGGCAGCAGCTCGATGAGCTGCGGCAGTCGGCTCGGGAACGGGGAGCTGAGGGGGTGATGATTAAGTCCCTCACTTCTCCCTACGGTGTTGGGCGCAGGCGGGGCGCGTGGTGGAAGTGGAAAGCCAATCCGCTTACGGTTGACGGAGTTCTGGTGTACGCTCAGCGCGGGCACGGCAGGAGAGCGGGACTGTACTCTGACTACACCTTTGCGGTGTGGCGAGACGGAGAGCTAGTGCCTTTCGCTAAAGCTTACTCAGGCCTCACTGACGCAGAGATTCGGGAGGTAGACGCCTTCGTAAAGCGCCACACGAAAGAGAAGTTTGGTCCTGTGCGGACAGTCGAGCCGCGGCTTGTCTTCGAAATAGCCTTCGAGGGAATTCAGCCCTCGCGCCGCCACAAGGCGGGGGTGGCTGTGCGCTTTCCGCGGATTCTTCGCTGGCGTAGGGATAAGCCGCCTGAAGAGGCAGATTCGCTGCAAGCGCTGCAGATGCTGGCACAAGCGGCGGCGAAAGTTAACGACTGAAACCGCACTGCACTTGGCATGCTCCACTGAAAATACCGGACCTGGAGCCGCGCGCTCTCGATACTCACCGCACTATCGCTGTGCGTGGAAAAGAGAGCGACTAAGGCGTACGTACAGAAGTCGACACCAATTTCCGATGCCAGCATTAGGCGCCTCGTATCATTCCGCGTAGGAGGTCAAAATAAAAAAAGGGGAAATGAGCTACTCCGGAGCTGGCGCCAAGTCTCCAGGGCTCTCAGCTTCGCTCAGGTAGCCGAGTGTACGGAGCTGCTGAATTCGGTGAGCGGAGAGCGGTGGGTCCGCCTTGTCGCCAGTCGGAAGAAAAGTGGCGAGCTCCCTGACCGAAGCCTCAAGTTCTCTCCTGTACGGGGCGACGAGGGCTGCGTTCGGGACCAGGTTCGTCTGCTCCTTCGGATCGTTCGAGAGGTCAAATAGACCTTCCCACTTCTCGTTTCGGTTAACGATGTATTTAAAGGGTTCCTGCATAACTGCGTCGAGGTCACACTTCGGCTTTCCGGTGTTGTCTCCTACCTCAGCGTACAGCCACCGCGCCTCTCCTTGCGGCTCCGAGAAGAGGGACTCACCGAAGAATTTTTTGCTTGTCGAAGCAGGCGTGACGTCTACTAGGCTAGGCGTTATGTCCATAGTTGACACCCAACGGTTTACCACAGCGTGCTTGAGCTTCTTAGGTGCCCAAACCATCAGGGGCACCCGAAGGACCTCGTCGTACATGGAGTGCCCGTGCCATATGGCCCCATGCTCGTGGAACTCCTCACCGTGGTCGGAAACGAGGATTACGATCGTATTATCTGCGAAGGAAGACTTCTTTATCGCTTTAAAGATTCGGTCAACATGCAATTCGGTAAAGGATACCTCTTCGAGGTGAAGGTCCCGCAGGAACGAGAAGTCCGCGTCGCTGAAGCTGCGGTAGCCGCCATCAATCCGGAGCCAGGGGGTGGTCTGGGTCAAGGGCCCCTTGTACCAGGACGAGCGGTCGAATTCCGGGTGGTGGAGGTACCGAAAGTGTGGGTCGAAGAAGTGTGCCAAGAGAAAAAAATTCTTGTTGGGTTGCTTCACCTCACGATCCTGGAGAAACGATATGCATGAGTCAGCGACTTTCGGGGAAGAAACTACAAGGTGCGGATCGGCGCCCTCGGTCACCCACTTGAATTGCTGGAACCCTTGCTTAAAGGTTGTATCCGGCGCGAGTAGTGAGTGACTGACGAACCCGGCTGTCTCGTAGCCGTTCAGGCCGAGCATCTCGCCAAGCGTTACGGTTCCTGGGTTGTACCAAGCGGTGAACTCTCGCACTCCATGCACTTTTGGATGGAAACCCGTAAGGATTGATGCGACTGCCGGTCTCGTCCAGGGAGCGGCTGAGTACGCCTTTGTAAAGACCACGCCTTCTTTTGCGTACTGTGAGAGGAGTGGGGCACTTTTCGGGTCAAGCAGGTCCAGGCTTTTGCCTGGTGTCGTGTCGAGCACGATGAGCACTACATTCATTCCCCTCGCAAGCTCCGCCAACTTGTAATCTTCGGGTGACCCGGCTTTTCGGAGGGCTTGCTGAAGCGATTCGCGGCCAATCGAAACCAGCGCAAACAAAGCAGCGAGAAGAGCAAGAAACTTGGACGCTCTGAGTAGCACGCGGCTAAGTCTAAGAGCTGTAAGTCGCTTGTGTCAAAGGCAGAAAAGGGAGCTTCAGCCGCCAGGCACATAGGCCAGAGGCAGGGGGGCTGACCTAAAGTGCGGATACGTAGCGGTCCTTTCGAGCGGGGGTAGAGCTGCGGCGCAGAGGGGTCCAACGCCTGGATTCGAAACCGCCCGCATTTTCCGCTATGCTCTGTCGCGATTTCATTTTAACAGGGGAGCTGGGTGCTACAGCTAAGCAATTTAGAGAAACAGTTCGGGGACCGAGTGCTCTTCTCGGGCGCAACCCTCACCGTTGGAACAGGTGAGCGCGTAGCGTTATTCGGGCGCAACGGCTCCGGCAAGTCGACCCTTCTCAAGATTATTGCGGGAGAAGACACCCCTGATGACGGTGATGTCAGCGTTCCCAGAGGGTACCGGATTGGCTACCTCAAGCAGCACCTCTCCTTCTCCGCTCCGAGCGTTCTTGAGGAGGCTTGCCTCGCGCTGCGCGGGGACCCGGTTGCGGAGCAGTACAAGGCCGAGATAGTGCTCAACGGACTGGGCTTCTCAGATGCCGAGCTGGCGCTCTCCCCGACAGCTCTCTCGGGAGGCTTCCAGATCCGCATCAACCTCGCCAAGCTGATCCTCGATGAGCCGAACCTACTCCTTCTTGACGAGCCTACCAACTACCTCGACATCGTCTCGTTACGCTGGCTTGAACGTTACCTCCGAGAGTGGCCGGGCGAGATGATCGTTATCTCGCACGACCGCGCATTCTGTGATGCCGTGAGCACTCACTCAGCGCTTCTCTACCGAGGAGGCTTCCGCAAGCTTGAGGGTGATTCAATGAAGCTCTTCGAGCGGATCGCGGAGGATGAAGCGCTCTACGAGCGCACGAGAGTCAACCGCGAGAAAGAGATTAAGCGGATGGAGTCCTTCATCAACCGCTTTAAGGCGAAGGCGAGCAAAGCAACGGTCGTGCAGTCGCGCGTCAAGGCGCTCGCAAAGATTGAGCGGCTCGACGAGATCTCAAGCGAGGCAACGCTCGATTTCTCGTTCGTGCACAAGCCATTCCCCGGCAGGTTTCCGGTCGAAGCAAAGGAGATCTCTTTTGGCTTCGACGGAATGGCGAGACCGCTCGTTAATGGCCTCAGCTTCGCCCTGAAGCGGGATGACCGCGTCGCAGTGATCGGGAAAAACGGCCGGGGGAAGTCCACCCTGCTCAAGCTCCTAGCCGGCGAGCTTCAGCCCCAGAGCGGCGAAATTGCGGTAAGCCCCAACACGAGCATGTCGTTCTTCGCCCAGACGAACACCAATCGGCTGAACCTCTCAAGCACGATCGAGGCAGAGATTCAGCAGGTGAACGAGAAGCTCAGCCGCACAGCAGTGCGAGCTATCTGCGGCTGCATGATGTTTGAGGGTGACGATGCCTTGAAAAAGATCTCCGTGCTGTCAGGAGGAGAGCGCAGCCGCGTGCTTCTGGGGAAGATCCTTGCGACGCCGAGCAACATGCTGCTGCTCGACGAGCCCACGAACCACCTCGATGTAGAGTCAGTGATGTCACTCACTGACGCGCTCGAAGAGTTCGATGGAGCCGTTGTCATCGTAACCCACAACGAGGACATCCTGCGCCGAGTGGCTCAGCGGCTCATTGTATTTCAGGGGGAGCAGCCGTTTCTCTTTGAGGGGACGTACGACGAGTTCCTCGACAGCATCGGCTGGGAGGAGGAGGCTGATCTCGTTCCGCGAGGAAAGAAGAAGTCAAAGCCATCAGCGGCTAAGGGACGAGAGCAGAAGCGCGAAAAAGCGGAAGTGCTCCAAGAGCGCTCGCGCCAGCTCACGCCGCTCAAGGAGCAAGTTGCAGCCCTTGAGAAGGGAATTGCTAGCCTTGAGAAACAGGTCGCATCAGCGCATGAAAGCCTTGCAAAGGCTTCTTCATCTGGCGACGCAGCCGGAATAAAGTCGGCATCGCAGGAGCTAGCCCGGGCAGAGAGGGAGCTCGCGGAGAAGCTTGCCTCCTGGGAAGACTCAGTGAGAAAGGCGGACGAGACTGAGAAGCTCTTCGGTGAGCAGCTTGCTGCTTTTGAGGAGTAGGGAGGCTAAAGGGTGCCTCCGCTCCTTGCCGGGCTTGTTTACAAAGAGAGCAGCGAGAACGGCGAGTAGGGGTCCTCCTAGTGAGCGCTCCAGCCCTCGCTGCTCTCGCCGGACTCTTTGTGAAAGTCCCCCTCCCAAAATTCAATCGCGCTCCGCCCCGGCTGCCCTCAAAAATTGAGCTTCTTTTGCGAGGATGCGCCGTGATAGAAGGGGAGAGGCCCCAAACACCATCTCGGCTAGGCTATGAAAATTCCTCCTCTCGCGCCGCGTCACTTTCTCTTAATTGCAATCCTTATGACGGCTGCACTCGCCTGCGGACCAGGACCGATCACTGTCTCGCAGCTTCAGATGAGGCTCGATGATCGTGGACCGGTTGTGCTCGGAGACGGCAATGAGGACCTCCCGGCCGATGCTTTTCTGAAACAGCAGCGTGCCGAAAGCGCTACGCTCTCAGATTTCATTGCCAAGCACGGCGAGCCATCGGCGATCAGCCTCGACAACCGCTTCCTGCGCTCGGCCCGGCTCGCGCTGTACTACCCCAGCGAAAACAAGCGGTACCTCTTCACTCGATGGTCCTCAGATTGGGATCCTGCTGGAGCAGAGAAGATCCAGGCTAACGAACGAGATACGATCACATCGCAACTGGCCCAAGCGGGCCTAAGCATCTCAGCGCCAGAGACAACGGTTCCAGTGGACCGCACTGAGCTTGCGAGCATGCCTGTAGCGTTGCCTCCGGTTGCAGCCGCGCGCACCACCGAGTCTCCGGGTGAGCAAGAGCTACGGGGTCGCCTAAAGCCACCACAGGCAGCGGAGGAAGCCCGGCTCGTAAGGCTCCCGAACGGTGACTACCGCCACCGAGTCACCTTCCGCGGCGAGACGCTGAGACTGATCGCCGACTGGTACACGGAAGACCCCAGGAACCTGTCCGCTATCGCCAGCGCCAACCGACGCTCGACAACAACCCCGTTGCGGTTAGGCGATGAGATTACAATCCCGAAGCGCTTGATGCGTAATGTTCAGGCGTTGCCCGAGGCGGCGGTCTCCTAGCTCCCGAACCCTTCGGATGGGATGGGAAAAAAGTGGCTTTGCTGCTACGATTCCCGAGCCATTTAAGGCCAGCAAGCTCTATGACCCTACGCAGCGCCCACGAGTACCGAAGCAGCCCCCGCCAGATCTCTGTCTACAACACCCTGGCCGGTCGCAAGGAGCAGCTCGACCCGATCGACCCATCCCCGAACGCACCCGAGGTAAAGATGTACGTCTGCGGGCTCACTCCGCAGGACCAGAGCCACCTCGGCCACGGGCTTAACTCAGCCAGGTTCGATATGGTTCGCCGTTACCTCGCCTACCGCCGCCTCTCAGTGAACTTTGTCCAGAACGTGACTGACATCGACGACAAGATCATCGACAAGGTTCTCAAAACCGGCCAAGACCCGCTTGCGATGACGCGCGGCTACACCGATGAATTCTATGCGCTCGTAGATCGCATGCACGGCCTGCCGGTTGAGAAACTCACGCGCGTCACGGAGTTCGTTCCGCAAATCATATCGTTCATCCAGTCGCTCATCGACAAAGGCTTCGCGTACGTTACCCCAGAGGGCAACGTGTACTTCGAGGTCTCCAAGAAGGGCGACTACGGCAAGCTCTCAAACCAAAATACCTCGATGCTGTACGAGAGCGTGCGCAAGGAGCTAGACAAAGAGAAGCGATCTCCGCTCGACTTTGCGTTGTGGAAGAGAGACGAGAGCACATCGCTGTCACAGCCCTCGCCGTGGGGTGTTGGTCGTCCGGGGTGGCACATCGAGTGCTCGGCCATGATTCACGAGACGCTCGGGGATCGGATCGATATTCACGGAGGAGGTCTCGACCTTAAGTTCCCCCACCACGAAAATGAGATAGCGCAATCGGAGGCGTACTCCGGCAACGGATTTGCGAATGTCTGGATGCACGGCGGGCTACTCAACATCGAGGGGCAGAAGATGTCGAAGTCCCTCAACAACTTCACGACTCTCGTCGACGGCCTGCAGAAGTACGGCCCAGCGCCGTTTCGCTTCGTGGTTGCACGGCACCACTACCGTTCCGGCATAGATCTGAGTGACAAGCTCTTCCGCGACAACCTGAACGCCCTGCTCGACTTCCACCGGCTCTTCGCGCGAGTGCCAGGGCTCGATGCTGCAACGGCTGACACCTCTTCGCCTGAGGCCAAGGCTCTGATCGAGTCGTTTGAGGCGGCGATGGACAACGACTTCAACTCGCCCGAGGCTCTCGTTGCTCTCGAAAAGGCGCGGACAGCGATCGCACAGCAGCTCGACTCAGGAAAAGCGACCTCAGAGCAGGTAGCCGGGATGACGAAGCTCGTGGTTGAGCTCGGCAAGATCTTGGGGCTCTTCTTCGATTCGCTAGAGGCAGTCGAGACTCAGGGGCTCGGGCTGGTTGCGAGCATTCTCGGTGTTCCTCCGCTGTCACGAGAAGGTATCGCGGAGCTTCTGCGCGAGCGTGCAGAGGTTCGAGCAGCGAAGAACTTCGCGCGCAGCGACGAGATCCGCAAAGAGGCTGCTCTTCGGGGAGTTGAGATCCTCGACTCAAAGAGCGGCTCCACCTTCCGGTTCGTATGACACTTTCAACGCCTCCGCCTAAGCCGCTCCGCATTGCGCTGCTTGGGACGCGCGGCATCCCAGCTCGTTACGGCGGCTTCGAAACGTTCGCTGAACAGCTCTCGACTCGCCTCGTTGCCCGGGGGCATAGGGTTACAGTCTACGGGCGGTGCCGGCTCTTCGGCGGCTGGGGCCGGCGCGAGAGCTACCGCGGAGTTGATCGTCGCGAGACACCGACCGTGTTCCATAAGTACCTTGAAACGCCGCTGCACGCCCTGACCTCCTTCCTTGACGCGCTGTTCCGGCCATTCGACGCACTGCTGGTCTGCAATGCGGCCAACAGCCCCCTTGCGCCGATGCTGAAGTTCAAGCGGACGCCACTGCTGATCAACGTAGACGGCATAGAGCGAAACCGGGCAAAGTGGAACGTGCTCGGGAGGCTCTGGTACCGGCTCGGCGAGCGCTGCTCGGTGTTGCTTGCGACGCGAGTTGTTTCAGACGCGGACGTGATCGCTGACTACTACCGCTCCGAGTACGGGTGCGAGAGCGAAGTGATTCCGTACGGAGTCCATCCACAGCCACGCCCGGCCGGGGAGGTTCTTGCTCGATTCGGCCTGAAGCCCAGGGGCTACATCTTGTACGTTAGTCGGCTTGAGCCCGAGAACAACGCGCTCGGGGTGATTGAAGCCTACAACGCCCTTGCCCAGAGAGATCCAGAGATTGTTCCTCTCGTTATTGTTGGGGATGCACCGTATGCGACGGAGTACAAAGAGAGGCTCAAGTCGACCGCCTGCCCGAAAGTCATCTTCACCGGGTTCCAGTTTGGCGAGGCGTACGAAGAGCTCCAGAGCAACTGCCGCATCTACGTCCAAGCGACAGAGGTTGGTGGCACCCACCCGGCGCTGATCGAGTCGATGTCGTTCGGAAACTGCGTCGTGGCAAACGGAACGCCTGAGAACCTTGAAGTGATCGGCGACGCCGCGCGCAGCTTCCCTAAAAATGACTTTGCAGCGCTGTCGACAGTCATGGGAGAGCTGCTCAAGGACCCGACCCAGTGTGCGCAGCTCGGAGAGCGTGCAAAAGCTCGTGCGCTCTCGATCTACTCGTGGGATGCTGTAGTGTCGAAGTACGAGGCGCTGTTTGCCGACCTCACGACTAAGAAGCAGGAGCGCAAGTGACGCCAACGCAGCAGGCTCAGGGGCCATACGTGATCTTCGACGGCACGTGCGGGCTGTGCAATAGGTTTGTCGTCTTCGCGCTGCGCCGAGACCGCTCCCAGACGCTGCGCTTCGTATCTAACCACTCAAGTGTCGCTCAGCAGCTCCTTGCCTCCGTGAACCTGGTGGGTGCAGACGCTGAAACGGTTGTGGTCGTCGAGAGCAATAGGGCTCTGGTCCGCAGCAGCGCGATGATCTTTGTGGCCTCGCACTTGGGTTGGCCGTGGAGCATGGTAGCGGCTTTCCGGCTCGTGCCGCGGTTCCTGCGTGATTGGGGCTATTCTCTCGTGTCTCGAAACAGAATAGCTTTCTTCGGTCGCGTCGAAGAGTGCGCGCTTGTGCCTGCTGAGCTGCGGCAACGAATTATCGAGTGACGACAGGGAGAGGAAGAGATGAACGCTCATGACCCCATCCGCGAAATGCTTGGCACTTCACGGTACGTGATGTCCAGTTACTTGCAAGACCTCTCGGACGACGATCTCCTGGTTCGCCCGGTGTCGGGCGCGCACCACGCGGCCTGGCAGCTCGGGCATCTGATCGTCTCTGAGCGCAAGATGGTGGAGGCTATCGCGCCAGGTCATGGTGTGACGCTACCCGTGGGGTTCGAGGAAGCTCATCCGAAGGATGCAGGGCACTCTGATGCAACGCTACGCTTCTCAAAAAAGGAGTACCAGGAGTTGATGCTGCAGCAACGTACGAAGACGCTCGCAGCGCTAGCAGCTTTTTCGGCCGAAGACCTATCGAAGCCGGGTCCCGAAGCGATGCGGTCGTACGCGCCCCACGTTGGCTCAATCTTCTCGATGGTTGCGGGTCACGAGCTCATGCACTCGGGCCAGATAGCGGTGATTCGACGGCTTTTAGGAAAGCCAGTAGTCATCTAGCAATAAGCGGGTGGGCAGGGCTGCACTGGTAGCTAGATTGCTTAGAGCTCGTGTGCAACAAGGGCAGGCTCGCGAGGTGCTGTCTGACGTAGCTGTAACATCCGTACGCGGCTGCGCTCCACGCTGTACAGGAAGAGCTGAGAGATTGTCCGCAGTTCAATCTGGATCTGATCGAGGCTCTCGTGCAGGCCAGTCGAGTTGTCTCCAGCTATATCCTCAAGGGTTGAGCCCAGAGAGACTCGTGCCATGAGTGCGATCGTCAGAAAAACAATCGATACGGTAGCCGTCGTTATGCCGGCATCGGGGATGAGATGCCCCGTTCCGAAAGAGTTCGATAGCCATTGCGCGAAGTCGATCATGAGATTACCTCTTAGTGGTTACCGTCTGGATCCGCTTTTTAAGGGTCGTTTTGTCTTCCCAAGGGTTATGTCAGCCCTGGCCTGTAAAACGACTTTGCAGGCGAAAATATTTCGAGACATCGCTTAGTTACGGCTCGGAAGAGGTGTCCGATGAAAATTCCCGAGAGCTGTGTTTAGTGATTCCGCTGTGATAGAGTGCCCGCGCTGTACTTTCAGAGGTGAGGGGGTATGCAGGGCATATCAGTGGTCATTCCGGTCTTCAACGAGGAAGAGAACGTTGCCGAGGGATTCCGCGAGGTAACTGGCGTGCTGAGCGCCATGAAGCGCCCCTACGAGATCATTTACGTGGATGATGGTTCGCGCGATGCGACAGTCGCCCGCCTGCTTGAGGTGGGTGGAAGCGATCCACACCTGCGCCTCATCCAGCTCCGGCGCAATTTTGGTCAGACGGCAGCGATGGCGGCCGGATTCGACCATACTCGCTACCCGATCGTCGTTGCGCTCGATGGCGACCTTCAGAACGACCCAGCCGAGATCCCGCAGATGGTAGCCAAGCTTGAGGAGGGACACGACCTCGTAGCTGGATGGCGCAAGCACCGCCGCGACAAATTCATCAGCCGCCGTCTCCCGAGCATGATAGCCAACCGTATCATCTCAAGCGCGACCGACGTTCGGCTCCACGACTACGGATGTACTCTAAAGGTAATGACGGGAGATATCGCCCGCGGCCTGCGCCTCTACGGAGAGATGCACCGGTTCATTCCAGCGCTCGCAAATGAGATGGGTGCGCGCATCGTAGAGGTACCAGTTAACCATCGTGAGCGCCGCTTCGGAAAGTCGAAGTACGGCATCTCGCGTACCATCCGCGTCATCCTCGACCTGATCACCGTGAAGTTCCTGCTCGGCTACTCGAAGCGCCCGATACACCTCTTCGGCGTTGTCGGCGCAGTTTCGAGCGTGCTTGGCACAGCGATACTCGCGATGCTCACGTTCCAGCGCCTCTTCCAGAGCGTGCCGATGGGCAATCGTCCGCTGCTGTCGCTCGGCGTAATGCTCGTGATCATCGGGCTGCAGTTTATCGTTTTCGGCCTTCTGGCTGAGGTGCTTGCGCGCACCTACTACGAGTCGCAGAGCAAGAAGATCTACGTCGTTCGGCGTATCTTTGCTGCGCCTGAAGACGAGGGCAGTGCACCGTGGACGCGCAAAGTAGCCAACTAGTCTCGGCTGCCGCAGCCCCACAACAGCTCCCGAGAGTCCTGCTAGACGCCCGCAAGCTCGGAGATGGCGGCATCGGCGTGTACGTTGAGAACCTCATCCGGGGCCTAGCTGAAGTTGGCGGACTTCAACTGACGGCCCTCGTACGACCGGGAGCAGGGGACCGTTTCGATCTTCCGCCGTCCGTGTCTCTCATCAGCGAATCCACTCCGTGCTACTCCTTGAAGGAGCTGCTCGTTCTCGGGCGTCGTGTTGACTGGAGCACTTTCGACATCTTCCACACACCGCATTACGTCCTGCCGTACGGAGTTCGAGTTCCCTCGGTAGTAACGGTGCACGATCTGATTCATATCGAGGAGCCGGAGAAGTTTTACTACCCCGCCGTTGCAAAGGCACTGATTCGTTCCGCAGTATCGCGCGCAGATGCCGTGCTGGCGGTGAGCAACGCGACTCGCGCTGCTGTTGAGCAGCTCACAGGAGCGGCAAGCGGAAAAGTTCGGCACGTGCCAAATGCGATTGCTCCGTATCTCGCTTGCGGCATATCGTCGCTTGCGCTGCCCGCAGCATTAGCTGGGGTTGGGCCCTTCTTCCTGTCGGTGCTCTCAAACTGCAAGCCTCACAAGGGGGTTCCAGAGCTGCTAGACGCCTTCGATCGTTTCAAGAGATCCGAGCAGTGGCGCGGCGCAGCGGCCGTGTGCCCGAAGCTGGTGCTCGCAGGCTACGGCGCCGAGGAGATCCTTGCGGATACGGCAGCTCTCCACAAGCTACAGCCGTGTGATGTGGTAGTAGTTGGCGCTGTCGACGACCAGCAGCTGGCGGCGCTCTACGCGAAGGCTTTGGCACTTGTGGTGCCGTCGCGTCTTGAAGGCTTCTGCCTGCCTGCCCTTGAGGCTCAAGCAGTCGGCACCCCAGTAGTGTGTCGGCCGGTAGCAGCGCTCAAGGAGCTAGTGACCGAGCGCGACTTCGTCGCCGAGGACATGAGCGTTGAGGCCCTCGCCCAGGCATTCGGCATGGGACTTCGCAGCGGAGCAGCTTTTGGGCGCGCGCCGATTCGCGCGCACCTTGAAGCATACTCCCCCAAGCGAGTCGCAGAGCGTGTTCGCGCTGTATACTCGCAAGTGCTCTCAGCGAGGAGGGGCGGGTGAAGGTCGCGATCGTCCACGACTGGCTAACTGGGATGCGCGGCGGTGAGCGCTGCCTTGAGGCATTTCTGATGCTCTATCCGGCCGCAGACATCTTTACGTTAGTGCACGTGCCGGGCTCCACTTCGGCGCTGATCGACAGCCGCGTCAAGAAGGTTTCATTTTTAGGCGCAATCCCCGGCATCAAGAGACTCTACCGCGCATGCCTCCCGCTCTATCCGTTCGCAGTGGCTTCATTCGACCTGAGCGGGTATGACCTCGTCATCTCGCTCAGCCATGCTGCGGCGAAGAACGTTCGGGTTCCGGCTGGTGTGCCGCACATCTGTTACTGCTTCACGCCGATGCGCTACATCTGGGATCAAGCGAGGGCGTACCTGCCCGGACTGGCGTACGTGCTGGCCCAGCCGCTGCTGTGGGCTCTCCGAGTTTGGGATCGTAGGGGAGCGCAGCGCGTCACCCACTTCGTCGGTATCAGCCACTTCATCGCCGCTCGCATTAGGAAGTTCTACGGCCGCGAATCAGCCGTGATTGCGCCGCCCGTGCGCATGGCCGATGAAGTGCCACAAGTGCTGTCGCCAGCTGAGCAGGAGATATTCTCGACGAATCCCGCCCCCTTCTTTCTCTGTGCTGGCGCTCTAGTCCCGTACAAGCGCGTCGACGTAGCGCTAGAGGCTTTCCGAGCACTCGGGCTCCCGCTCTGGGTCGTCGGCAGCGGCCCCGAGCAGCGGAAGCTCAGGGAGTCTGCGCCCGCAAACGTGAAATTTCTCGGCAGAGCGAGCGAGGCGCTCTTGTGGGAGTGCTATCGCCGCTGTGAGGCGCTGGTGTTCCCCGGGATTGAAGACTTCGGAATAGTGCCAGTTGAGTGCATGGCATCAGGCCGGCCCGTAATCGCGGTTGATGCAGGAGGCATCAGGGAATCTGCGGGCGAAAACCGGCCGGTCAGGCACTCTGACCTTGTCCTCTCAAACGAGTGCGGTGTATTCATCCAGAAGAGGTCGCACGGGGATCCGGCGGCGCTCGTGGAAGCTGTTCGGGCGTATCAGTCGACGCGAGACTCCTTCGTGGGTGAGCGAATCGTCGAGCGGGCTCGACAATTTAGCTACCAAAATTTCTTTGCGGCATGGGAGCAGTTCGCTAAGCAGGTAGGCGTTGAGCCAAAGACCAGCGTCGGCCTGCCCCTTAACCAAGATGCTCTCGAAGACTCGCCGCGGAGGGTGGGATGTTAAAGCAGAAGCGACAGCTTTTTGAGTACCTGTTCATGGCGACTGACTTGGTCGTTGTGTCGGTTGCTTGGCTGGTCGCCTACTGGCTGCGCTTTGAGACAGCGCTCGTCCCGGTTGAGAAGGGCGTCCCCGAGCTGATTCACTACGTCTCGATGCTCGTGTTCATCTGGATTATCTGGGCGTTTGTGTTTCGGCGCATGGGGCTCTACCGCCCGATGCGCGGCGTGCGCCGCACACGCGAGCTGTGGGTGCTCATCAACGCCAACGCGCTGGCGATCCTGCTCCTAATAGCGATCACGTACCTCTTCAGGGAGAAGAGCGTTCAGTACTCTCGTCTCGTGTTTGTGTACTTCTGGGGCATCGCTACGATGCTTACTGTGCTGCAGCGAACGGCGCTGCGCTTCCTGCTGCGAGAGCTGCGGCGCAAGGGGTACAACCTACGCTACATGCTCGTGGTCGGCGCTGGCAAAGTTGCCTCCGATGTAGTCAGCCGCGTTCGTTTGCACCAGGAGCTGGGGATTCAGCTCATGGGGTGCCTCTCTAAAGATGGCGACGAGCGGCGCGGTCCGGGTGGTGTTCCGATCGTGGGCAGGTACGAAGATATCGGCTCCTTCGTCGGCAGAACTGACATCGACCAGATTGTCGTTGCGCTTCCGCTAGAGGATCAGCAGCGCCTTCCGGAGATCATGGAGCAGCTCAAGGATTCGCTGGTCGACATTAAGATCATCCCCGATATTTACCAGTTCGCCAGTATTGGCGGGGCGATCGAGGAGTTCGAGGGGTTGCCCGTTGTCAGCCTTCAGGAGTGCCCTCTGGATGGCATCAACCTCTTCACCAAGCGCGTTCTTGACCTGGCGGTTGGCTCGATTCTCATCCTGCTTTTTTCGCCCGTGATGCTGGCCATCTCAATTCTGGTGAAGCTCACCTCACGCGGGCCACTGCTCTTCAAGCAGGAGCGGGTCAGCTTCGACGGAACTCCGTTCAGCATCATTAAGTTTCGTACCATGTACATCGACGCTGAAGCGGCGGGACCGGGCTGGACTAAGCCAGGCGATGAGCGCATCACGCCACTCGGGCGGCTGCTTCGGTCTACGAGCCTCGATGAGCTTCCGCAGCTCTTCAACGTTCTGCGCGGGGACATGTCTATCGTAGGCCCACGCCCGGAGCGGCCCGTGTACATCCGCGAGTTTCGTCGCCACATTCCTCGATACATGTTGCGCCACAAGGTCCCAGCCGGCATGACCGGCTGGGCGCAGGTTCATGGCTGGCGCGGCGACACCTCGATCGACAAGCGCATCGAGTACGATCTGTACTACATCGAGAACTGGTCGATCTTCCTCGACATCAAGATCCTCTTCCTGACGCTCTTCCGCGGGTTCCGGAATCGGAACGCGTACTGAGTCGCCTCAACGTCGAGAGCTACCAGGGGCGCTAATTCTCTTCTCGCGTGGCTCTCGAAGCTGGACTCGGTGCCGCGGCCGGCTTAGAATAGAACGCCGGTATGAGCGCAAGTCTTTCTCTCCGAAATATCGCCCCCCACGCAGCCATCTTGGCATCATTCGCGGCAGGCGCGTTCCAGGAGTGCTCGGCTCAGGAAGCGGCTCGGGCCCCGATTGCTCGGCCGGCGGTGACGCCGCTCGATTCTGTGATAGCGACTGTTTCGAGTTCGGAGTTTCGAACCGCGAGCGCGCTGCGGCAGCTCTCCGTTCTTGGTGCGTTGAAGGTAGCTCGTGTTTTTAGCGGTGTCGACCAGCTCGATTCAGCACGACGGCTCGTTGAGCAGCTTGAAGAGGTGTGTAGCTCGCTCACGTACCTCAGCCTTTCGGAGACAGACCGAAATGCAGTTATCTCCCTGGCTATTCTTCAGGTACCGGCATTCAGTCGGCTGTTTTTGGATTCCGAGTCGGGGAGCAGCATTCCCGGCGCTACCCGGCGGGTCTTTAAGGATAGCGGAGCAGCGCTGCTTGCTCGCCTAGAGGGCGTTGCGCACTGCACTGAGACGCGCCTGCTTACGTCGGGCGGAAATGTAGTGCGCCAGATCTTGACTCTTGTCGCTTCGCCTGACGCGATTCGACAGAACGGGCCGACCTGTTTTTCAACAGTGCTGGTCCGGCACCTTGCCCGAACTCAGCCAGGCGAATTCATCAGGCTCTCGCTTGACCTCGTTGAGCACGGTGAGGCTAAGACGCAATCAGGGCTCCTCCTGAGCCTGAATTCAAAGTGGATAGAGCGTTACCGAATTGGGGCATTCGGATTCCCGATAGCGCAAGTTCTTCCGTGGGCGCTCTACCAGACGCTGCACGGTCGGACGATTGATGAGCCTTTCGCAACGCAGGGCGTAGGGGAGCTGCTCGTTGGTGTCGACGTGGCGCGGTTTTTTGGGCGAAATGTTGACCTACGAACAAACTACGGGCGCGCTCCGTGGAAGATGGCTGAAGGAGACATTCTTTTCTTAACTCCGAATGCAGAGCACCTCGGGCACGTGCTCCAGGTTGAACGCTTTGACGGGAGGTCGGTGTGCCTCTATGACCCAGACTCAGGTCGAGGCATCGGGAGACTGCTGCGAGAGCGCCTGAAGCCAGAGGATGCCAAACTCGTCGAAGTGGATCATGGCTTCGTTACGCTCCCTGTGCGGCTACTCGGCGAACTCATCGCCTCTAGCTATCAGGTGTACGATGTCGAACCTGGGATTCCGAGCTTTGGAATTGTCCGTACTGAGACACAGACGCGGCGATTTGA
This sequence comes from uncultured Bdellovibrionales bacterium, assembly GCA_964654585.1. Taxonomy (GTDB): domain Bacteria; phylum Bdellovibrionota_C; class UBA2361; order UBA2361; family OMII01; genus OMII01. The sequence goes on from CAZZJR010000001.1 coordinate 42,751, forward strand.
AGAGAAGCAGCAGCTCCAGTCGTTTGTGGATCGCGAGCGAGCCCGGTACGGAGAGAGAATGCCGTGGGGCAGCCTCCCCTTCGCAATCCTCTTCTCGGGGATGACGGCCGTGGCGGCCTATCGCCTCTTGAAGTCAACGAGAGATGTAAAGCAGGAAGATTCCCAAGACCAGACCCAGTAGAAACGGGGGCTCCCACCACTGAGGCTTGAGTCGGGCGAACGCCGTCCCCGCGAGGTTACTGTAGCTTCCAAGCTTCATCCGGCTCCCGCGCCCAACACTCTAATCCCGGATCAGCAGTACCCCTTGTTTAACGGTAGACAAGCCCTGATTTCGGTCCGAGCGATCGAAAAAAGGGTACCCCACAGGCAGGTTCCGGGGTAACCTTTCCGCCATGAATGGCTTGCAAAAAGTCGGCTTTCTAGCGTTGGTGTGCTTTTTCGGCAGTGCGAGCGTCTTCGTGGCAGGCGTTGATCTGCAGCGTAGGCTGGTGAAGCACACATCTGAGGAGAGCGAGGCGGCAAAGAAGCTCATCGAGCAGCTGCGGGGCGAAAACTTGGCGCCCCATGCCGAAGGCGTCGTGCCTGCCCACAGTATTCCGCCCCGTAAAGTGGGAAGCTCTCTCTCGGAGCACGACAAGAGCAAAATCAAGAAATTTCTCGGGGGGCTCGTTGGTGCGGAGCCAGCGCAGCCGGCTCCCGCTGGCCAGCAGCCACAACCTGAAGGGGACGAGTTGCCTGACGAGGCGTCTCATGTTCCTTCCGAAGTGGCTGAGCACGAGCCTATCGAGTAACGTATGCGAAGCATGAAGTTCTCCCGACTCATTCTCAGTCTAGCTGCAACGGCGCTTCTGTCTGGCTGTTTCATCATCCCCTTCGTGCAGGCCTTCAAAGAGACCGGCGCCACTGAGGGCGACCGTATGGCTCTCCTAGAGCCCGAAGCGAGAAAGTTTGCCGATGCCATGGTGCTCGGAAACAAGAAGCTGGCGATGACCGTCGTGATGCCCGAGAGCAGAGCCAACATCAGCAAGCTTATCCGCGACAGAAACGAGGAAGAGCGCGTTGTAGAGTCGAAGCTCGACGATGTCCAGTACTCGGAAGCTGCGCGCAAGGCTACCGTGACGCTTAAAGTGCGTTACTACAAGGTGCCGTTCTACGTCGTTAAAATGCGCATCGAGGAGCAGCACTGGGAGTTCACCATGTCAGACGGTTGGAAGCTGCGTGACATGGCCGAGCTTGACGAGGGGGAAGGGAGCGATGTTGGCTGAAGTGCAACGCGCGATGATCTGCTTTGCGGTGGGCGCCCTCCTGCTCGTGACCGCTGCGGGTTGCTTTAACGCCAGCTCGTCAAAGCGTCGGCCGATTGACTCGGCGTCTGGAATCGACCCATCAGCTACGCCGTTCAAGCTTGAAGTGCTCGAAGAGCTGCACGATGGTGCAGACATCGTCATTAAGGGCAGACTAACCCCAAAAGACGAGTGGCCAAGCAGTGAGGTGGTCGTGCGGCTTGCAGCTCTCGATCAGAGTGGACAGCAGCGCATCTCGTTTCATCGCATGAGCGACCTCCTGCCACAGGCTGGTATGATGGCTGCGGGTAAGCCAGAGAATTTTTCGTTGACTATTCCGTCTGCGGGTCTCACCAACTACCAGCTTGAGGTGCTCTGGGGGCGTGATGCTGGCCCTTTCCTCACAGAGGAGCCGACGAAGGAGGAGCCCGAAGCAGAGAAAGAGGCTCCAACGCAGTACCTAGCCCTGCGCAAGCTGGAAGTGCATCGAGTCCCGGGAGAGTCGTGTGCCAACCCGAACGAATGCGAGCTGAAGTTCACGATAACTGGTGAATTATTCAATTCCGGAGGGGCAACTGTCCGAAATGTGGTAATCGTTGCGGGCTTTACGACCCCCGATCAGCTTGCTTTGAAAGATCAAATTCTTGAGAATGAGCGCAAAGTCGAGGTCAGAAACCTTGGGCTGAAGCCAGGAGCAAGCAAGCCGTTCCGGCTCTCTCTTGAGAAGCACGTCTCATCATCCGACCAAACTGCGCCGCAACCGGTGGTGCGTATCGTGTCGGTAGATTCGGACTTCTAGTCACGGCGCCCAGGCTTCTCGACACGCCTTCGCTGTTCAACGAGTTGCCATGCAGTCCGAGAAGAAAGAAAACGAGCAGGATAAACCCCAGAAGCAGGGTGTGTACATCCGCACGTTCGGCTGCCAGATGAACGAGTATGACTCGCAGAAGCTCTACAAGATCCTCGAGAAAGAGTACCACCCCGTCGATGCACCTGAGAAAGCCGACCTCGTGCTCGTCAACACGTGCAGCGTGCGTGAGAAGCCCGAACAGAAGCTGTACAGCATGCTCGGTGAACTGAAGGCACTCCGGTCAGAGCGTCCTGGCATGATGATCGGTGTGTGTGGCTGCGTCGCGCAGCAAGAAGGTGAAAAAATTCTCAAGAAATCCCGGGGCGTCGATTTCGTCTTCGGAACACACAATCTCTCTCTCGTGCCCTCCCTCATCCAGCTGCGCAAAAAGGGTGCTCCGCCCCAGGCAGCCGTCGATTACCGCGAAGAGTGGGAGGAGCTTCCGCTTGGATTCGCGGAGAACGATCCAACCCGTCACGGACAAGCCGGTCACGTGACCGCTTTCATCTCCATTAGCCGCGGCTGTAACAAGGCCTGCACGTACTGCATCGTTCCGACAACTCGTGGCCCGGAAGTGAGTCGTGCTGCCGAAGAGATTGAGCGGGAAGTAAAGATCGCCGTGCACCGGGGCAGCAAAGAGATCGTGCTGCTCGGCCAGACAGTCAACTCCTACGGGCTCGATCTCTCGCCACGCATGAGCTTTGTTAAGCTGCTCGACAGAGTCGCCGCCATCCCAGGTGTCGAGCGCATCCGCTTCACCTCGCCACACCCACAGGAGGTGCGTCAAGACTTCATTGATTTCGTTGTGTCTAACCCGAAGGTCTGCCGCCACATCCACATGCCGCTCCAGTCGGGCAGCGACCGAATTTTGCGGCTCATGAACCGGAACTATCGTCGTGCGAAGTACCTCGCAATCATCGAGGCACTGAAGAGCCGGGTGCCGGACATCGCGATAACAACTGACCTCATCGTCGGCTTTCCTGGCGAGACAGAGGAAGACTTCAGGCAGACGCTTGAAGTGATGGAGCTGGTTCAGTTTGACAACAGCTACTCGTTTGCCTTCTCTCCTCGACCAGGGACTCCTGCGGCTGCGATGGAAGAGCTGCTCACCCAGAAGGAGAAGATTGCGCGCCTTCAGGAGCTGCAGGCGCTGCAAGACCGACTCATGGACGCCAAGCTGGCCTCGTGGGTCGGGCGTGAAGCGGAGGTGCTGGTCGACAATCACAACCGGGTCGCTGAAGGATGCTTTCAGGGACGCATCTCTCAGAACTTCATTGCGAACTTTGTGCAGCCCCACGAGGGCATCGCTATTGGCTCAATCGTGAAAGCTCGCATCAGCGGGCGGGGAAGAGTTTGGCTCGTTGCTGAGCCTGCCTAATAAGCGAGCGACAAGCCGCTTCACTGAGAAAATACCCTTGTCCAATCAGTATGAAGCATTCTCCACAGCCCAGTCCATGCGCTCGGGCCAAGAGATGCTTCTTTGCGTAGACGCCCCAAGAATACGCGTGGTACCATAGAGGCTATCGGGTTGCTGATTAACTCCTGCCAACTGTTGTTCTTTTAGGTCGTTGCTCTGGCAGGGTGCGACTCTCAGGGCGTTTGCACGATGGGAAATGAAGCTGTGGTGGAGATGTTTGTCGGCGGGCTTGTGCTCGACCCGGCGACCCAGGCTCCGATTGTGGTGCTCAAGGATGAGACTGGCGAGGTGACCCTTCCAATCTGGATCGGGATCGCCGAGGCCACGTCAATTGCCAGTGCCATTAAGCAAGTAGCGATGGCACGGCCGCTCACCCATGACCTTTTTTACGAACTGCTTCTGGAGCTCGGGATTACGGTTCAGCGTATCGTCATCACCGAGCTAAAAGATTCCACGTACTTTGCCGAGCTGGTTCTTGGCCAAGGAGAGAGGGTATTCGTGCTCGATGCCCGCCCGAGCGATGCAATCGCTATGGCGCTGCGCGCGACAGCCCCTATCTTTGTGGCTCAGTCTGTCCTTGACCAGGCTCGGCAGGCCTTCGCCAAGCAGGGCAGCCAGCAGGTGAGCGGTCAGCAGCAACCCCAAGAGGGGCAGGCTGAGGAGGAGCAGGCAGAAGAGCAGCAGGACGATTCCTCCAAAGATTTTAGGGCGATCGACAAGGATAAGTGGACAGAGATTCTAAGTCAGCTCGACCCAGATGACTTTAAGTACAAGATGTAGGCGCCCCGACACCGGTCTTCCCTGTACAAGCCCCCCGCGCTCTGCTACGAAACGAGCTGCTACGTCTCTTTTTTAGCGAGTTGCCCGTGTCCTCCGCACCGAAACCAACCCTGCCGAACCGTAACCAGGATACGAGCGAGGCCTCCAGCCGAGCGCGTCGAAACATCTTCGAGGACCCAGCAATAGTCGAGGCAGGAAGGAACGACCCGTTTATTCGGTTCATCTCATCGAATTGGCGCTTGCTGATAGTGCTGCTGGTCGCAGTCGGGCTTGGCATTGTGGGCTACAGCCAAGTAACGGCGACAACGTTGCAGAAGCAGGCGGATGCAACTCGCGCCCTCCGAGAGATGCAGCAGGCTTACCAAGAGGTAGTGGAGGAGCGCGAGGTGCTGCTCACTGCCCAGGCCGATGAGCGCGCGGCGAAAGACGACAAGGCGCGCGCCGAGGCGGCAGAGCGGGCTAAGAAGGCAACTGAAACCCTCAAGCTAAAAGAAGACCGACTGCTAGCGAAGGCCTCTGAACTCGAGACTGCCTCCACATTCTCGGCCTTTTCAGGGCTGTATCGTGGGCTTGTGGCTGCGGGCCGCTCAGACTTTGGTGCGGTACAGGCCGTGCTCGGTGGCCAGAATTGGGAGACGGTGGGAACGCCGGGCTCGCCTGAGCGAGCCGCTGCGGAGCTCGCTGTGCTCGGCCTCGCCAAGGCGCTCTCGGACTCAGAACAGCACCTTGAGGCTGCGAAGCAAGCGCTCAAAGGTTTGGCTGAGCGAGGAGACTTTGCTGCTGTTCGTGCGGCAGTTGCGTTGGCCGCGTTAGCAACGACCCCAGAGGAGAAAGCGCAGGCGAAAGCGATCATCGGGCTGCTTCAGGCCCGGCTGCCTTCGCAGCAGAAATTCTTGCTCGATGCCTCCGAGCGGCTGTCGTAATCCTGCCATGCCGTGGGGCGTCCTCATATTCCTGGCGCTCGTCAACACGCTCAACTTCTTTGATCGCTACATCGTGCAGTCGGTGGAGCCGCTGCTCAAGCAAGAATTCGCTCTCACCAACAGTGAGTCAGGATTGTTGGGCGCAGCTTTTGTGCTCGGGTACTTTATCTTTTCCCCGATCTTTGGCTACCTGGGCGCCTCGCGAGACCGCCGCTGGCTGATGGGCGTTGGCCTTTTCGTTTGGAGCGCCTGCACAGCCCTAACTGGGCTTGCGCCCACGTTCCTTGTTTTCGTTCTCGCCAGAATAATGGTGGGAGTAGGAGAGGCAAGCTTCGGTTCGATAGTTCCGGGTTACCTCAAGGGACGCATCTCAAACCCAATTCAGCTCAACAATGCGCTCTCGATTTTCTTCGTGGCGATCCCGGTTGGCTCTGCCCTCGGCTACGTGGTTGGAGGCAACATCGCGCAGGTGTGGGGTTGGCGCAGCGTATTCTTCGCCGCTGCAGTGCCAGGTATCTTGCTCTCGTTGTGCTTCGTAAAGATCTCGCCAGAGACAGGCGTAGCCAAAAGCAGCAGCGAAGCCCCTCAAGAGGGCATTCTGAGGCAGCTCTCGGGTGGCATTAACGGATTTTACAATGGCGTGAAGCAGATCTTCTCCCGCTCGGATTTAGGCTTTACGATAGCCGGCTACGTGCTCAACACCTTCGCGCTCAACGGAATAGCGATGTTCGTGGTGCGGCACGGCGAAGGGCTCGGAATGGAAGCTGATGACGTCGCTGCTACGTTCGGGGGAATCCTCGTCGTAACCGGATTCCTCGGGACGCTCGGAGGAGGATTTCTAGCCTCTAAGATTTCCGCCGCAAGACCGAACCGCATCAAGGCTATGCTAGCTTTCATCAGCATCACAACGCTCCTCGGCGCGCCATGCCTCGCAGTTGCTTTCTTAGCCAACTCTGCCGAGTGGTTCTTCGGAGCCTGCTTTGTTGCCGAGATAGCACTCTTTGCGGGAGTTGCGCCGCTCAATTCAGTTCTCGTCCAGCGATCGCCTCCCGGGCTGGAGACCCTGACGCAAGGTGTCTCGATTTTTCTCATAAACCTCTTTGGAGCAGCGGCTGGGATGTTCGTCGTTGGCTGGGTAACGGATCTGCTGCTTGTCTTACCTTCGGTAGCTACTGAGGCGACTGCGCTAGCTCTGGCGCTGCAGGTAACCACAATCGCGATGATACTGTCAGGCTTATTGTGGTGGATTGCGACCGTGAAGACTCCCCCGGAAGGCGAGTGTGACTAGCGTGCCAAGCCGTGCAATACTGTAAAGGAGTTCTTAACCCTCCTGGTGGTGTCGCATGGCCCAAGATAGGCGTTTGTTACGTTCAGTTCACACGATGCTGATGAGGCGTATTTTCGCAACGGTCTCTGCTCTGTGCTCTCTCTCGTTGTTGGGGTTAGTGCTTGGAGGAGCTGTCCCCTCGGCAGCTGAAGATGAGCAGCTACCTTCGTTCATCGACACGCCGACTCCGGTGCCGGAGCCTCCGACACAGAAACAGATTCAAAAAGCCGTCATGCGTTGCCTTAGCTCAGCGGACAGCTCGCGGGCTGCCTCACGGAGAAATCCTCGGGGATTGGGCATGGCCGAGGAGGGCGAGGAGCGCTACTGCTTCGAGCAGAAGAAAGAATGCCAGAAGGACGCAGGCGGCTTCGCCTGTAGGAGCTTCATCCGCGATTACGTCACCGAGTAGCCCCTCTACTCGTTTTTTCCTGTGACGCCCGCTGGCAGGGTGCTGTACACTACAGCCTGGTATCTAGCTGCTCATCCCAAGCATGAAAAGTGAATCGCTTCCGAAGCAAGTGCTCATCCGTGAGGTTGGTCCTCGTGAGGGTTTCCAGATCCTCCCGGCGATCTACTCAACCGAACAGAAGCTCCGATTGATCGATGCTCTCACTAAGGCGTCGCTCTCCCAAATTGAGGTTGCCTCTTTTGTGCGCCCGGACAGAGTTCCGCAGATGGCCGACGCCGAAGAGCTTGTCGCGCGCTTGCCCGCGGTGAAAGGAGCCGAGTACTCGGCTCTGTACCTCAATCAGCTCGGCTTTGAACGGGCAGAGAAGACAGGCAAGCTCAACAATAAAGGCTGGTTGTACACATCGCCAAGCGCAACGTTTCTCAAGGCAAACAGCAATACATCGATTGACGAGAGCGTGGCAGCTGTTTCGCAGTGGTGTGGCCTCTTTCGTCGTCACGGTAAGCGACTGCACGGGCTGTTGGTCTCAAATGCTTTCGGCTGTGCGTTCGAGGGACGTGTTTCGTCTTCGGCTGTCGTTAGCCTCGTCGAGCGATTCGCTGCTGCTTGCGAAGCGGCGGGAGAGCGGATTGCGGAAGTGTGTTTGGCGGACACCGTGGGGATGGGCAATCCGAAAAGTGTCAGAGAGTGCCTCATCGCACTGCGGCCGCTCGGCTTTACGCTGTCACTTCATCTGCACGACACAGTTGGGCTTGGCTTGGCTAACGCGTATGCCGGGCTGCTCGAAGGGGTTTCGATCTTTGAGACCTCGGTTGGTGGACTAGGAGGATGTCCATTCACACCCGGAGCCGCTGGCAACGTGGCGACCGAAGATCTTGTGTACCTCTGCCAGCAGATGGGCATCGAAACGAACGTTGACCTGCGGCTCATCTGTGAGGCTGCGAAGCTTGCGGAATTCATTATTGGCACCCCGCTTCCCGGTCGTGTATACAGGTCCAAGTAGAGCCTGTTAGGACGGTCAAGTTGCATAAAAGCTGCGGATCAAGCTGCTTCGAGCAGAAAAGATACCGTGGAGTTCTGCCAGAGCCCGGAAGCAGTTGAAATTCCGGAGGTTGGTGGTTAGCTTGGAAGGGAAGATATGGATAACTTCTTTGTCCCCTACATTGGCAAAAAACCAGCCTCCGTGTGCATCAACGGCCATCGACTCGTGATCCTGGCTCAAGAGAAGGACATGCTTGAGGAGGACCTTGATTTGCTCGGGGCCGACTCCGTTAAGAAATTCAAGACGAAGCACTCTGAACAGGACCAGGAGCGGCTCTTTGGAAAGATAGCGCGCCAAGCGGACGGGGGAATCGTAATAGCCCCTGAAGGACTCGGACTTCGGGATGTGCTCAAGAACCTAGAGAGCGAGCTCCCTTGGCTCCAGTAGCAGCAAGCCGGAATCGGTCTCGGGTACTGCGCCTCCTTGGAGTCCTGTTCGTCTCTACACTAGTCGCTCTATCGGCGTGCTTCTGGGGCCCAAAGAAGCGGCCAGCAGGGTTCCTTAACCTCGGTTCGGTTGCTGAGCTGGCTCAACGCGAGGAGACCTTCTTCTCGGATCTCAAGATCCTTCTGCGGCGGGATAGCGGCGGATTTTATGCGATGAGCACTGCCTGTACCTATGACCTATCGGCGCTCATATTCTCAGAAAGGGATGGGAGGCTCCTGTGGAGATCTCAGTACACAGAGAGTGCATACAATCCGGACGGTTCCGTGGCGCACGGCCCCACGCAGTACCCTCTCCCGTACTACAAGCTGGTTATCGCGCCAGGGACGATAGGTGGGCCGGCCGACACGCTCTTTGTTGAAGTCGGAGTAGAGCGTCCGCCCCCATGGCGACTGCCCCTCTCACGGTGATCCCCAGTCACCCTCCACACATGCGGTTTGATGCAAGACCTCTTGCTTTCCGGGGGCGGCAGGAGTCTTATCCCCGAGTATGACGAGTGACGTAGTAACCGAGAAGACAGGCGTGAAGTCGCCTAATGAAGAGGCATTTACAATTGCTGCAGCGTTGCTGCGGAATGACCGTGCGCTGCTGCCCTGGCTGTTTCTCGCTCTTGGGTTACCGAGCGCGATACAGGTCTTCCTTATAGCGATGCCGGAATGGCTCTTTGTGTCAGCGGTAGTAATCGAGCGCTTGCTACAGCTTGCCGTGCTATTCGCGGTCACACGTCGATGGAAGCACCGACTTGAGCAGCCAGGCAGCCGAAGTGGGAACGCGGGTAGAGCTCTCTTTCGAACCCTCGTGTTCGGCACTGTTCTCTGGCTGCTCTGTGTAGCTCCCCTCGTCGCTTCAACACTTCGGCCACAGTCTTCCTTAATCTTGTTGGCTGCTTTTCTCTTTGTGTTCGGGCTCGTCTTGAGCCTCCGACACTACTTTTACTTCGTCCCCACAGCGATGCTAGGTCTCGACTTGAGGGCTTCAGCCATCAAGTCGCTTGACCTAACGAAAGCAACGCCACGTGCTGCCTTGAGCTCGGTTCTTGCACCAGTTGGAATAACGCTGCTGCTCGTGAACCTGTGCTCGGTACCGTACCCCGATGGGCGGTCGGTGCTCTGGTCATCTCTGAGCGCCTTCAGCCAAGCCGCCTTCTGGCTTCTCAGCACATATTCCGCACTTGCTTTCTCGCTCACCATGCTTGCCGACGTGGACTGGCGTGCAGCCGGACTCGATCCCTACCGTGCGGAGCGACTAGCTACTCTCAAGGTCCAGGGGCGCGGCAAGCTGGCCGACCTTCTGACGGCTCGCACAGGGGTGCAGGCTCTCGTTCTGGCCGTATTGCTCTTTATCAGCAACTCGTTGCGAGACTTTAACGAACCGCCTGCGGCCTCTATGGCGGTGAAGCGCGTAGAGTTTGGCGACAACAGCGCTACAGTTTCGCTTCAGGTTTCGGATCCTCAGTACGCGCTGCGGGGATTCCTGCCCCTCATGTTTTCGATAGCGACGCGAGATGGCACCCAATTTTCGCAGCAGCCACCAACTATCAAAGGGGAGGAGTCAACCGCGGCAGAAGTTCCCAAAGCTGTTGGGCCGCGAACAGAGCTGTCGCTCGACTTGCAATTCGT
>CAZZJR010000001.1:52944-89800 GCA_964654585.1 uncultured Bdellovibrionales bacterium
CGACCAGAAGCTGCCGCGATTCCTTGAGCGGCTCGGCTACGCTGTGCTTGGGGCCACTAACAACGTGGCCTTGCCTGACCTCATCTCACGCACGAACGTCGACCTCATCCTGATCGACGGCCGAGTGCTCGGTGACGTCCCGGACATGTGCGCTTTCTTTAGGTCGCAAGAAAACACGCGCGGCATACCGATCGTGTGTATCTCCCCAGAGAACAGTTCAGAGCTGTACGAGCCGGACATCATCGACAAGGTAGATATCGTTCAGGCGCCGTTCTCAGTGGGCACGCTTGCAGGCCGTATTGCGACGCAGCTTCGGATGCGGAAGCAAGCTGGGGGCGACGAGCTGCAGGGAACTTTGGCGGAGATAAACGCAGCGTTGCGCGACCATAACGAGCGATTCAAGAAGGAGCTTGAGGAAGCGCGGGCGATCCAGCAAAGCCTCTTACCGCGCTCGCTGCCATCCGATGACCGGTACCAGCTCGCGGTCTCATACCAGCCACTTGAGGAAGTCGGCGGAGACTGGTACTTCGCCAGTGTCGACACGACTGGCAAGCTTCTGCTTCAGGTAGCGGATGTTTCTGGGCACGGATTGTCAGCAGCGTTTATCGCCAGCATGACTAAATTGGCTATGACAGCAGCAGATAAAACGCGGCCGGATGAGCTGCTCAAGGAGATGAATCGTTTTCTCGGGCCACAGATTCCTTCTGGCAGGTTCGTTACTTTGGGAGGATGCCTCTACCACCCCGCAAGTGGAAAAGTGCAATGGTCCCGGGCAGGCCATCCGCCAGCGCTCATTCTCTCTCGGAAGCAAGGCTTGGTGCGGCAACTAAAGGGCCAGGGGTACCCAATCGGGTTCGATGAATCCGGGCGCTTTACCCTCGAAGAGGACGAGTTGGCCCCGGGAGATGCCTTGCTGCTCTTTACGGACGGGATCAGTGAGGCACAGAACCGCAGCATGTCGCCGTACGGCTTTGAGAGACTCGCTGCAGCACTTAAGCGCACAGCACCCGAGCTCAGCGCATCCCAGATGCTCCGGACGATCCTCGACGACTTTAATTCTTTCCGTCAGGACCGACTCTTGCGCGACGACGTTACGTTGCTCCTCGTGAAGCGAGTTCGGTAGAGTGCTCGACAGTAGCCAGACTCTCGGTCAGTAGCTTTGCGGAATGATGCGCATTTTAGCTAACGTGTCGGGATGCTGCTCATTCTTCGCGTTCATGCGCCTTCCCCGCGGCGGGATTCCCAGCTATCTTCGGTGACATGCCTCAGCTACATCCCCCCCTTAGCGGTATGCCTCTCGCGTTCACCCTTCTGCTTTGCTGCGTCGAGGTCCTGAGACAGGTATCATCTTTCGCAAAGATTCTCACTGCTGCACGGCTCCTACTTGTCCCGGCAATAGTCCTGAGTTCTCTTGCCACCTTCCTCTCCGGGTACCAAGCGAGTGCCTTGATGGGAGAGCTCTCAGAGCCGGCCGAAGCGGCCTTGGGAGTTCACCATGCGATCGGCCGGTTTGTCCTCATCAACTCCGTGCTTCTCGGCGCCTTCGCGTGGCTCAGTGCCGTGGCGCGGCAGCGGCAACAGCTCTTCAGGGGGCTGTACGTGCTGGCGCTCGTGTCGCAGCTCGTGCTCGTCGTATGGGTGGGCACTCTTGGCGGTGAGCTGGTCTTCTCTCATCGCATCGGCGTCAAAGGGAGCTAGTTGTATCGGAGCGCCAAGCCAGGCCTCACTTTGGACGCGACGCCCCAGGAATCCAGAGAAACTCCGAAGCGCCAGCGACTTGTGCCGCTGCTCGGCTCATCACGAAAAGCAGGTCGCTCAGGCGATTAACGTAATGAAGAACCTGATCAGAGAGCGGCTCCGCGTCATTGAGGGAAACGATGGCTCTCTCAGCACGCCGACACACCGCGCGGGCTAGGTGTAGGTGCCCGTTTAGTGGAGTGCCACCAGGCAGAACGAAGGACTTCAGATCAGGCAGCACTTCATTGAACTCGTCTATCCATCGCTCAAGACGGTCTACATGAGTTGACTCAGTTTTGAGCATTCCCTGCCAGCTGCTGCCATGAGGAGTGGCAAGTTCGGAGCCGAGGTCGAAGAGCTCATTTTGGATGATCTTGAGTTTGTCGCGGATGCCCGCCTCGCGAGCATCGGTTGCGAGTGTAACGCATATTCCGATGAGGCAGTTAAGTTCGTCTATGTCACCGTAGGCTTCCACCCGGGGAGAGTTCTTCCGAGTGCGGGCACCACCGACCAATCCAGTTGAGCCATCATCTCCGGTGCGCGTGTAAATTCTATTGAGAGTTACCATACGTCCATGTTGTGTAGGGTGATACGTTTCCCGCTCGTCACTTCGCCCCAATCAGAGCATCCAGGTCATTGAGCTTCCGCCCCTGAGGAGCCTTCTCTTCAAGCGATGAGCCTGGCCCTGAAGATTCCTGAGCAGCTGACGGGTCGGTGGGAGCGGAGGTCAAGATGTGACATCCCGCATAGGGCGCCAGCAGCACCGTGGCTAGGACTGCCAGAACTATCCAGGAAATCGGTGGGGTAGAACGGGGGCTCAAAAAAACTCCGGAAGAAAATGAGAGGTACTAAGACCCTAAATCAGGGCATGGTAACGCGTTCGCGCCTCTCCGCCCAGTGCGAAATAGGTCTCCCGAGGCAGCACTTTGGCTTAATTATCTCAGAAAGATCAATAAGTAACATAAGAGCCTCAAAATCTGCATACAGCCCCTTTTTCCCCCAAACATATCGACAGGGCAGGAGCCTGCTCGGGCATCAAAAAGAGAGGGGGAGTGTTCAGTCGTGAGGCACTTCTGCCGAAGAAACTGATGGAGGGCTAGGAGAGCGCGACTGTAAGAGCGCGAGCGGCTCTCTGGGGGAGGAAGCATTGCGTATGTTACGGGGTCAAGTGCAGGGAGAATCCCGAAGAACTGACAGTTCTCCGGAGGGCTCTCTGCAGGCTTTTTGCCTAACTGACGTCGGCTGCGAAAGAACACTGAACGAGGATCGTGTCGAAACCATCCACGATGGCAAGGCCGTAACCTGGCTTCTCTGTGATGGTATGGGCGGCGTGGCAGGAGGAGAATTTGCGGCGCAGCTTGCGGTGGATGCAATAGCCCGTTCGATCAAGCAATCTTCTCAGAACGACCCGAATGTAGACGTCCTAGGATCTGCATTTCGGGAAGCGAACCGAATCATACTCCTTCGGCGCACTAATCCCGATTTCGAGGGCATGGGGACAACGGCTGTGGCTATGCGCTTCGACGGCGCTGAAGCCGTCATATCGAGTATCGGAGACTCTCGAGCGTACTTGGTGCGAGATGGAGCCGTTCAGCAGCTCACAGTCGATGACACCTACGTGCAGTCGCTTGTGGATGAGGGAAAGCTCCCGGCGGAGGATGCCTTAAGTCATCCCGAGGCTCACGTCTTGACTCGCTGTCTCGGTTCAGAGCCCAGCCCAAACGTGCATTCGCAGCGTCTGTGGCTCTGGCCAGCTGACCCCGGTGGAGACCATGACGTTGTCGTTCTCTGTTCGGACGGCCTTTACAGCCTCATCCCGGATATCGAGCTTGGAAGCGTCGTCTCAGGCCTCGAGCCGAAGGATGCTGGCATAAAGCTCGTTGAGCTGGCCCGCCAGAGGGGCGGATACGACAACATCTCAGTCGCGGTAATTCGGGTTCCGGGGCTGCTGCGCACAACTCAGCCGAGAGACGAATCGAATGCCCCGAAGGTGAAGCAGAATCGCCCAAACCGCGCGCGTGGGAGCGGCTTGTTCAAGCACGGTTTGTTCCTCGTGTGTATGGCAGTAGCTGCAGCAACTGTTACGGTCGCAGCGGCTTTGGGTTTTCAATTTTTGCGGTGATTCGATTGTATGGAAGACAGTGAGAGCAAAGTATCGCGCGGGGCTCCTGGACGAGGTCGTGAGGACAGCGCGAATCGAGCGAAGAATCATACCGTGATTTTAGATTCCAGCGTGACTGGAGGTGTTCGAGCTCGCCTTGGCAAGGAGGCTTCGGGGCACCGCGTGGGAGGATTGGAGCCGTCGGCTGAACCGGGTGATTCGCAGTGGGAGGCTCCACGAGTGAGCAGTGACCTCGGAGTTCGCAAGGCCCCGGTTGCTTTTGCTGCTGATTCAGTTGACTCGCCCAACCAGAGAGAAAGTCGGGGCGAGGTTGTCGCAGCTGCCGAGCAACCCGTAGAAGAGAGAATCCCCGGGTTCTCGACTCAATCCGACGTCGAGGGAGAAAATGCTCCAGGCAATGGCGAAGGTGAGTTCTGGGATCCTCTTGGTCTTTTGGCACGGCAGGGAGACCCAGTTCCCGACCAGCCCGATATCTATGAACCCGCTGCCTTTACCCCAGATCCGGTCCCCGAGTTCGTTCATGTTGCAGAGGAGCCTATGCTGACAGAGGCTGACGTCAGGGCTGAGGAAGTCTACTGGAAATCTTGTACCCCGCTGGTGGGATTCCTCGTTTCGTTCGACTATGACCCGAGTGGCTCGTATCTTGAGCTTAGGGCGGGGCGGCTCATCGTCTCGGCCCAGCCGGATCCCGGGAGTAACTGCCTCGTTTTGAATCATGAAAGCGTGTCGCCATCGCATGCAGTCATGCGGGTTGCTGCGGGCGGAGCGATTCAGGTGCTGGATCAGCTCTCCGAGAGTGGTACTCGCATCCGGAAGGCCGACTCCGGAGAGGAGATTCTGCTCTCCGGCGAGAAAGCAGTGCTCAGCCACGGTGATGTTGTAAGTTTCGGAGACCGAAATTTCCACGTGTGCCTCGTGATGAGCAATCAAGTACCAGGGTAGCGAGGGGAGCGTTAGCTGAGTGACCATGACCGACGAGCATATCATCAGCCTACAGCCCGGCACCGTAATCGGGGGCAAGTACGAGGTCGTAAAGTGCCTCGGCTCTGGGAGCATGGGATTGGTGTATGCGTGCCGACACCGCGAGCTGCAGGGGCAGATGGTGGCAGCCAAAGTTCTCTTTCCAGAGGTTGCGCAAGATCGAGTCGCTTCAGCGCGATTCCGCAATGAGATTCTCGCATCGTACGGGGTTTCTCACCCAAATGTTGTGCGAGCCTACGAGTACCTTCGAGATGGCGATCTCGTCGCTTACACGATGGAGTTCGTTGGTGGTGGAGACCTGGCGGAGCGACTCGGACAACCAGAGCGAATGCCTGTAGCTGAAATTATCCGAATCTTGAGCCAGATGGCCGCAGGAGTACAGGCAATTCACGATGCTGGAATCGTGCACCGCGATCTCAAGCCAGAAAACATCCTCCTGACAAACGAGGGAAACGTAAAGATTGCGGACTTCGGAATCGCCCGAAATCGTCACGGCCCAAAGCTCACTGAGCACGGGGGAGTAGTCGGAACGATCGACTACGTCGCGCCTGAGTACATGCTGCGTTCGCAGGTTGACTGGCGATCCGACATTTATGCGATAGGCATCCTCGCGTACGAAATGGTTACAGGAGAGTCTCCATTTCGGGGTGACAGCGTCTACGCCACGATGTCAAAACGGCTCAAGACTGACCCCGAGCCCCCAAGCAAGCTCCGTCCCGAGTGTCCGCCGGGTCTCGATGCGATAATTCTCAAAGCGATGCATAGGGAACCCGAGAGTCGCTATCAGGCAGGCATGGACATGTTCTTTGACTTGCAGAAATTAGCATCGGATCTTGGACTACGCTCTGCCATCACGGGCGGTCTGTTTCTCCCTAATCAAACCATGGGGCAAGGAACGCCCTACGTCGGCCCAAGCCTCTCGGACGGTCCAGCAGAGACGCCACCCGATTCCCCTCAGGCAACAGTGGCGCGTCAGACCAACATCGCCGTATCAGCCGGTCCGCTCGGAGGCACTCAGGCCGACTCCGGAGCGATGCTTGGACGGAGCGCGGGACCAAGAGTGCGGACCGGCACAGAGAGAGACATGGCGGTCGAAAAATCAAGTACGCAGGTTCTCGATGCAGCCTACATCGATTCCGCCCTTGAGTCTCGCAACCGAAATGAAGGGCTTGCTGATCCGGGGAAGCCTCGGGTTGCACCTGCCCCAGATGTCGTTTCAGACGATTGGAGCAGCGTGTCTCAAGCGTCGCAACGAAAGCTCCCTGCCGGCGGGCAGTTTGCAGCCTTATCAAAGAAGTATGCTCAGCCAGAGCCCGCTCGGCGCTCGATGGTGAGCGATGCGATCGCGATGGGAGGTGCAGCGCTGGTAGGGATAGGGTTTGGTTTTGTGTTTCTCAAGCTCTTCGCGCCTGGGCTCTTGGAGAAGCTTTTTTAGAAGCCCGACATGAAACTTTTGATTGTAGACAGCTCAAATGAATCTCAGGCGTTCTGTGCCAGTCGAGTCGAGTCGTTCAACCGCAGCGACATGGAGATGCTCGACCTCAAGGTCAAGCTGGTAAACGAGCAGGAGTTTGCAGAGAGAGTTGTTGAAGCCGATGTGCTTGTGATTGGTTCGGGGGTGGGCGAGCGGGCGATAGCGATCGCGCGCCAAGCCCAGGCTCTTGCCCCTTGGATTCAGATCGTGATGTTTGTAAGCGACAGCTCCTATGGAGGCGGTGCCTTCAGGTCTGCCCACTCGGTGGGGGTGAGAAAGGTCTTCCCAGATAGTGCGAGCCCTCTCGATTTTCTTCAGGAGTTGGTCGCAATCCATGCAGACTTCCGAAAGGAGGGGAGAACTCACGAGGGACGTGTGGTTGCGGTGCTGCAGGCCAAAGGCGGTGTTGGTGCAACATCAGTTACAGCCGCCCTTGCGGACGTCTGTAGTGGGTACAATCGCCGCACGATGCTCTGGGATCTGGACGTTGAGACTCGCGACCTGAGCCGCTCTCTCATTGCGACCGGGGCTGAGGCAAAAGTAGTTAGTGCGTGGGTAAATGGCAGCCGGGAGATTGATCGCGAATCGATGCGGGATGCGCTCTTTCCGATCTCGAGTGAAGTATCGGTACTGATGCCGCCGGACAAATTTGCAGAGTCGATTGACCTGGCTTGCCATGCTGATGGGATCGGAATTGCACAGCGCATCCTGGAGCTGTCTCGGGTACTCTTCGACGTGATCCTGATCGACACCAGTGGCCGACTTGGCCCGGCTACAGGCGCGCTCATCCGCAGCGCTGACGTGGTGCTAGTGGTTATAGATGACACCCTTCTCGGCCTGACCGCTGTCGACCTTTACCTGCACTTTGTGAAGAACCTCGTGGGCAGCCCGGACAGACTCTTCTTCTTGGTTAATCCCTGCTCGAATGCGCTGATGACGGTTCAGCAGATCGCCGCGGAGCTAGAGCCGGCTCATCGGCTTGGAGCCGCTCCGTGGAGGCTTCCCGCTCTGCCGTTTGAGACGAAAGCCTCCCTATGGCCTGGCAGCAGTCAAACGATCTACGGCATGGGTAGTAAGTCGATGCGTCAGACCCTCGAAAAGATTGCTCGCGAGCTGGGCTTGACCGGGGCGGAGGATGCCCTTGGGCAGAAAGGGGGCTCGCCGATCGGCTCAGCGCGCCCGCTCAGGCCCCGGGGCAACACGACCTCAAGCTGGATATCTCGTATGTTTAGCCGAAAGGGAGAAGCCTCGACCCGCTAAAAACTGAGCTGGGACGGCGCCTGCAGGGGGCTTCATTTCGGGCTCAACTCTGCCCTAAAAGAAATCGCAACTACCGATTCCTAGAGGAGTTTTGCTGCCGTCATCGTCTGCGGGTAGAGCTGGCTTCGGGCCCAGGGAGTTCCAGTTCGATTAAGGGCATCCGAGATGCTAGAATAAAAAGACCCTTGTGGATTTGAGCCTTGCGCTATTACGCTTGACCAGTCCGCACCTGCCCATGCGGCTTCACGGGAAGAGTTTGGAGGCTCAAGGGTCTCTAATCAGGGTGACGAAGACCGACTCGGCAAGCGTTAAAAAAAGGGTTGTTATGAAAGTTGGTGTGAAAAAAGACGAGATGGTTAAGAACGACGGTCGCTCCGAGCGTGGAGCGTCCATGGTAGAGTACGCGCTCCTCGTTTCGCTGATAGCGGTTGTCGCAATTGTCGCTGTTCAAGCGCTGGGAACTAATATCAGGAATCAGTTCCAGGCCGCGTCGGACGCGATCGCTAACCAGCCGCCTAACGGGAACAACCCCGCTCCGGCTCAGTAAACGCGAGCTCTGCCTCGGGTTGCGGGATAGAGCTGTCAGTTGGTAGCTGCGGTTTGCATTAATTTAGCAATGCTGGGGTGCTTCTGCCTGGGGCTTCGGGGCGAGTTTCGTATAAGGTTCGAGCTTATGGAAGCATTTCAGCCCCACAAATCTCGATACCTCTTTTTGATGTAGGGGTCATGACTGCTGACCATCAGAAGTCCACGCATCATCAGCGGGGGAACTCACCACTTACGACACTACTTCTTCTGGCACTGCTGTTTCTGTGCGTCGGGGTTGTGGTGTTTTATGTCATCTGGAGAAAGCCAGGCGTTGCACCACAGCAGCAGTCGCAACCGATTAGCCAATCTGCCACCGAGACTCTCGACGTGCTCGTTCCGCTGCAGAAGATCGACACGGGAATGCAGCTCGATCCGAGCATGTTTCGGAAGGAGACGCGTGCCATAGTCGGAGGAAGCGCGAATCTCGTGACAAGCTTCGACCAGCTTCGTTCGGCGTACGCAGCTTCCTTTATTGCAGCCGGCGAGCCGGTAATGCTCGACTACATAACAGCTAATCCCCCTCTCAATCAGATTCAAGCCAAAATCCCGGATGGCTTTCGGGCAGTTACTATGTCGGTGGACTCGACGACTAGCGTCGAGGGATGGGCCAGGGCAGGCGCGAAAGTTGACGTGATGCTCACCCCTTCCCGGGTTCAGAAGCCGACGCTCACAGTGATCGTGCAGAACGCGAAGGTGCTCTCCGCTTCTCGAAGCACCTCCGGAGACCCAGGGGCATCGCCTTCCGATCCGAAGGCACAGACCACTGTCACATTGATGGTCACCGGCGACGACGCGGCGAAGATCCAACTGGCTGCGAAGTCAGGTTCGTTGAGTCTTGCGCTGCGTGGAGACGAGGACACAGTCGAGTCACCTCAGAACACGACCATCGGCATTGAGACGATTCTTGGTTCCGGACCGAAGCAGCCCTCACAGCAGGTTAAAACTGAGGGTATGGTTACCGTTGGCGGAAAGAATTACTTCATCGTTGCGGGCAAGCTGCTCTCACCTGAGGAGGTCTCAGCACTCTCTTCAAACCAACGATAGGGTGCAGCTGCTAGAACAGAGTCCCGCGTGATACGGGTTCTCCATGCTGCCAGTGTCAGGCCTCGTCCGATCGCCGTAGGCGGCTGAGGTAACTGACTAACCCTTTGTATTTACGACTTGTAGATCTGGTTGCTGGCTCGAACGGGTTGTGAGAGCTGGGACCTCTTGCTCGCAAAACGATGTTTAGCCGTTAATTTATGCCGTAATCCCTAAGCTATTGGGGCGTTTGGACCGAGCATACCTATAGGGAACCGGCGAGTTCTTCGGCTTGCGCTGCCTCTCGAACGGTTCCTCTGGGGGATTGTGTGTTCCGCCCGCGAGAGCGCGCGGCCACAGGAGAGCAAAGGTTATGGCAGGTTCCAAAAAAGATACCAACGAAGATCTGCTTGGACTCTTTTCTACCCGAGCGTCACACGGACGCGCCTCTGGCCCTGAGAGCCCGGTGACGACGACGCGACCGGGCGGTGTTGTGGAGCCCGCCAGCCCAAGCTCTCCAAACAAGTCGGCTTCCACAGATGGTGCCACCACCCAACTGCTTCAAGAGCAGGTGAAACCAGTTACCGCGAAGACCCAGGAGATGTCTCCGGCGGCATCAACGATCATGCGCGAAGCAAGGAGAGAGCTCGGCAGTGACCTGACGCTTCACCAGCAGATGACGACGGTGGCGGCGACAGAGTCAGTCATCGCCCAAGCCGTTGACCGAGTCATCCGCAAGCGCGGAGATGCGATTGATGACATCGAGCGCGTCAATATCATCATTCACCTCCAGAAAGATCTTATCGGATGGGGTGTGCTTCAGCCTCTAATGGACAATCGTGAGGTAACCGACATCCACGTCTACGACTACAGGACGGTAGTGCTCCAGCGGGGCAAAATCAGCGAAACAACAGGGCTCAGTTGGCCTAACCAGCAAGCCTACGCCACG
Source organism: uncultured Bdellovibrionales bacterium (assembly GCA_964654585.1). GTDB lineage: Bacteria > Bdellovibrionota_C > UBA2361 > UBA2361 > OMII01 > OMII01. The sequence goes on from CAZZJR010000001.1 coordinate 63,076, forward strand.
TTCATCGACCGTCTGCTGCTGCGGCTGGGGAAGTCGCTTACGACGCAGCAGCACACCATCGATGCATCTTTTCCGAATGGAGTCCGTCTCTGTGCAGTACACGAGAGTGTGTGTGGGCAGCGTGGACCTCTCCTGTGCATCCGAATTCCGCGCATCAGTGACGCTACGCTTGAGAGCATCGTTAACTACCAAGTGGCACCGCCCTTGATTGTCAACTACCTGGCCGCGCTGGTTCGGTCTGGTGTTGCAACGATAATGGTTGCGGGCGAGACGGGAACCGGGAAGACGACGCTCATAAAGTGTTTAGCGACCCAGTTCGGCCCGAATGAATCGATCGTAGCAGTCGAGGACACTCCAGAGCTTAACTTCCAGCATCCGTACTTCCGCTCCCTGGTGTCTCGCCCTGCGAACTCCGAAGGAGCTGGCGAGGTGACCCTGCAAGAGCACATTAAAACAACGCTGCGCATGACTCCCACACGAGTAATCCTCGGGGAGATGAGAACACCGCTCGCCGCAGAGGCATTCCTTGAGAGCGCCCAGACGGGGCATGTTGGTATGTCCACCATACACGCCCGAAATGCTCGTGAGACTCTTGTGCGCCTGGAGAGCCTGCTCGGACGGGCGCAAAAGTCTGTTTCGATGGAGATAATCCGGCAGCAGATAGCCCTCGCAGTGGATTGTGTGGTGTGGCTCATCCGCGAAAAGAGCACGGGTAGGCCTCGTATCGCTGAGGTAATTGAAGTGGGGCACTTCGTGGAGGGAACGATTCAGGTGCGCCCGATGTTTTCTCTCATTAAGCAGGGCGCAAAGCCGTTGTGGAGAGTTGAGTCTTGGTCGAGCAACTTTGACGAGCAGCTAAAAGCCGAGGGCATTTTTCTCGGTGATTCACCGCCAGAAATTACGCTCGCGCCGATGGCTGGCGCTGTTACCAAGGGAGGCTAAAGCGGGTACCATGGAACCGATGGCAGTAATTGCTGTAGTCGCTGGGATACTTGCGGTAGTACTGGCCGCGGCGCTCATCCTTCGACTTCCCGTTTCAGGCAGGGCTGCCTCGCCCGGGGCGCTGCGACGGCAAATGCGTTCAATAGTTGAGCAGCAGCGATTGCAGGTTGGGGCGGGGCTCGAAGAGAAGGGAGCCTCTATCTCAGAAACAGCCCTGGCGTACAGTCCTGTCGAGAGAGTTACGGACACGGAGCTCACCATACGAAAACGGTTGCGGTATGCGCAGCTCTCGCACATACCCCCCTACGCGTTCAGCCTCGCGCAGATCGTGGTAAGCTTGGGTGTCTTCCTAGTGGCGCGGCTGTACGTCGATACGATGCTTCAGATTGTGTCACTGCTGAGCGGGCCTATCTTCCTCAACTGGCTTCTCACCCGTCGAATTGAGAGACGCTTCAGGAAGTTCGATAGCGACTTTCCGCAATTTCTCCTCAGTTTCGTTGGCATGATAAAGACCGGGCTCAATGTGACCCAGGCATTGCAGGCAGCTGCGAGCGGACTAGAGGAGGGCTCACTCGTAAAGCACGAGGTAGATGTGATGCTTGAGCGGCTGAGAATGGGAGTATCTGAAGAGCGGTCGATAGGCTCCTTCGGTGAGGATATTTTCCACCCTGAGGTCGAGCTGTTTGTGCAGGCGCTGCTCCTAAGCAAGCGAGTGGGTGGAAACCTCTCGGACACGCTCGACCGCCTCGCTCGGCAAGTTCGGCGCCGGCAGTATTTTCGGCAATCAGCGCACGCAGCCGTTGGGCAGCAGCGGGGCTCCATTTGGTTCATTCTCGGTGTTTTGTTGGCACTTGAGGTGTACCTGTACCTGATTTGGCCGCAGTGTGTCCTGCTAACCTGGACACATCCGACTGGCCGCATGGTTGCTCAGGGGGGAGTCTGCGCAATTCTTCTCGGAATTTTTTGGGTAAGGCAGGTTACAAAACTGAAGGTGTAACTTGATGGACTCATCGGTCTTCATTCCAGTTGTTGCTGCGTGCGTTGCTCTCGTGACGGGTGGCTACCTCGTGTACCAGAGCTACTCTGGCTCTCGGCGCAGTTATCGGGGGCTGATGGCGGTCGACAGCTACAGCCAGTCGATGTCCGAACTGCGGCAACGCATTCAAGGGGACGAGAGTGGTGAGGAGCTCGAACGGTTACGACAGTCTCTAGCGAAGGAGAAAAAAAAAGGAGGAGAGCCATCGTTTGCCGAGAAGCTCTTCCGAGCGGGGATTTTTTCGGGGAAGCAGAAGGCAGAGTTTAGGCGCTTACAGGTGATGCTCCCGGTGATCCTCTTGTTAACCTTCGCCCTCGTCGGCCGAGGTATCGGAGGTGCCCAACAGGTCTTCCTGTTCGGATTGATCGGTTTGATCCTCGGACTCTACCTACCTTTCAAGGTGCTTGATCGAAGAATTGCGCGTCGTCAGGATGAGATTCTGTTCTACCTGCCTCTTGTGATCGAACAAGTCTCGATCGGCGTGAGCAGCTCCCTCGACATAGGGCCATGCTTGATGCGCATTGTTCAGATGGCCGATGAGCGTGACACCCACAATCCCGTCACGGAGCTCCTACGGTACGCCCAGTTTCACATAAAATCCGGGGTGAGCCTTGAGGAGGCTCTCACCGAGGTCGGCCAACTCCAGGGCAACCATGACCTCAAGCATTCCTTCTTAGCTCTAGCGCAGGTGGCAAAGCACGGCGGCGAGATAAGTAAGCAGCTGCAAGACCTGGGAGACAGCATCCTGTCGCAGCGCGAAGCCAAGATCGAAGAAAAAATCAAGAAGCTGGAGCTGGCCGCCACTGCCCCGGTGGCGTTGGTGTTCTTTGGTTACCTCGCCATACTGCTCATCGGGTTCGGGCTTCAGATTATTACGGCTATGTGATGTAGTATCTGAGAGAAGAGTGGATGGAGAGATTCAGCTAGTATGATGCAGAGCCGGTTGCGCTACTCCGATTTTGTGCTCATGGCGCTCGTGGTTGCCATCGCAGCCATGTTGATTGTCCCGCTGCCGACACCACTGCTCGACATCCTGCTCGTTGTAAACCTCTCGTTTTCGATACTGCTGCTCCTCGTCGGCTTGTACGTGGCAAATTCGGCCGCATTGTACACATTTCCCACAATCCTGCTCTTAAGCACGCTCTTCCGACTCGGCCTTAACGTCGCATCATCCCGGCTCATTCTCAGTGAAGGCAATGCCGGCCAAGTGATTGAAGCGTTCGGAACGTTCCTCATACGCGGCGAAGTGTTGGTCGGCATTATCATCTTCTCGATCGTCACCGTGGTGAACTTCATTGTGATCTCTAAAGGCGCGATGCGCGTTTCCGAAGTTGCAGCGAGGTTCGCTCTCGACGCGCTTCCAGGGAAGCAGCTCGTCATCGATAACGATGTGCGGGCCGGACTGTTGTCAGCCGAGGAAGCTCGCCGCAAGCGAGATGAGCTCCGCAGAGAGTCTCAGCTCTACGGCTCGATGGATGGAGCGATGAAGTTTGTTCAGGGTGACGCCATAGCCGGGCTGTTCATCATCCTCGTCAACATCTGTGGCGGCATGTTCATGGGCGTTTCTTCGGGGCAATCGGTGACAGATGCAGTTCAAACCTACACCGTACTGACGGTTGGTGACGGACTCGTTACGCAAATTCCGAGCCTGCTGACATCCATCTGTGCGGGTATCATTGTCACGCGCGTCTCGTCTTCAGAGAACTCTAGCTTGAGCTCTGATCTCCGAGCTCAACTCTTCGCGCAGCCTGTAGTGTTATTCGTGACGGCCGGGATACTTATGGTGTTCGGTGTGCTTCCGGGCATCCCGACAGTCCCGTTCTTTGCGGTGGGCGTCGTCGCTGCGGGCGCGGGATTGCTGCTCGCTCGCCGGCTCCGAAGCCAGGCCGGGATGGCGCTCCAATCAACCGAATTCTCGCGCATGACGGGGCTGCCTCAGCCGCAGGGGTCAGGCACCGACGTAGACAGTGACTCAGAAAACATCGAGGTATGCCTCGATGCAGCGGTGCTCTTTCGCTCGTACCGTAATGCGGTCCCCCGATATGTTGCGTGGTGGACTCAGTTTCGGGCCGGGTTATTTTCGGATGTCGGCCTCCTGATGCCGAACGTCAGGGTTCTATCTGACGATCTTGGCGCAGCATCGTCCTACCGCGTTACGCACGGTGGCGTCGAGATGTTCTCGGGAAGGGTCCTGCCAGATGCGCTCTTGGTGGAGATATCGTCGTCCCAGGCCCCCGTCCTTGGGCTCAACGTGTTGCTGACCGAGGAACATCCGGTGTCGGGGCATAGGGTATTTTGGACGAGCTACTCCCCGAGAGTCCGACGGATGCTGGAGGCAGCCTCTATCAAAAGCTATGACTTTTTTGAGTACATCGGGCTGCGCATCGCTAGCTTCTGTCTACAGCATCCGGAAGAGTTTTTGTCCGCAACCGACGTTCACTCGTTGTTGCGCCAAGTCGAGAAGCGCCATCCGGGGTTAATCGGCGAAGGCTTTGGGCGCGAGTTTGTTTCTGTGCCTAAGCTAGCTGAGATACTCCAGGAATTAATTCGCCAGGGGATAAGTGTTCGTGACTTTCGCGCCATCGCAGAGGGCGTGGCGTCGTACTGCTCGACGAACGGTGTCACCCTCGACAATGAAAGCACGGTCAATGCTGCGAGCGTCGTAGATCACATTCGGTCTGGAAGACGCCGACAGGTGCTGAGGCGATTTATCGGTGCAGCGAAGTCTCTGCGCGTAATCCAGCTCGCTGTCGAGGTTGAACAGATACTTGAGGAGGCAGAGCTCGGAGGTAAGTCACTACCTCTCGCAGTGGAGCCCGAGACGTACGACGCACTCTGTAATGGTCTTCAGGCGGTCCTGAAGCCGACCCTTGAGCATGGTGTCGTCCCGGTCGCGATCCTCTGTTCGGAGGATGCCAAGGCCAAAGTTCTTTCAGTCACTCGGGGCGCTGCCAAGAAGCTCTTCGTGCTGACATTCGGAGAGCTCGATCCAGCTATACGAGTCGAACAGATAGGATTGTGGGGACTCACGTCGCGGTAGAGGGGCAGGTACGGTGGATGCGATGCAGTCAGAGAGTGGGCGTGCTGACCTGTCGGTTCCGATAGAAGAGCGATTTACCCTTGAAGCCCGTTTGGCATACTCGCTGTCAGGTCAAGTATTCAAAGCAATCGATCGAGTATCCCGCAGCAGCGTGGCGATATGGGTCTCACGTCGACCACTTTCAGTAGAGGCTGCGGAGCTATTTCTCCGCCGGGCTGAGACGATGAGGGGTATGGCAGGCCAGCCGGAAGTGACCGCTTATGGACTCGATCCCATGCGAAACGGGTGGGTCGTCTTCCGGCTCTTTGCGGGACGGCACATTCTTGAGGGGCGCGTCGACCGACGGGAAGCAGAGCGCCGCTGGCTCGGGTGTGTAAGAGCGATAGAGCGATTTCACAAAGCAGGTATCTCTTGTGGTGATGTGTGTCTCGAATCCTTTCTTCTGACGAGTAGCGGCGACGTTCGCTTCCTTGGCGGGCTGGGCATGTTCCCTCCAGACTCGGATACCTTGCTCGGCGCTCTTTCCGCGGAGAGTGGGGAGCTCAGCATGTACCTCGCGCCGGAGCAGGTCGAAGATGGATCCTCTTCCATGAGCGCGGATGTCTATGCATTGGCACGGCTCTCGTACCGGCTGTTCTCAGGTAAGCTTCTCACGGAGAGTGCTCGCCCTACCTCGGGACAAGCTCAGGCACAGCTTCCTTCACTCGAAAGGGCTCCAGGCTGGTTTAATCTCGCCATCACTCCGATCTTCTCTTGTCTGCCGGAAGACCGCCCGCAGGACGCAATGGCTCTCATGCAGGCGATTCTTCGGGAGCGCACCGAGGTGTCAGCCGAGGCCTTCAGCAAGTCTAGTGACCCCGCCAACGCGCCCGATTCAATCAATGTGGCGCTTGGCAACCCGCAACCGGCTCGCTCCCAAACGCTGCGCGCCGCAGTGATTGCGGTAATGGCGGTGCTCTGCGGCATCCTCTTGAGCCTGAGCGTCCTACGGCCGGGAGGGCTCCTGCGTATGGTTGGTTGGGGGTCGGCCGCAGTGGTCTCCCAGGAGAAGCTCCAGGCTCTGGGGTCATCCGATGATCCTATGACCCACGAGTCGCTGCTGCGACTAGTGGCGGCATCAGGAGAGCCGGCGGAGATAAACCAGTTGTTCGACGTCGTGCTGACTCGGGCTCGACGGCTAGGTTTGAGTCGCTCATCTGATCTCGTTCGTGCCTGGTTGCAGCGGGAAAATCACTCGCCTCTCATGACGGGGAAGCCGCCGCTTGCCCTTAAAGCGCTCAACCCAGCTATCTCCGAGGGAGCGCGAGAGGAGCTTATCCAGCGGGCCTACCAAAGTGACGCACAAGCAGCAACCCAACTTGCAGCCGCTCTCGCGCTTGATCTGCGAAACGTGGAGTTATTTCGAGCGGTCTATTCGAATGCCGTGAAAGATCTGGGTAGGTCGGCTGTCCCGGATGAGCAGTCAACGACTGCCATCATGCTCGCTGCCGCGCCGGTGCGCTCTCTGTTCCTCTCTGAGATCCTCGAATCAAAAGAACTGAGCGCGGCGGACACTGTGTGGTTGCTGGAGCGTCTCCGGGAACAGGGAGAGGCGAATCTTCAGCCGGTGGTCAGGCAGGGGCTTCGAAACGGCACCTTTGTTGGTCCGCGCAGAGTTTTCGCGGAAGCGCTGATCGACCCAACGGCGCTCTCGACTCGCGACCGAATCGTGTTCGTTGCTTGCCTCTTGGGAGAACCTTCCCGTGCGAGTGCGGTCGCTCTCGCCTCATCGTACAATCCCCACACGGCTCGGGCCTTGCTGGCGCTGGTGTGGCTGTCCGATAACGCTGATGTCAGAGCCGCAGCGATAGACGGTCTTCTCGCAAAGCCCCTAGGAGACCCGAACGCGCAGCGAATTGCTGATTATGTTAAGTCCAAGAAGCCTGAAGAGCGCGGCCGTTACCACAAAATTATCGCCGCAGCTGGCCTAAGCGACCTGCTCAGCGACGCCGAGTTTTCGTCCGCATTCGCGCCTTTGCGGCAAGGGGCGCCAGAGCCCGACTTGCTCGCAGCCGTGCTTCAGTCGGCCCCTCCGCGCGTAGTCTTCGAGGTTATTGCTGCGTCCGGAGGCACGCTGCAGGTGAACGTCTATCTTGACCTCCTCAAGCATCCGTCTAAGGATGTCCGGCTAGAGGCGCTCAAGAAGCTTCGTGGCTTCAACGATGCGACGATGTTCGCATTGGTGAGACAGATGTACGACGAGGAGCAAGATGAGGAAGTTCGCGCGGAGTACCGCGCTTTCCTCAGCTCGTGATGAGGCTAACGGTGATTCCTATGTTAAGAACGATTGCGTTAAGTCTGGCGATGCTTGGCCTGTGCCTCATCGGCTCCGGCTGTGCGGCTGTTTCTCCTGCTGCTGAGGCAATGGTCGGAAAGGAGGCGCCTACAGGCCGCTTGATGATGCTTAGCGGCGACGATGTAGCGATTCGCCCGGACGACGGCGGAATGAAAGTTTTGCTTTTCTGGGCGACATGGTGCCCGTACTCGAAGGATGCAATAGCTGACTTCGAGGAGCTTGCACGTCGTTACCAATCCAGGAGAGACGTGGCCTTCTACGCCGTGAGCATCGACCGAAACGACGAGCTCGATATCCTCGAAAGTCGTATCAATGAGCAGAATCTGCGCACAGTACAGCACGTCTTCTCTGGCAACGATGTGCAGGACGAAGCGTTCTTGGCGCTGCACGGAAACACGATACCGTACGCCGTTGTTATCGACGGAGAAGGGATCGTCCGTTTCGTCGACATCGGCGTGTCGGGCTTGAGCTCGTACCTGAGACGCACGCTCGGAAGGTGAGTGTGGCTTGAGGGGTGTGTAGAGGGCTCTTTATTCGCAGGTCTTTTTTCACAACGAGTGCGGCGAGGGCAGAGCGGCGGATTTGGAAAGCGCCGGAGTCTGTCCCGCACACGATATGCAAAAGTTACCGTAGATTTTCTGGCACGAGGTTCCCACGCTGTGGTTATCGCGCAGGAGCGGGGATGATGATGGGGGAGGTTAGTGCAGGTGCAAGAAGAGGTGAAAGATTAGGATCAGGATTGGGCTGGGTGGCGCGAAAGGTGGCGCTTGGCACCGTGAGCGACCCCAAACAGCGATGGCCGGGTTTTGCTCAATACAAAGTAGCTCTGCGGGAGGGGGGACTTGAACCCCCAAACCTTGCGGCACCAGATCCTAAGTCTGGCGTGTCTGCCAATTCCACCACCCCCGCGCAAGGATAAAAACCAGTTACAACAAGTGGTTACGCGACCCACGAGGCCTTCTTCCTCTTAGCGGAGGAGAACCCCGTCAGCTTTATAAACCGGCGCGGAGCATATATAATCGCCCCTGCGGTTGCAATCGTAAGTGCAGCCTCAGTAAGGTATAACCTCAAGTTTTGTCCAGGGGTTGCGCGTTCTCCTATCGCCTAAGCTTTGCTTCCGTGGAAGTCAGTTTAGTGGTTGTGTCCTGCCAGTCCCGTTCAGAAGAAGTGCACACGGAGTAAAGATGGATTTCCAAAGTTCAGTTCAAGACATCGACGAGATCACAAAGCAGCTTACAGTCACCGTTCCAAAGGAGCGCGTGCAGAAGGAGTACGAGAGCTCCGTGCAGCAAGTCGGCCGTTCCGCAAAGGTAAACGGTTTCCGGCAAGGGAAAGTTCCCCGCCACATGGTCGAGAAGCTGATGGGCGATCGCATCCGTTTCGATGTCACGAATCGGCTCATCAACGAAGCGCTGCGTGGCGCGTTCGAGCAGCACAAGCTCGAAGTTGTTGGCCAGCCGGAGATCGACCTGAAGGACATGGAGCCTGCAAAAGCGCTCGAATTTACGGCCAAAGTTGAGCTGTATCCGCAGCCAACAGTTTCAAATTACCTGAACCGCAAAGTGAGCGTCCTAAAGCGTGTCGTGTCTGACAAAGACGTTGAGCAGTCCCTTGAGCGGTTGCGCGAGTCAAAGGCAGAGCTTAAGCCAATTGAGGAGCGCAAGCAGGCACAGAAGGGAGACGTTGTGGCGCTGTCTGTCGCTATTCAGGTCGAAGATGGCGAGTTCTCTCGCGGCGAGCCGTTTGTGGATGAGCTCGGCTCTGGGCGGCTCTCGCTTGAGGTTGAGGAGCAGCTGGTTGGCATGAACGTCAATGAGTCGAAGGACGTGACGATCACAGCCGGAGAAGACCATCAGAACCCAGAACTGCGTGGCAAGAAAGTCACCTACCGTGGAACGCTTCATGGGCTGTTCACCAAGAACCTGCCTGTGCTCGATGATGCCTTCGTAAAAGCCCTTGGTTTCGAAGTCGAGACTGTCGCGGCGCTTAAAGAGAAGGTGTCGGAACAGCTGAAGCAGAATGCTGAGGAGGAGATGAAATCTGAGTCTCAGAGCGCCCTCCTGGACCTGCTGGTCAAAGAGCACACTTTCAAGGTCCCGTCGGCCATGGTCGACGACGAAATCCGAGGAATCGTCGCGCGTTACGGGTTCGCAGGAAAAGGGGCTAATCCTGATTCCATCGACGTAAATCCCTTCAGAGCTCAGTTCGAGGATTTTGCTTTGAATAGGATCCGCTGTGCGATTATCATCGACCGCATCGGGGCAGCCGAGGAGATAAAAGTTGAGGATGCTGATCGAGAGCAGATGATTCAGCGAGTAGCTGAACAGAACGGCTCGACGGTTGAGGCAACCAGGAAGACCCTCCTCGACAAGTCTCGGATTATGTCGTTCCTCCTTGAGGTGCGCAGGACCAAGATCCTCGACCACCTGATGAGCAAGACGACGGTCGAGCGTACGGACGAACCGAAGAAGTAGTGCCCGGTCGCCTCTCTGAGTGGCAGGCTCTACTGACGGAAGAAAGACCTCGGTTGCTTCACGTCGGCGGGGTTGATACGGTCTACGGGAAGTCGGGTGCGGTCTGAGGCCGAGCCCGTGGGAAGAACGAACTAGGGGAGTCTAATGGCTTACATTCCATTCGTCATCGAGCAAACCGGAAGGGGCGAGCGCTCGTACGACATCTACTCGCGCCTCCTCAAGGAGCGCATCATATTTCTCGGCACTGAAGTAAACGACGTAGTCGCGAACCTCATTATCGCCCAACTGCTCTTCCTTGAAAGCGAAGACCCAGAGAAGGACATCTTCCTGTACATCAACAGCCCAGGCGGCGTAGTGACTGCTGGCATGGCGATCTACGACACCATGCAGTACATCCGCCCGGATGTTGCCACGGTGTGCGTTGGCCAGGCTGCCAGCATGGGCGCAGTGTTGCTCGCTGGAGGAGCGAAAGGAAAGCGCTCGGCGCTCCCGCACTCACGCATCATGATTCATCAACCGCTCGGCGGGTTTAGCGGACAGGCATCCGACGTAGAGATCCACGCGCGCGAGATGATCCGAATCAAGCAGGAGCTCACAGAGCTGCTCGCCCACCACACCGGGAAGCCGGTGAAGCAGGTTGCGGAGGATTCCGACCGCGACTTCTTTATGACGTCGGCGCAAGCAAAGGAGTACGGCTTGATTGATGATGTGTTCGAGCGACGTCACATTGAGTCCAAGTAGGGGATAGAAGCCATGAGCAAGTCCGGGGACAAGAGCAGGCACACCTTAGTATGTTCTTTCTGCAACCGTTCGCAGGAAGAGGTGCGAAAGCTCATCGCCGGACCATCGGTGTACATCTGTGACGAGTGCATCGACCTCTGCAACGACATCATCGCTGAAGAGGTTGACACAGATAGTCCGGCTCCCACGCAATCAAAGCTTCCTAAGCCCAAAGACATCCGCAACTTCCTCGACCAGTTCGTGGTCGGCCAGGACTTCGCCAAGAAGTCGCTCTCAGTCGCGGTGCACAACCACTACAAGCGGCTTGAGGCAAAGGCGCAGTCGGGCGAAGTTGAGATTGCGAAGTCGAACATACTGCTGATTGGGCCAACCGGAACGGGGAAAACTCTGCTCGCACAGACCCTCGCCCGAATCCTCCAGGTGCCCTTCACAATCACCGACGCAACGACTCTCACAGAGGCTGGCTACGTCGGAGAGGACGTAGAGAACATCATCCTCAACCTCCTGCAGAACGCCGACTACGATGTTGAGAAGGCGCAGCGCGGAATTGTGTACATCGACGAGATCGACAAGATCTCTCGCAAAGCCGAGAACCCATCGATAACCCGCGACGTTTCGGGAGAGGGCGTTCAGCAGGCGCTGCTCAAGATGCTCGAAGGCACCGTAGCGAGCGTTCCGCCGAAAGGCGGCAGAAAGCATCCCCAGCAGGAGTTTCTGCAAGTCGACACGAGCAGCATCCTGTTCGTGTGTGGCGGAGCCTTTGTAGGCCTTGAAGACATCATCCGACGCCGCGTAGGCGAGAAGAAGCTCGGTTTCGGAGCGCACAAGAAGAAGGACTTCGAGAGAGCCAAAAAGGAAGAGAAGCGTTCGCTCTTAAGCCAGGTTCAGCCAGAGGATCTCCTCAAGTTTGGCCTTATCCCTGAGTTTATCGGCCGTCTGCCGATGATCGCCGTGCTCGATGACCTCGACGAGGGTGCTCTGGTCAAGATTCTTGTAGAGCCGAAGAACGCGCTTACCAAGCAGTACAAGAAGCTTTTTGAAATGGAGAACGTCCAGCTTCGCTTCACTGAGGGCGCGCTGATGGCTGTTGCCAAGCAGGCGATTGAGCGAAAGGCTGGCGCGCGTGGCCTGCGCGCAATCCTTGAGTCGATTATGCTCGACGTCATGTACGAGGTCCCGTCTGACCCAGATATCAAGGAAGTGATTGTGTCCGAGGACACGGTCGTAAAAGGCGAGAAGCCGCTGGTTGTGTACCAGCACGCCGAATCTGCCTAGCCGCCGTCAGGGCGCTTTTGCTGCATTTGTACCAAGATTGTACCGTCACTCAGCGATTGCGATGAGTCCCCCGCGGTCGTGTGACCCAGTGTAGTGCCGCATGTGGAAAAGCGCGGAAAGCTCCTGCTCTCGCACACAATCTTCTTCTATCCGCGAGGCTGCGAGCGAGCTCATGGCGCAGTGTGGGTGAGCCTGCTGAAGTGCCCGAAGTTACTTATTTTCTCGAAGCATCATTATTGTGATTTTCCTGGGGCTCGACTAGCATCATACGAGTATGGGCGGTGGAGTCTGCGCCGTTCCAATCAGTTGCCGTGGCAGTTGTAGCGGCAGGTTAATTCGGTTCTCTCCAGTAATCTTCGAGCGACCGAGCGCCGACAGGCACTCTCGCTGCTGAGGCTGGAAGGGAAGGTTCCAACAGCGCTTTTTTGACCACGAGAACTACATGAAATCAGCTCCGAACAACCCGATTCCTCTCCTCCCACTGAGAGAACTTGTTGTATTCCCGCAACAGGTAGTGCCGCTATTTGTCGGCCGGGAGAAGAGCGTCAAAGCGATTGAAGAGTCGCAGCGCGAGGGCAAGTACATCCTCCTCGCCGCACAGAAAGACGCCCGCACCAGCAATCCCGGGCCGAAAGACATCTACACAATCGGCACGCTCGGAGAGGTAGTGCAGCTTATCCGCCTCGCTGACGGCCCGATCAAGGTGCTCGTCGAAGGAAAAGTCCGCGCACGAATCAAGAAGTTCGTGCGAGAGGATGAGTTCATGCTCGTCGACGTAGAAGAGATTCTCCCACCAGAGGAGGTCTCAACAGAGCTCAAGGCGCTCATGCGCTCGGTCAACACGACTTTCGACAACTACGTCAAGCTCGGCAAGAAAGTTAATCCCGAGATGATCATGCAGGTGAACGCGATCGAGGATCCGTCGCGCCTCGCTGATGCCATCGTGGTGCAGCTCAACATTAAGCTTGAGGACAAGCAGGAGATCCTTGAGACGATCGATCCTCAGGAGCGGCTTGAGAAGATCCTCGGTCACATGAAGTCAGAGATCGAGATTCTCCAGGTAGAGAAGCGCATCCGCAGCCGCGTCAAGAAGCAGATGGAGAAGACGCAGAAGGAGTACTACCTCAACGAGCAGATGCGCGCGATCCAGAAGGAGCTCGGCGAGAAGGATGACTTCCGGAACGAGATCCAGGAGCTTGAGGACAAGTTCAAGGCCAAAGACATGCCTGAAGAGGCTCGCGAAAAGACCGAGAAGGAGATTCGCAAGCTGAAGATGATGTCGCCAATGTCGGCTGAAGCGACCGTAGTTCGCAACTACGTCGACTGGATGCTGGCGCTGCCTTGGAACGAGGTGTCCAAGGAAGAGATCGACATGGAGAAGGCGCGCGAGGTTCTCGACGAGGACCACTACGGCCTTGAGAAGGTCAAGGAGCGTATCCTTGAGTACCTAGCCGTGCAGAAGCTAGTGGGCAAGATTCGCGGCCCGATCCTGTGCCTTGTTGGCCCTCCAGGCGTAGGAAAGACCTCGCTCGGCAAGAGCATCGCCAAGTCTACCGGGCGCAAGTTTGTGCGCGTGGCGCTCGGCGGCGTTCGAGACGAGGCGGAGATTCGTGGCCATCGCCGCACGTACATCGGCGCGCTCCCCGGAAAGATTATCCAATCGCTGAAGAAAGCCGGGACAAGCAATCCGGTCTTCCTGCTGGACGAGGTCGACAAGATGTCGACAGACTTCCGCGGCGACCCGTCCTCGGCGCTGCTTGAGGTGCTCGACCCAGAGCAGAATGACTCCTTTAATGACCACTACCTCGACTGCGATTACGACCTGTCGAAGGTGATGTTCATCACGACTGCGAACTCGCTCCACACGATTCCGCAGCCGCTCATGGACCGCATGGAGATCATCCGTCTCTCTGGCTACACCGAGCTTGAGAAGATTGCGATCTGCAAGAAGTACCTCCTCGACAAGCAGCTCCAGGAAAATGGCCTCTCAACAGAGAACGTGAAGGTGAGCGACGGAGTCTACTCTGAGATTATCAATCGCCACACGCGAGAGGCGGGCGTTCGTAACCTTGAGAGGATGATCGCGACGCTAGCCCGTAAGGCCGCGATTGAGGTCGTAGAGAAGGGCCCGAGCACGCTCGTCGATATTAACGTCGACAACCTTCCGCAGTTCCTTGGCCAGCCGAAGTTCCGCTACGGCAAGTCAGAGGAGCTCGACCAGGTTGGTCTCGCCACTGGATTGGCTTGGACTGACAAGGGTGGAGAGCTGCTCGTAATCGAGACAACCGTTCTGCCAGGCCGAGGCCGGCTGCAGATCACAGGAAAGCTCGGTGACGTGATGCAAGAGTCAGCTAAGGCGGCGTTAAGCTACGTGCGCTCGCGCGCTGCGATGCTCGGCCTGCCGCGCTACTTCTACGACAAGGTAGACATCCACGTGCACGTTCCTGAAGGCGCTATTCCGAAGGACGGTCCGTCGGCTGGTATTACGATGGCAACGTCGATGATCTCGGCCCTGACTGGCATCCCGATCGACAAGCACATCGCGATGACGGGTGAGATTACCCTGCGCGGAAACGTGCTCCCGATCGGCGGCCTCAAGGAGAAGGCTCTCGCAGCTCACCGCGGCGGAATCCGCCGAGTGATGTTGCCGAAGGAAAACGAGAACGACATCGAGGAGATCCCGGCAACCGTGCGCAACGAGCTTGAGCTCATCCCCGTTTCCCACGTGGATGAAGTTCTCTACGAGGCTCTGCGCTGCCGCAAGCCTGAGGATTTCGCCGCGCTGCTTGAAGCTAAGTCGGTTCGCGACGACCTTCTCTACTCCGAGGAGAAGAAGAAGGACGAAGTTGGCGGCGCTCCACGAGACGAGAAGGCTCCGGTTCCGGGCATCGTCGCGCACTAGCGGCTCCAAAGAGCGAAAAACGGGACGGACATGTTCTTTAGAGAGCATGTAGGGTCTCAACGTAGGATGTAGTGCGGCGTAGGAGGCCCCACTACATCCTGCTCTTTCTCTTTTTCTTGCACCTGCACTGACCTCCTAATTCTTATCTGCACTCCTTTGTGCATACGTCAGGAGAGAGCCGCTAGATCTCCCGATGATTACGAGGAGGATGTCAGTGCAGGTGTAGGAGGAAGACGAGGAGAGGGATTAGGAAGAGATCTCGATTCACGAATTGTCTGGCGTCCCCTAAGCTCCTAAAAACACGTGATTTTGAGGACCATACGAGGATTTGACATTCCGTAGGATGGTCGCTACATTTCCCTTCCCTTTGCGGGCGCTTAGCTCAGTTGGTAGAGCGTCAGCCTTACAAGCTGAATGAGGTGGCTTAACGAGCCGGAGCGAAGCGAAGGATCGTAGTAGCCACCTAACAAGCGCTTGATGCGAGCCAGCGAGCATCAAGTCGACAAACGACATTCAGCGGTCCCGCGACGTTGAATGGTAGCTGGAAATTTGCGGGCGCTTAGCTCAGTTGGTAGAGCGTCAGCCTTACAAGCTGAATGTCGTAGGTTCGATCCCTGCAGCGCCCACCACAAATCTCCTTACCACAACTCCACCGACAATATTCGTGACTAAGCGGCCTTCGCCGAGCTGCTCTAAGGGTGTGAGCAGGGGTCCAGTAAACCTTTTCCACGGCTGCTCACACTGGGCTTAGAGATCTCGCGGCTCAACTAGCGCTGAGCTTTGTAGATCTCGATACCAATCTCGGCTGCTACCACGATGACCGCAGCAGCAAACCGGAGACGGGCGGCCCGTACTTCGTCAGACGGAAAAAAGATCTCCCGAAGCACGGTGTGCTCAGAGAGCTTCTCCACATCCTCGGAATCAGCCGGAGCCTGCTGCTTAAAGCAGCAAGTCACCCGGCGTTCACAGCATCTCTGGGCGCTAGCGCACCCAGAAACAGTGAGAGCCAGCAGGGCTCCCACGAGGAACAGTATCCTCAAGCCGTTCATCGACAACCTCCTGTCGTCAAAAACGGGATGGAAAACGGGGCTGGACCATCCATGCCCACCAATTCCTGATATGAGGGCCTTTTGGGGGCTTGAAGCCTTACCCTCGAAGGTCCCTGTAACTAATTGGACTGCCGCACTATTCGGAGATTCCGAAGGTCTTGGACTTAGCCCCCTGCCAGAACGGAAAGAACCCCTTACGAGCTAGGGGGAAAAGCCTTTCATCCCAAGGGCGGTGCCAGCCGTAGGCCTGTACCCCGGCGTCAGCGCAGGTTGTAGCGATCTCGCCAAGCCACGACTCGTCCGGGCCGACTCCAGGAGTAACGGCGACGACGGACGTTGCGACGGAAGAGGTGAGGAGCCCTTGCAGAGCCGCCCTCGAGCTGATGCTTGTGACGAGTGGAACGGCGGACGCTGCTTGGAGCCTCTTCAGGGCGTCGCTGCAGGCCTGCTCGGCAAACGTGCGAACGAGCGCGGACTCGCCCATCTCTAAAACTGGCGCGAGCAGGGCTACACCCTTAATCCCCGGGAAGGTTTCGAGCGAGAGTTCGAGCGATAGGTCGTCCGCAGGAATAAGCAGGATGCTTCCTTCGGTCGATGGCGCTTTTGGCAGCCCCGTCTGGAGATTTTTCGACGCGGGAGTTGTCGGGCTCTCAGTCAGCGCGGGCGCCTCGGAGGCGAGCTCCCTCTCTTTTGGAGTCCAGCGGCCGTCGGAGTATTTGCTGATGTTGTCGGCGCGTGCGAGGTAGCTCTTGCCGCGTGTGTGCAGCCCTGCCACCCAGCGCCACGAGAGGGTGTTGGAAGCTGGATCACCGTCAAGGAGGTGGCGGTACATGAAGAGCGCGCCAAGCTCCCAGGGCAGCTTCATCGTAAAGATCCAGGTGCTGGCGAACCACATACGGGCGTGGTTGTGCAGGTAACCCGTTTGCTGTAGCTCAGCTACCCAGTCGTTGAAGCAGGCTAAGCTTGTCGCGCCAGCGAGGGCAGCCTCGTACGTTGCTCGCCAAGGGGCTTCGGCAGCTTCTTTTTCAAGACGCGCAGCACTCTCTCGAAACGACGACCAGAGCGCGGGCTGCGCAGCGAGGTATCCCTTCCAGTAGGTGCGCCAACACACCTCTTGAAGAAACTTCTCGGAGTCTGCAAAGGAGAAGCGCGCCAGCACGCGTTGGCAGATCTCCTCCTCGGTGACGAGCCTGCGACGGATAAACGGCGAGAGGCGAGAGACTTCGGCGTGCCCCGGGCGATCGAAATTTCGCTCAAAAGCGTAGCGCGGCACGTGCGGCAAAAACGCCTCAAGCGCCTCAAGCGCTGCTGCCCTCGACGGCGACCAGAGCTGGGGTGATGGCGACTGCATGCGCCTTACGTGTAGTTCCGTATGATCAGCTCCACAACGGTGCCGCGCTTGCTAGCTTTTGAGTTAATGGCGCGCGAGGCTCCAACGGGCTCGATAGTGAAGCCGCGGTACAGCTCCTGGACGATAGGTGTGTTGGAGTTCGACACCATCCACTTTACACCGCGTTGGTTGAGCTGCAGGCAGACCAGGAGAAGCAGCTCTTGGGCGGCGTCGTCGAAGCCGTCTTTTGTGTAGCTTGTGAAATCCGCCGTGTCAGAAGCCGGAGCGTAGGGAGGGTCGAAGTAGACGAAGTCGCCCTTCTCCGCGATTTCAAGCACCTGCTCGAAGTTTCCGGTTTGAATTACCGCACCTTTGAGAGAAGCGCTGCACGCGCGCAGGTTCTCGGCGTCCAAGATCGTTGGATCTGTGTAGGCACCGAAGGGAACGTTGAACTGCCCCTTCGAGTTCACTCTATAGAGCCCGTTGAAGCAGGTCTTGTTGAGGTAGATAAGCCGCGCTGCGCGCTTAACCCGCGAGAGCTTCTTGAACTCAGCACTCCGGTCAAGCTCACGCACGGCGTAGTACATATCCTTCTCGTACCGGTACTGCTTAAGCTCTTCGATCAGAGCCTCGACATCCGACTGCACAACCTGAAAACAGTTGGTCAGCTCCTGGTTGCAGTCTGAGAGAAACGAGAGCGGCGGCTGCATCGAGAAGAAGAGGGCGCCTCCACCGAGAAAGGGCTCGATGTACCGTCCGAAGCTGTTTGGTACCCGATGAACGAGATGTGGCAGAAGTTGCGTCTTGCCTCCTGCCCACTTCAAGAACGGGCGAGCGGCGGGGCGTTGCTGGGTGTCAGAGGGTGGCGTTTTCCCTTCGGCGCTGGAGGTGCTCATGGCTGCTTTTTACGTCAGACTACCGTCGCAGAATGGCCTTTTTCGGCTGAAATTTAAAGGGCGATTGTTTGGATTAGTTCGTTCTACCGGAGCTAGAAGTCTTTTCGGATTACCCCACGAACGGCGCTGGGAGCCGGAACTACGGTGTTCCGGTAGGAGCCGGGGTAGGGGTCGGATCGGTCGATTGGCCCTCGACAACTACGTCCCAGCGCTCGAGGGCTGAGAAGCGAGGGTCGCCAATTCGGAACTCGTTGCTATCGGGCACTTGGGCGTCGTTGTTGTCTAAGTCGACCTCGATGTACGCATCAGGGTTGCTGCGAACAGCTTTAAGGTCGAATTCAAGGGAGATGTAGCTGTCATCGATAGCGGCGCTCGGGTAGAGGAAGAACACTAGGTAGCGCTGTCCATCAGCCGAGGCTTCGATAAAAGGGGTAACACGCGTTTCCTCGTCTCGATCAGGAAAGAAAGTGGCGCTGCCTGACACGTAGCGCAGAGCCTTCGGGTAGTGGAACTTAAGAATCGCGCCTGATGGATTTAGGTCGTTGATCTCGGCGTACACGCGCGTCTTGTCGCCGGGATCGATGCGGTCGCGTTCAACAGAGAAGGAGAGGCTTCCTGCGTAGTTCGGAGAGCTGCTGCTTCCGCCACCACCACCGCCACCGCCGCATGAGCCAACACACAGCGCTACCAGCAGAGTGGCTAAGGCTGAAGCGAGGGTTGGTATTCGGGTTGGGAGCATGCCCTTTAGGATGGGGCGGGTGGCGGCTGGGATTCCTCTAATTATGACTCTCCGGATCCCTTTTAACTATCTGAAATACCAACAGTAGCCAGGCCACTATAAAGCCCGTGCCACCCACAGGCGTGATCATGCCCAGCCAGCGCTGGCCGCTCAGCACCAGCGCGTACAGGGAGCCAGAAAAGATCAGGATTGAGATCAGAAGCAGGGTTGATATTCGGCGCTGCGCTCTGAGCGATATGAGCTGAACAGGAGCGAGCACCACAACTAGTGCCGCAAGCCCGTGCACGAGCTGGTACAAGACAGCTTTTTCCCAAATCTGCAGGTCACCAGGAGCTACTATATCCCGGAGAGCGTGCGCCCCGAATGCGCCGCACCCCACCCCGATCGCCATAAAAGCCGCCGCGGCTGCCGCGTGCATTCTCGTTTCCATGCCCGGATTGTAGGGTAAATAATATCGCTTTGCTACGGTCCGGTTGCCACCTATGCCGTGAAAAGCCCGCTATTCGGCACCGGCACCGGCACCGGGAACGCCTCCGATTCCGATCCCATTCACCGTAGAGAGATGCTCAGCCAGAAAAAAATCCCCGAAGCTTGCTCCAATCACCTCGATCCTGAATAGCAGATGAAGGTGGTGTCTGTGGCATTTTCCCGGAGCCGGGGCCGATCAATCATCGCCCAGAGAAGAGCTCTTTTGGCCCAAGTATCGGGTGATTTCCGAATATCTTATCCTCAGGCATAAAGCCTGGATTTTCTTGTATCGGCGGTCCATCAGGCAGCTTTACGTGATGCTTGCTGTTGTACGGCGTTGGTATCGGAGTATCGAGTGGCACCGGTGAGCTAGCGGCAGCATCATCTGCCGACGGCAAGGGGGTCATCGGGATATCATTCGACTCTCGCAGCAGTTCTCGTAATCCAGCTTGGTCGGTGTTTTCGTCGAGTGGCTTGATATCGTTCTGCCAGTCGAACTTTAGCTTGAGCGAGATGCGCCGGTTTGCGGCTGCGTTCGGGTCTGCGGGGAGTTTGGGCTCACTTGATGCCTTGCCGCTAACGCTCACAATCTGCCGAGCTGGTAGCCCTTGTGACTCAATTAATCGACGAGCCGCGTTTGCCCTGTCTGCTGAAAGCTCCCAGTTCGTGTAGCCTCCGACGGCTGTAGGAAATGGCAGCGCATCAGTGTGCCCAGAGATCTCGATTACGTTCGGGTACTTCTTAAGGACGTCGGTGACCGACTGGAACGCGGGCTCCGCTGCGCGATTGATCCGCGCACTACCCCGATCGAACATCGAGAATTTGTCGGTGTCCATGATGTCGATCCGCAAGCCATCGGATTCGACGGTCGTTTCGATCCTGCCCAGCAGCCGGGCGAGCTGAGGATTTGAGCGCATCGCTTTCTCAAGGTCGCGCTGAGTTGCCTCCGCCAGGAGCCGTAGCCGGATATCCTTTCGGCTCTCCTCAGGGTGCTTTTTGTCAGAGTTGAGTCCTGTAATCGTATCTGGTCCCCTGTTCTTCTTCGGCGGGAGCCGCCCTTCGCGCTCGTAGTGCTTGTCACGATCTTCGTCGGATTCTCCGTACAGCTTGCGCGCTGGATCGTCAGAGGGCTTCTTTAGCTTTCGCTTATCCTCGGGCCGCGGAGGTGTGAAAGCGTCCTCAAGGACGCCCTGTCCACCGAGCAGCACCGGCATGCCGGAGCCCTCTGTAAAAACCGATGGCTTTCGGAAGTATGAGGCGATTGCTTGGCGCGTCGTGATGGAGGCTGTGTTGATCAGCCACATACAGAGAAAGAAGCACATCATCGCGGTTGTGAAGTCGGCGTAGGCGATCTTCCATGCGCCTCCATGGTGGCCGCCGTGGCCGCCTTTCTTGACGATGATGACTGGCTTGTTGTCCTTATCTGCCATCGCAGTGCGCCAAGCTTACTTCTTCTTGGCCTCCTTGATGATCTCCTCAAGCTGCTCAGAGGTGGGGCGGAAGCAGCTTGGGATCGTCTTGCGGGCGAACTCCAGCGCGACAGCAGGCGGCGCACCACCGGCGAATGAAACGAGTCCCGCCCGTACGCACTTCAGAAGTGCTGTATTGTCTCGAACAACGTGCTCCATCTTTGTGCCGATTGGTCCGACGAATCCGTAAGAAAGGAAGATTCCGAGCATGGTTCCGACGAGAGCTGCCGCCACGTGGTGACCGATCTCAGTTGGCGGACCATCAAGGAATTGCATGGTAATAATGATTCCGAGTACGGCTGCCACGATACCCATCGCCGGAAAGGAGTCGGCCATCGTCTTTACGGCAGTGGACGGCAGGAGCGCTTCTTCGTGGTGCGTCTCAATTTCAGAGTCGAGCAGCTTGTCGAGGTCAAAGGCGTTAGCTACACCGTCAACGTAGAGCCGCAGCGCACTCGTGAGCGTCTCCATCAGGTGGTGGTTGTGAGAAGCTTTCGGGTAACGGTTAAATCGCGCGCTCTGGTGCGGATTTGAAATGTCGCCTTCGATTCCGAGAACTCCTTCGCGGCGCATCGTGTCGAAGATGATCGCCATGAGGCCAAGCAGGTCGTTAAAGACGGCTTTGCTCACGCCGCTGCCCTTTACGGCTGCCATTAATGCACCCGGGAGTGCCTTGAGAACAGGACCTGGCTGGGAGATCAGCACGGTGAAGCCGATACCTCCCGTGATTACGAGGTACTCGTATGGCTGAAAGAGAACTTCGACTGGTCCACCGGGACCAATGAATCCTATCAGTACGCTCAATACGACGCCTAAGACGCCGAGAATAACGGTCATGGCTCGCTATCCCTCCGTGACTTTCTCATTGGATAGGGTCGGCGGTGCCTCCACTGAGCTTAATGAGATAAGTGAAAACCACGTTTGACATAACGAGCCGCCGATGTGGCGGCTCTGTCCCTGCCCGGATTACAGCGAGTTATCGCTCGGAGATTCTCCTTTCGAGGACGAACCGCCGTTTCCGTTTCCATTCTCCGGGCTGATATTCTCGGTACGCTGCGATGTTTCCCGGATGAGGTAGCGCACTACCTCGCCCGTTTTGAGCGCCACCTGGACGGTCAAACCGTCTGGGTAGTTGCCGCCGGCCTGGCTGAAGCGGAAGTGGTCTCTGCCTCCGTTGCCGTTGCCTGCATACCGACCTGACTCAAGCTCTCTACCGTCAGGACCAATCAGCGTCACGCCAGAAACGAGCCCAGCGAGCTTTGGCGGAAGCAGGACTGCGAGCCTTCCATCGCTATCCGAGATCGGCTTGAACAGGAACTGTCCTGCGCCCGGCTCGGAGACATGCCCACCAGAATCAGCACCTCCCGGCTTTCCGGCTGAGGCCTCATCGAGACTCCGAACTGCTGCTGTCTCTGTCCCCGCGTCGAACGCTGTGAATACGGTCCGGCTCGCAAGCAGCGCCTCTTCAAGACCTGCTACCGCGACCGATGAGTCGCCTGGTCCGCCGCGGTTATCGAAGAGCGCGTCCTTGTTTGAGTCAAGCTGCGCAGCGGCGAATGACTGGGAATAAATCTTGTCGGCCTCCTCCTTCGAGATCGCCCCGGTGTCGCGGAACTTGCGCAGAGCGTCCTTGGTTGCGTCCTCAACCGGCACAAAGCCATCCGGTTTTTTGTGGGCATCGCGACTCTTCTTGAGAAGATCCTGGAAAGTCTTTAGAGCGTCCTGGCCTTTCTCCTTCCCGATGCGCTCCTGAACGAGGGCGGAAAAAACGTCCTCTTCGCTGACCTTATTCTGCCCATCGGCGGCTAAAAGTGCCTTCAACGTGGCGTCGAAATCGCCAGATCCGCCGCTGGTTTTGGCGATCTTTTGCTCCGGAGGCGGCGTTGCGCTAGACGACGAGACAGCCGACTTGAGCGACTTAAGCCCGTAATTCAGGGCACTTGCGAAGGCTAATGAGAGAGCTTCCATTGCTGCACCTTGCGAAAATAACCGCGCCTCCTCTTCCAGTGAGGGGCTTATATGATTTGATACAGAGCAGGAACCGTTCCAACCTAATTATGCAAAGCTCCGGAATACCCCCTCCTTTGGGGGCTGCCAGAGCAGCTCCAACCTGCGTCGCGCGCGAATGAGCGCGCCTCTCCCTTTGCTACGGGCGCTTGCAGGGCCGTGGTCGCCAACGGGGCTCCATGTGGGAGCTGTGAGGGGGCGCGGGAGAGTGCTAAGATCCAGCTTTCGAACTAGTTGCGTTGCCTCATGACCCAAAACTCAAAGCCCACCTACATTGCCCCCTCGATCCTCGCCGCCGATATCGGACGGCTTTCGCACGAAGTCGACAGCGTCGTGAGAGGCGGCGCTGACTGGCTTCACGTAGACGTGATGGACGGCACCTTTGTTCCGCCGATCACCTTCGGAGCGAACGTAGTTCACTCGCTCCGGAAGCAAACGAGCACGTTCCTCGATGTGCACCTGATGATCGTTGAGCCAGAGCGGCACTTCGACTCATTCAAGGATGCTGGAGCCGATCGCATCATCATTCATCAGGAGACCTGCCCCCACCTGCACCGATCGCTGTCCGCTATTCGGACTCTCGGAATCAAGAATGGTGTTGCAATCAACCCAGGAACTCCGGTCGAGGCAGTCTACGATGTGCTCGAAGTGTGTGACTTGGTGCTGATAATGACGGTTAACCCGGGTTGGGGCGGACAGCCGTTCATTCCGGCATGCCTCGGCAAGATTCGGCAGCTTCAGTCGCGCATTCAGTCGGTAGCAGCCGACGTCATTATCGAGGTCGACGGCGGAATCAACGCCGAAACTGCCTTGGAATGTCGCCAAGCAGGCGCCTCTGCGTTTGTGGCTGGCTCGTACGTTTTCGGCGCATCTGACCGCGCTGAGGCAATCCGACGACTCCGACCATGACCGTCGTCGCTCTCCTGCTCGCTATCCTTCCCTTCTACCTGCTCGGAGCGTTTCCGACCGGGGTACTCGTCGCAAAGCTGCACGGGATCGATATCACGCGCCAAGGCAGCGGGAACGTCGGAGCAACGAATGTGGCTCGCGTTGTTGGAAAGCGCGCGGGAGTGCTGACGCTCGTGGGTGACGTTGCCAAGGGCGCGATCGGAGCGGCTGTAGCGCAGCTGTGCTTCGGTGATACGTGGGCGGCGGCCGCTGCGTCAGCCGCTGTTGTCGTAGGGCACTGCTTCTCAGTTCCGCCGTACCTTAAAGGCGGCAAGGGCGTTGCCACCGCTATCGGCGTGATCGCCGTTCTCGATCCAGTCACGGCGCTTGTCGCAGTAGCAACGTTTGCATGCTCGTTCGCGGCCTCAAGAATAGTCTCCCTTTCCTCGCTGCTTGCAGCGCTCGTGGTTCCGACGTTTGCGCTGGTTATGAATCTTCCTGACGCAGTCACCATCGCGCTAGGCGTAGTAGCTGCCGTTGTAATCTTCCGTCACCGCGAGAATATTCAGCGCCTGATAGAGGGGCGGGAGCCGCGCTTTCAGGCGAAGCAGGGGTGAGAGGGCAGTTCTAGAGTAAAGTCTTTGACCTGTGAAGGCGTTTCCCGGAACGGGAACGGCACCGGCACCAGGGCCGAAAAAGCCGACGACGCTTCGACCCAGTTAAATCTTATCAACGCTCAATTATTTCGTGTGCTCTAGCGCCTCAGGGCCGTGGTACGAGAGGGTGCCGTTGTCCCACAGCACCTGCACCATGAGCGAGCGGTTCTTGTTCTCTGCCGAGGCGGCGCTCGTTTCGTGGCGAAGTGATTTCACGACACCGCAGCATCCGCGGGTCGAAACGGTCATCGTCTCAACGTCCCCATCAGCGAGCCCGATAGCATCGCTGCCCTGCTTCGGAAGGGTGATTGAGTAGGGGAGGCGGCGGACGCGGTCGTTAACCTTGAATTTTTCCATGTATCCTCTTTCGCTGAGTGAGCCCCGTTGGGGGCTGCCTGAGTAGTGGTAGGACTCTAAACTATAGCTTGAGGGAGCAAAAAGCCCCTTGATGGCGATCGGCGGCTACAATCTTTCTGAAAATCAGCGGTAATTTCAGCTCCCTAGCCCCGTGGTGAGGTGTTTGAGCCAAACCACACCTCGAAAAGTCAAGTTTTTTACTTCTCCCGCCGACAGACGGAGAAGCGGTTTTTCGTAAAGATTTTCCGAAACTGTGCCGAAGACCCCAATAGAGGGCAGTGGAAAGCCCTCGGAAAAGTTCCCCATAAGGGGCAAATCCTCCCGCCGATTGCCAGCATCTCAATAGGTACGAGGATTTGCACCAAAGGGTTTTTAAGGGGGATCAGGTCATGGGCAAGGACAACGGCAAGAGCGGCAGCAACCTAATCTGTTCGTTCTGCGGGAAGACCCAAGAAGAGGTTCGTAAGCTTGTTGCGGGCCCCTCGGTGTACATCTGCGACGAATGTGTCGACCTGTGCAACGATATTCTTACCGAGGAATTCGACGGGCACACGCACCAGACGAACCGCATGGCGGTTCCGACTCCGAAAGACATCAAGGCATCTCTCGACGACTACATCATCGGGCAGGAGCACGCGAAGAAAGTTCTCTCAGTCGCGGTGCACAACCACTACAAGCGAATCCAGAACAACCACACAACTAAGGGCGCAGTTGAGCTGCAGAAGTCGAACATCCTCCTGATCGGTCCTACTGGATCGGGCAAGACGCTGCTCGCACAAACATTAGCGCGCATCCTCGACGTTCCTTTCACGATCGCTGACGCAACAAGCCTGACCGAGGCCGGCTACGTGGGCGAGGACGTGGAGAACATCATCGTCAATCTCCTGCAAGCCGCAGACTACGACATCGAGAAGACTCAGCGTGGTATCGTCTACATCGACGAGATCGACAAGATCGCCCGCAAGAGCGACACCCCGTCGGTGACCCGTGACGTGTCTGGCGAGGGCGTGCAGCAGGCGCTCCTCAAGATCATTGAGGGCACTAAGGCGAACGTTCCTCCGAAGGGCGGGCGTAAGCACCCGCAGCAGGACTTCATCCAAGTCGACACATCGAACATCCTCTTTATCGTAGGCGGCGCGTTCGATGGTGTTGAGCGAATTATCAACCAGCGCTCCGGCAAGAAGGGGCTCGGCTTCGGCAACAACATCGTCCAGATGGGCGAAAAGAAGGCCAATCCGCTCGAGCTGCTTGAGACCGAGGACCTGCTCAAATTCGGCATGATTCCTGAGTTTATCGGGCGCTTGCCAGTGGTATCGAGCCTCGAGCCGCTTGACCAGCCAGCGTTGATCGAGATCCTTACGAAACCGAAAAACGCCCTCATCAAGCAGTACCAGACCCTGCTTGCAATGGAAGGAGTTGAGCTGACCTTTACTGCCGAGTCTCTCGATGCAATTGCGTTGAAGGCGCTTGAGAAGAAGACCGGTGCGCGCGGCTTACGTTCAATCATCGAGCACGCCATGCTTGAGGTGATGTACGACATCCCAAGCAACACCAGCGTCAAGGAGGTCATCATCACTCCTGAGGTGATCAACGGCACTCAGCCGCCGATCAAGGTCTACCACAAGGAAGCAGTGGCGAGCTAAGAGCTGGCCTAAGCGTTACAGTTTCTGAGAAGGTGTAGCGAGCTTCAACCGCGGCAGGGCTAAGGTGAGAAGCCTTGGTCCTAATCTTAATCTTTCTCCTGCGCTTGCTCTGGCTTCCTCGTCATAATCAGGAAATCCCCCCGTCGTGCTCGCCGTGTCCGTCTCAGGCTCACCGGATGAGGACGAGGAACTCAGTGCAGGTGCAGGAGGAGGAGAAAGACGAGGAGGGGGGGAGAGGGAGGGGCACTACACGGTCTCTGAGAAGTTGTAGCTAGAAGTCTTCTTCCTAATCTTAATCCTGATCCTTCTCCTGCACTTGCACTCGCTTCCTCGTCATAATCAGGAGACCTCCCCAAAAAAATTCGCCTCAAGCCAACCGGATGAGGACGAGGAACTCAGTGCAGGTGCAGGAGGAGGAGAAAGACAGAGAGGGCGTGAGGAGGAAAGGCTATTACAAGGTCTCTGAGAGGTTGTAGCG
>CAZZJR010000002.1:0-15486 GCA_964654585.1 uncultured Bdellovibrionales bacterium
GTGCACCCTGAGGACATGCTGGCAATTAGAGTTAGCATTACAAACAATCGTAGCTTCATAGATCCCCTCCCCTAAATGTGGATTGGTGGGAACGGTACCGAAGCACCAGCTCGCCCGCAAGCAGATAAAAAGCCCTTATGGGGAGGCAGTTACGCTGCCGCCTGACGAAGTGGGCACAAGATTACGCAATCCTTGGCGTCCCTTGCATCTCCGTTGATCCAGCTTCCAAGCTCCTCGTTAATTATTTCGGTCATTCCGTCGAGCCAGACCGGGTGATCGTTCAAGCATGGGATGAGCGAGTAGCGCTCTCCGCCCGCCTCGTGGAACTGCTCCTCTCCCTCGTTTCCAAGTTCGTCGAGCGTCTCAAGGCAATCAGCCGTGAAACCAGGAGCCACAACTGCGATGCCCTTTACCCCCTGCTCCCCGAGGTGCTCAAAGGTCTCATCTGTGTAAGGACGCAGCCACGGGTCTCTGCCGAAGCGCGACTGAAACGTGTGGATGACCTGCTCTCGCGGGTACTGAAGCGCTGGTAGGAGCGCTCCTGTTGTCTCAACACACTGACAGCAGTACGGGTCTCCCTTCGTGACGTACTTCTCCGGAACACCGTGGTACGAGAGCACCAGCTTCTCCGGTTTCCACTCCATCTTTGCGATGTGCTCGTTGATGACGGTGGCCAACGAGCGGATGTACGCCGGGTGGGCAAAGTACGGCTCAGCAACTCGCAGTGTGGGAACCCAACGTCGCTTGAGGATGTGCGGGAAGACCGCGTCGTAGGCTGAAGCGGTAGTAGCTGCTGCGTACTGGGGGTACATCGGGAAGAGCAAAATCTTGGAGCACCCCTGCTCGATCAGCCGATCGATTGCGCTCTCTAAGCTCGGCGTGCCGTAGCGCATGCCGAACTCAACCGACACGTTGGGATGCTGCTTCTTGAGCCGCTCTGCCACACCCTGCGTTTGGCGTTTCGTGATAACGAGTAGAGGCGAGCCCTCCGGGCTCCAGATGCGCTTATAGAGGCGCGCTGAGCGGCGGGGGCGCGTGACGAGAATGACCAGATTGAGGAGGACCCACCACACAACACGATTCACCTCTATTACGCGGCGGTCGGAGAGGAACTGCCTGAGGTACGGACGAAGCTTTCCGGCAGTCGGCGCATCCGGCGTGCCAAGCTGCGCAATGAGCACGCCAATTCTATCTTTCGAACCCCTACAGCCAAATTCACACGATTTTTTGTCCATCGCTTAGCCCCCCTTTACCACGTCATCTTCGCCGAATTCTCTCTAGGCCCTCGCGCGCAACCCGAATGCGGTCAGACACGCCAACACCGCCGCGGTCTACTCCCACGAATGCGAGCCCTGGATGGCGCGCCTCAGCGCCATCCAACGCGTCAATCAGCCGGTGATGCCCAACAATGAGCTGCGGGATGGCACCTCTCCAAGAAAAGCTGCCCAGCCACTGAGCACCTTTGATGCCAAACATCTCGCCCAGCAGCTTCGGAATCGCATCCTTCAGGCGCTCAACATCAGGAGTCTCTCCCTTAGCCTGCGCGCCACCTACAATTACCGTCAGCAGGTGCCGATCCGGCGGAGCCATGTGCGGAAAGATGAGCGAGTTAAACATCACCCCGAGGAAATTTTCAGGCATGCCTCCCGGGCACAGCACACCAAATGCCCGTTGTATCAGTTTTTCGCGGCGATCTACAGCGAGGTGCACTGCTGTCAGCGAAGCGAATTCGAGCTCTTCAAGTTGCCGGGCAAGATTTGGCTCAATGTGGCGTATAAGAGACGCAGTGGCGCCTCCGGCTGTCGTCACGATGCAGGAGGAAGCCGGTATTCTGCGCCCAGTGCTCGTTGTTACTTCGTAACCGGAGCCAGAGCGAGAAACCTGCGTTGCTGCCTCACGCACAATCTCGACCCTTTCACCGAGGGCAGAAACCAAAGTGTGAATGAGGCACTGAATCCCGCCGCGCAAAACGAAGATGCGCGGCTTGCCGCCCTTCGGTCTGCTTCGCATGTAGCTAAGCACCGATGAGCCGCTCTGAGCGGCTCCCCATAATCCTGGGAAGAGCGTACGAGCACTCAACAAAGCGGCGTCACCGCCGTAGATGCCTTTCAGTACGGGATCGAGCACAGCCTCAACACCATCTCTGCCAATGAGAGGCGAGAAGAAATCAAGGACGGTTGAGTCGTCGTCCGGTGCCTGTAGCACTCGAGGCCGAAGAATCCTGAGGGGCAGCGAGACCTTCGTCCTGAGGGAAAAAAGCGGACTGCGCACAAACTCAAGCGCCCCGGCTGGGACCTTCCGCGCTTGGCCCTGATGCCAGACGTACTGCCCGTACGGATCAACGCTCGGGTAGGTGACCTCATTGCCCAGGTTGAGCTGTGATAGAAGCTCAACGATATCTGGCCGCTCGACCAAGACGTTTGGCCCGAGCTCGCGCGTGAATCCGTCCTCAACAACGGTACGCACCATTCCTCCCAGCTCTCCTGGCTCGATCAGAACGGGCCTCTCGCCTGCATTGGCGAGCCGCAGCGCGACTGAGAGTCCAGCGATGCCTCCGCCTATGATAGCCGTCGACATGCCGGGCACCGCTAAAAGAGGATGCGGGTCTTGATGCTCGTCTCGAGCTCGTCGATTGCTGCGCGCAGGGCGTCCGAGATCTCCTTGTCGATATCGACGATCAGGTATCCAACCTCCGCAAGGGTGCTGAGAGTCTGCGCCCGAATATTCGCCCCCATCCCCGCGATTATCGAGTTAATCGCGCTAAGCACTCCGGGCACGTTCTTGTGGATGTTAAGGATGCGGTGACAATCTCGAACTACTGGCAGCTCGACCTGCGGGAAGTTAACCGCTCCAGTGGTGCTGCCCGTCTCAGTGAACTTGATCAGGGTGTTCCCAACCTCAAGACCGATGTTGCGCTGGGCTTCAATCGTGCTGCCGCCGATATGCGGAGTCAGGATCACGTTATCCATTCCGAGCAGCGGGCAAGAGAATGCCTCATCGTTGGTCTTTGGCTCCTCTGGGAACACATCCACCGCCGCACCAGCGACCCTACCACTCTCCAGCGCTCGCTTAAGCGCGTCGAGATCGACCACCTTTCCGCGACTCAAATTGAGCAGGAATGCCCCCTGCTTCATCGCCTCTAGCTGCTGGGCGCCGATCATGTTCCGCGTCTCCGGAGTCTCCGGAACGTGCAGCGTCACAAAGTCTGAAACCTTGAGCAGCTCTTCCAGCGACGAAACAGGCACTGCATTCCCGAGGGGAAGCTTCCCTACTATGTCGTAGTAGAACACCTTCATGCCGAAGGCTTCGGCGAGGAGTCCCACCTGCGGACCGATGTGCCCGTACCCGATAATACCGACACTCTTGTTGCGAACCTCGACGCATCCTTCGGCGGATTTCTCCCAAACCCCACGATGCAGAAGCTGGCTCTTGTGAGCAGCACGCCTCGCGAGCATCACGATCTCTGCCAGCGTAAGTTCTGCAACGCTGCGGGTGTTGCTAAACGGAGCATTGAAGACGGGCACCCCGTGGCGAGCCGCCGCCGAAAGGTCGACCTGATCGGTGCCGATGCAAAAGCATCCAATTGAGAGAAGGCTCTTCGCCTTGTCGAGCACCTTCGCGGTTACCTGCGTCTTGGAACGGATGCCGAGAACGTGCACCGACGGGATCGCCTCGCACAGCTCTTGCTCTGACATCGCCCCCTTTACCAGCTCCGGCCGGTAGCCGGCCTGATTGAGGCGCTCAACGCATGCTGGGTGGATCCCCTCAAGGAGCAGGATCTTCATCTTCTCTTTTGGAAAGGAAAACTGCTTTTGCATGGCGCGTATGCTAGTCCGGAGGCGCCTTAAACGAAAGGGAAGTTGTGGCTATACGGCCTAAGTCCAACCATTTTTTGAGGAGTTGAGTGCCCCAGCGACGACACGGGGCCTGCCCGTGGTTAGGCTAGCTGTAGGGGCCGAGACCCTGCCCTTACTGCCTAAGCTGTGATACCCTACTCGGATGATCGGAGGCCAGCCGAGCGCTAAATCCAAAATCCTTACTCACCTGCGGAAGCTCGCGCCGTATTCGGTCGTTGAGCGGGGTATAAGCTTCGCATCCCAGGATCACGTTAGCGAGTGCAGCTTCGCCGGACACACCATCACAGGCCACGTTCGGGAGGAGGACCCTGCTGTTACTCACTCCGTGCGTCTAGAGATCGTGTCAGCCACCGATATCGAGGCAGGTTGCTCATGCTGCTCAGCAGCCGACCTTCAGGAGCAGTGGTGCCCGCACACCGTTGCACTTCTATGGCGTGCCGCAGAGCTGGACTTCTTTGAGCCTCGCAGCGGGTTCGGGGAGCGTGAGTCAACGTTCCGGCCCAGCGCTGGATCGCCGCTCGAGATTGCGGAGGCTATCCGTGATTCGCACTCCCTGGAGCCCTCTGCCGCCGGGCATCCGACAGCATCCCCCTCTGCTCTATTCCCCAACGTGTCGATACTCCTTGACCTCTCAAGTGACCGCCTCGGGGTGAAGGTGCTCTTCGACGACGTTGAACAGGAGCCAGCAATCTTCGATAGCTTTCGGCAGCTTTCGAGCCGCGCTCTCGACAACATCTTGCTCCAGGCCCTTGAGGATGAGGGTTCGTGGGATGATGCGAGCCACACGTGGTACATCAACTCAAGCAAGGGCATCGAGCTAGTTCTCGGCTTGGTTGAGGAGTACGACTCCGTTCTCGACGTAAGCAACCTGCAGCCCATCTCACTCTCTCGCGCCCAGCTTGAGGCGAAACTGATCATCACCTGGCAGCACAACGCAGTCGATCTCCGGATGGTCTGGGTGCTCGATGGCAGAAAAGAGCTCGAACGCTCCGAGGAGGTTTTCGGCACAGGACCTTTCTGGACGCTGCTAGGCTCTCGCATCTGGCGACTCTCTCCCAGGGCAGCAAGGATCGCATCGATTTTTGGGGCGTCACGGCAGCTATCTGTGCCGCGATCGCAAGTTTCGGCGATCCTCGAAGCTCTCTCAAGCCTCGACACGGTCGACCACTCAGTGCTTGAGATTGTGAACCCTGAGCTGCAGCCGGCCGCTGAGGTCAAGACGCCGACACCCGTGCTGTCGCTTGAGCGCCGGGACATTGCCGCAGACCACTTCACTTCAAGCAGGCAGGTGGAGCTGATCGCGTCGCTTGAGTTCGAGTACCCAGCCCCACCGAACGGCTCCAACCTTGTGTTTCTTAGGGACAGGGAAGCCGAAAAGGAGAGCCTGCTCCTGCTCCGTCAAGCTGGCTTCTCCGGAGCGGCAGAGTCGAGGCGATTCTCGATCTTCGGAGACGCAGCTCTCGACTTCGTGTTTGACGGGCACTCAAAGCTCCCTGCGACGTGGAAGTTCTCAGGCCTTGAGCCAATTCGGAAGGGGCTTCGGTTCTCAGAGCTCAATGTGGCAGTGAGCCTCGCATCAGCATCGAAGCGCTCCACCCAGCAGTGGGACGAAGACGCAGACCGTCCGCAGCGAACCGGAAACATCGATTGGTTTGACTGCCACATCGCGGTGGTCCACAACAATGCGAATCTGCCTCTCAGCGCGCTCTTCAAGAATGCTAGGTCAGACAACGAGCGGTGGGTGCGCCTCGACAGCGGCGCGTACGCCCGAGTGCCCGGCGGCTCAGTCGGCCAGCTTAGGACGATGCTCGGCATGGTTGACCCGAACTGCCGGGTGAGCAACACGATCCGGGCTCAGCTCTCCCTCTCTCAGGCCATCAGCCTCTCTCGCATCTCGGATGATGGCTTCAGCATCTCGCTCGACAAGCGGCTATCGGCTCTCAGCGATAAGCTTGCGTCCTTTCAGCAAGTAAAAAGGCTCACGGCGAGCAAAGGATTTCTCGGCAAGTTGCGCAGCTACCAAGAAGACGGAATCAGCTGGCTTAACTTCCTTCACGAGTTCCAGTTGGGCGGCATCCTGGCTGACGAAATGGGGCTCGGAAAAACGGTGCAGGCGCTCGCTTTCTTGCAATCCCTTAAAGAGAAACGTGGAAAGAAGGAGCAACGCCGGCCCACGCTGATCGTTGCGCCTACCTCCGTTATCACCAACTGGAGCTACGAGATCCGCCGCTTCACCCCAAGCATGTCCTCAATCATGCTGCATGGCCCTGGACGCAAGGCTCTCTTCAGCCAGATCCCCGAAACCGACATCGTGCTCACTTCGTATGCCCTCCTCCGTCTTGATCGGCACGAACTTGAGCGACACGAGTTCTCGTACGTAATCCTCGACGAGGCCCAGAACATCAAGAATCCGCTCGCCACAACCACTAAAGCGGCAAAGGCGATGCGCGCCCGGCACCGCCTCGCCCTGACGGGAACTCCGACCGAGAACCGTCCGATGGAGCTGTGGTCAATTATGGATTTCTTGATGCCGGGATACCTCGGCTCAGCAGAATTCTTCCGCTCGAACATCGAGCGGCCAATTCTTGAGGGTGGCACCTCGGTTGCTGTTGCGAAGATGCTGAACGCCAAGACCAGGCCCTTTATCTTGCGCCGGCTCAAAGCTGATGTGGAGAAGCAGCTCCCTCCGAAGATCGAGTCGGTGCTGCACGTAGAGATGACGCCGAGCCAGCGCGACATGTACACGCAGATTCTCAACGAGGTGCGCCCAAAAGTTTTCGACGCTGTCAAAAAGAAGGGCGTACAGGGTGCGAGCGTCTCTATCTTGGCTGCGCTCCTGCGCCTGCGCCAGGTGTGCAACCACCCCAACTCCATCGATGCCTTCAGCGAGCTCGCTGGCTACGACTCAGGGAAGTTCTCGCTGCTTAAAGACCTGACTGTCGAGGCACTTGAGTCAGGCAGGAAGATCCTGCTCTTCAGCCAGTTCCGAGGGATGCTCAGCATCATCAGAAACTGGCTTGATGAGATCGGCGTCGAGCACCTGTACCTCGACGGCGCTACTCGGAACCGGCAGGAGCTAATCGATCGGTTCTCGCTAGATGAGTCTGTCCGGCTCTTCCTCATAAGCCTGAAGGCTGGAGGCTCGGGCCTCAACCTCATGGCGGCAGACACTGTTATTATTTACGACCCATGGTGGAACCCGGCAGTCGAAAGCCAAGCCGTGGACCGCGCTCACCGTATCGGGCAGAACAAAACGGTCTCTGTGTACCGGCTTGTGACAGAAGGCTCCGTTGAGCAGAAGATCATGGACCTGAAAGCCAAGAAGTCGAAGCTCGTCGACGCACTCATCAATGAGAACGGTCTTTCGACCGCCACCCTCTCAAAGACCGATCTGGAGAGCCTCTTCAGCCCACTTCCTGATCCAAGTGCCTAACACTCTTTCAGTTACGGGCACCTGCTCTTTGTTCGGTTACGGGCATTTGTTTTGTAACTTATTGAATCTTTTCTGCACCCCATAAGCGTCTTATTTGATAGCCTGAAGTTGAGCTGCCGCCCTTCTGAAGTGCCCTAATTCGGTATAGTTAGGGTCGATTTTGGACCGGCGTTTGCTTTTTTCACGCTGCAAGCATGGGTAAAAGTAGCCTCTGTTCGCGCCCTTACGGCGACGGCGGGCTCGTTATTCAAACCGGGGTGACAGGAAAACAGCCCGTTAGCTGTAACCGCTTGTCATCTCTTAGGAAGTACGTTAATTCAAGTTCGATCGTACCTACGTGGAGCTTCTATATGGGTAACTCACGATACTGTTTAACCAAGGCCGACATCGCCGACTCTATCTACGCCGCTATCGACGTGGATAAGCAGAAGGCAGCGCAAATTGTCGAGGACTACATTGAGCTTATCAAGGAAGCTCTCGACAAGGACGCTAAGGTGATGCTGTCAGGCTTCGGCTGCTACGAAGTTAAGTCCAAGCCGGCTCGCCGCGGTCGTAATCCCCAGACCCGTGAGACGATCATCCTGCGCGCTCGTCGCGTTGTTAAGTTCAAGCCGAGCCAGCTTCTCCGCCGCGCTATCAACGGCGAGAAGGTCTCGGATGACGAGGTAGATAAGGAGTACTAAGCTCCTGGTGCCCCGCCTGGCGCACTCGCGTCGGCGGGGCACATCCTCGTTGCCCTCTCTTCCCAGGTCCCAACCCCCACTCCATTACAGATCATACCCTGTTGACCGAAACTCGTAAGTTTCTGATCAATGGCGCATGGTGAAGGCACTCAAGCGACTGCTGCAGCTTCTCTGCCTCCTGGCACTGTTCGCCACTGGGGCGGTGCTATTTACGGCACGCCCCTTCTCGTTTGCTAGCCGAGATCCCGGCATCCCCACTCATGCAAAACCAGAGAGGATTCAAGCTGACATTACTCGGCTTGCGACCCAGTTCGGCTCCAGAAGCAACGAGCGGCCGGAGGAGTTGAGCCGAGTTGCCGACGATTTACTAGCCTCGATGCGATTAACGAACGCCCGGGTATCTCTCCAGAGCTTCTCCGTCGAAGGAAGGGCATATCAGAACGTGTTGTCCGAGCATGGCTTTCTAAACGGCAGCGGAACTATCGTGATTGGGGCGCACTACGACACAGTGCCCGATTCGCCAGGGGCAGACGACAATGCGACAGGTGTAGCGGCCCTACTTGAGCTAAACCGGCTCTTCGCTGAGCAGCCTCCGCCGTGCAAGGTGGTCCTGGCTGCTTATCCACTTGAGGAGCTTATTGCCACTAGAGCCGCAGATGCGGGCAGCTTCATCCACGCTGCGGAGCTAAAGCGCGCCAAGGAACCTCTCCGGCTGATGATTAGCCTTGAGTCGATCGGCTACTTTTCATCGCAGCCAGGTTCGCAACGGTACCCTATGGAGCTGCTATACTGGCTGTACCCCGACACCGGAGATTTCCTCGCGGTCGTCGGGAAGCCTACTTTGAGCGGCGCTACCCTTGAGATGAAGTCGGCTTTCGCGCGGGCTACAACGCTTCCGGTTGCGTCTATCAATGCGTCCCGGGCGGTGAAGGGAATAGACTTCTCAGATCACCGCAGCTTCTGGCTACACGGTTTCGACGCCATCATGCTCACGGACACCGCAATGTTTCGGAACCCAAATTACCACAAACGCAGCGATGTACCTGAAAGCGTGGACGCACAGAAAGTAGCCGCTGTCGTTGACGGAGTGCTGGAGTACCTCCGCTCTCTGGGAGAGCGCTGAAACGGGCGCGAGAAAGCTAGTGGCTTACTTCGAGCTAAGCCACTTCGACACTTTCTCTTTCACCGCCTTCCCGGTGAAACCAAACTTCTCCGCCAAGAGCTCTCCAGGGGCTGATGCTCCAAAGTGGTCAATGCCGATAGCAAGAGTGTCCGCACCGAGGATCGACTTCCAGCCCAACGTTGAGCCAGCCTCAACGACCGCTGTCTTTACGCCTGCCGGGAACAGCGATGCACGGTACGCATCCGGCTGCTTCCGGAAGAGCTCCACGCACGGAATCGACACGACTCGTGTCGGCGTGCCCTCTGCCTCGAGCAGAGCCGCTGCCTCAACCGCCGCACCGACTTCTGAGCCCGTCGCCGCCAACACCAGCTTCGGCTGTGCGCACTCCTTAATGACGTATGCACCCTTGAGCACATCGTCAGGGCTAAACGAGCTTGGTCGAGTTAGCACAGGGAGGTTCTGCCGGCTGAAGATAAGCGTGCTGGGGCCGTGCTTGTGCAGCAGGGCCGCGTAGTAGCTCATCGCGACCTCAACTCCATCCGCCGGCCGGAAGACCAGCAAGTTCGGTATGAGTCGCAGGCTCATGACGTGCTCAATAGGCTCGTGCGTCGGGCCATCTTCTCCGACCCAGAAGCTGTCGTGAGTGAAAAGGTAGAGCGACTGCAGGTGCGAGATTGCGCCGACACGCATCGCTGGGCGCATGTAGTCGCTGAACACCAGGAATGTCGCCGTGTACGGGATCCAGCTCTGGGTGTACGCAAGACCATTGGCAATCGAGCCCATCGCATGCTCACGCACTCCGAAGTGGATATTCTTCCCGGTGAAGCTACCGTGCTCCACGTCACCACCCCCCTTGAGGTAGGTCTTTGTGGAGGGGTCGAGGTCAGCTGAGCCGCCGACGAATCCTGGCACGTGCTTGGCAATAACTTGCAGCGCTGCCCCCGAGAGGTTTCGTGTCGCATCTTTCTTTGGCTCTTTGAACGCCGCCAGAAGCTCATCTTTGAGCTTCGGGGAGATCTCCCGAGTCGCCTGTGAATTGAGCTGCGCAGCAAGCTCAGCATTCGCTGACTTCCAGCTTTCGAAGCGCGACTTCCAGGCCGTGCACTCTTGAACCTTGCGCTCAACCGTCGCTGCAATAAACGCCTGGACATCGTCTGGCACAAGGAACTGGGCATCTTCCGGCCATCCGAGGTTCTTCTTCGTCGCCTTAACCTCATCAGCACCGAGGGGCGCGCCGTGAACGTCATGCGTGTTCTTCTTGTTCGGGCTGCCGAATCCAAGGACTGTTCGGCAGCAGATCAGGCTTGGCTTTTCCTTCTGGGCGAGCGCCTTCTCCAGGCAAGCGGCAACTTCAGCCATGTTGTGCCCGTCGCACGACTGGACGAACCATCCGTAGCCCTCGTAACGCTTCGCAACCGACTCTGTGAAGCACTGCTCTGTCTCACCAGCTAGCGAGATCTTGTTGTCATCGTAGAGGTAAACCAGGTTGTCGAGCTGCAGGTGCCCGGCGAGCGACCCCGCTTCCGCTGCAACGCCCTCCATCATGTCGCCGTCGCTCACCAACGCGAAGACGCGGTAGTTAAAGAGATCTGCCCCGTACCGAGCCGCGAGCATTTTCCCAGAGAGGGCGAGCCCGACACTGTTTGCGGCACCCTGACCGAGAGGGCCCGTTGTGCACTCGACACCAGGAGTGATGCCGAACTCCGGGTGACCCGGTGTGATGCTCTCCCACTGGCGGAAGGCCTGTATCTGGCTCATCGGAACGTCGTAACCGAACAGGTTCAGGAGCGAGTAGAGCAGCATGCAGCCGTGACCAGCCGAAAGGACGAAGCGATCGCGATTCATCCAGTGCGGATCCTTAGGATTGAACCGCAGGTAGTTCGCCCACAGAACGGAAGCGAAATCGGCCGAGCCGAGCGGAAGCCCTGGGTGGCCGCTGTTGGCCTTCTGGACGGCGTCGATTGAAAGAGTGCGAACTGTTGTCGCCAGGCGCTGCAAATTCTTTGCATCTAGGGTCATAAGCTTCTCCTCTGAAAAAAACGTTACGCTCTCTTCCACTTGATAGAGCACCCGAGCGGGTTTACGAACTGCCGCTCCGGGCTTCTCCCGTCAAGCACCGCCTGAATGGCTTGCGAGAGGAAGTCTCTCGTTACCTTCGACGGGTCACGTGGGCTGTCATTAATCGCCCCGTGGTACGCGAGCTTTCCTGCTGCATCGAAGAGGTAGAACTCTGGCGTGCACGCCGCGTCGAACATACGCGCAACCTGCTGAGACTCGTCGTACAGGTAGGGGTACGGCAACGCCATCTCTCGGGCCTTCTCTTGCATCTTCTCAAAGCTGTCGTCGGGATACTGGACGGCGTCGTTGCTGCTGATCGCTACAGCACACAGGCCATGTGGCGCAAACTTCTTGCATATCTCAATCAGCATGGCCTCGCTGCCCTTCACGTATGGGCAGTGGTTGCAGACGAATGCTACGAGAGCCGCCTTCGCGTCGCGAAGGTGCTCGGAGCCCACCGTCTCTCCGTTCACGTTCGGCAAGGAGAACTCTGGAAGCTTGGCTCCGATAGTGAATGAGGGGCTAGCGTTTTCTCGTTCCATATTCGTATTTGTACCTTTGGGCCGGTCAGAAACTCCCCGCGGCGGAGGCAAACCTTACTCACGCGGAACAACCACAAACAAAGCGCTACAGCAGCTGCCGCGCCGCTGGCTACTTCTGCGGCAGTGGGTGGCGAGAATTCTTGCGCAGGAACTTCTCTACCTCATCCGCGAACCATTCCGGGTGCTCGATCATCGGCGCATGTCCGCAGTTCTTGACGGTGACAAGCGTGGAGTTCGGAATAAGCTGGTGGAACATCTCGGCCACTTCCATCGTGGTTACCTGGTCGTCTTCTCCCCACAGCAGGAGCGTTGGGACCTTCACCTGGCCCAAGACATCCTTCAGGTTGTCTTTCTTCGCGCTGCGCGCAGCGTGGATGAGATTCAGCACGTGCGGGCGCTCATTGAGGATCTTTACGATCTCCTCAACTGCCTCTTCCGTGATGAATTTCTCGTTCTTGAATACCTTTGCCATGTGCTCTAGCACGAACTCCCTACCTGGGCGGACCGGCAAAGAGTCAACCGAGTGCTCGTACAGGCCGCTGGTCGCTGTCAGGATGAGACAGTCAACGAGCTCGGGCGCGGCGAGGTAGAGCCTGAGAGCGACGTGCCCACCGAGAGAATTTCCACACAGGGTCGTGGGGTGGATCTTGCGAGTACGCAGGAAGTAGTCGGTGTACAGCGCCAGAGACTTCACCTTCACTTCCGAACGGTGCGCTGTCAGGAGCGGGAAACTAAGCGCAATCGGCTTCGAGTACCTGGCCATGAGCGGCTGGACGGCATCCCAGTTTGAAAGGGCGCCGAACAAGCCATGGAGCAGAACCATCTCTGGTCCCTGCGTGCCCATCTCTACTGTCTTGAATACGGGCTCCGCCTCTTCCTTCAGCCAAAGGGGATCGGCCGAACCAAGTTTAGGAAGGGAATCTTTAACGAACTGGAAAATGCTTTTCGCCATGCAGGGCCTAACTACCGCACGTTTCTCGGTGCCTTTATTTAACAAGCTACTCGTTTCCTCAAGTGCTTGCTGCCCCCAAGAGCTC
The DNA here is from genome assembly GCA_964654585.1 of uncultured Bdellovibrionales bacterium. Classification (GTDB taxonomy): domain Bacteria; phylum Bdellovibrionota_C; class UBA2361; order UBA2361; family OMII01; genus OMII01. The sequence continues at coordinate 12,734 of CAZZJR010000002.1, forward strand.
GATGCTTCCGACGCCGAATTTGAACCCGCTTCCTCTATTGTAGAGAGCGCGCCAGCCCGATACATAGTATATCCCCCGTACCCATGTAAATACGGAGAGAAACTAGCGAGTTAGGATCTTTCTCGCTCGTTTAATTTGAGTGAGAAAAAAACTCGCTCGGCACCGACTGCCACAGCGATTGCGACCCAGTAACAAGCTGATTAAACAGGAGATTTGCAGCTACACGTCTACTTCGAGCCGGTGCGCGTTCTCCTGGATCAGCTTGTAGCGGTCGGAAGAATCCTTGCCGAGCAGGCTCTCAAGCATGGCCTCAACCTCGGTTGCATCCTCCACAGTTACCTGCAGGAGGCGCCGAGTCTTCGGATTAAGTGTCGTCTCCCAGAGGGTGTCCGGGTTCATCTCTCCGAGACCTTTGAAGCGAGTAATGTGGACTTTCCCTCGGGCACCACGCTCCTTGAGGAGCTTCTCCTTCTCTTCGTCGGAGTACACCCACAGAACTTCCTCCCTTGAGCCACCGCCCAACTTAATCCGGTACAGCGGCGAGATTCCGATGTAGAGGTGCCCCTCCTCAACCAGGGGGCGCAAGAACTTGTAGAAGAACGCCATGAGCAGAGCCGAGATGTGCATGCCATCTGCATCCGCATCGGTAAGGATTATCACCTTCGCGTATCGGAGTTTGTCGAGCCGAATGTCTTTTCCCAAGCCGCATCCGAGCGCCGACACGAGGTCAAGCAGCTCCTTGTTCTCCTGGAGCTTAGCTTGCGTCGTGGCAACGGAGTTTAGGATCTTTCCACGCAAAGGGAGCACCGCTTGGGTCGCCCGGTCTCGCCCCTGCTTCGCGCTGCCACCGGCGGAATCTCCCTCTACGATGAAGACCTCCGAAACGTCAGGCTTGGTTGAGGAGCAATCTGCGAGCTTGCCGGGAAGGTTGAGGCGATGGCTTACCCCAACCTTTCGGCTGATGCCCTGAGAAGCCGAACGAGCTGCTGCTCGGGCTTTCGCCGCAAGCATGATGCGCTCCACGATCGCGTTCGCGATGCTTGGCTTCGAGTTAAGGACGTTCTCGAAGGATTTTACGAGCGTGTCGACTGGCGCTTCCATCTCAGGATTGTTGAGGCGGTCCTTAGTCTGCCCTTGGAACTGGAGCTGGCTGACAGCACCCGGAACACTGACCGAGATAATTGCGAGCAGCCCCTCGCGGATATCCTCGCCCGTGAGCTTAACTCCCTTGGGCATCAGGTTGTGCACCGAGATGTAATTTCGCACCGCCTTCGAAAGGCCCGACTTAAAGCCGTCCTCGTGCGTACCACCACCCTTGGTGTGTATGCCGTTCACGTACGAGTGAACACGCTCGTTCGTCGCCTCTGTCCAACAGAACGCGACTTCAATCTTGATGCCGTTCGACCGATCCAAGTCGAAACACTCCCCGCCAACTGGCGGCTGGTTCGAAATCTCAAGCAGAGACTTGAGGAACGACTTAATTCCTTCTGGGTAGTAGAAGGTTTTCTGGTCGCCGTCCTTCTCATTCTTAAAGATAAGCTTGAGGCCCTTGTACAGGAAGGACTTCTCTTCGATGATCTTCTCAAGCCTCTCAGCCGAGAACTCAATACTCTTGAAAATCTCTGAGTCTGGCCGGAAGAAGATCCTAGTGCCCTTCTTGCGCGTGGCACCGCCTTTTTTGATCGGGCCATCCGTCTTGCCCCGCGAGAAGCTCTGCCTCCACTCGAAGCCTTCGCGGCACACTGTCGCCTCAAGCTTCTCGGAGAGCGCGTTGACTACCGAAGCCCCCACGCCGTGAAGTCCGCCCGCCGTTACGTAGTTGTGGTCGCTGAACTTGCCGCCCGCGTGCAGCGTGGTGAGGATGATCTCAAGAGCCGGCTTCTTGTGCTTAGGATGGATGTCAACCGGAATGCCTCGGCCGTTGTCTTCGATCGTCACGCTCTCGCCATCTTTGTGAAGCGTGATCGTGATCGTGTCCGCATGCCCGTTCATCGCCTCGTCGACCGAGTTGTCGAGAATCTCTTTGACGAGGTGGTGCAACCCCTGCGGGCCGTCGGTGCCCCCGATGTACATGCCCGGGCGCTTTCGGACCGGCTCCAGCCCCTCAAGCACCTCGATGTCTACTGCGCTGTATGAAGTTCCCTTAGCCATCTCGCCTCTCCAAAATCCCTTAGGCCTCGCCCTTACGCCTCAACAATTCTCGCGCTGACAATCTCGTCACGCGAGTAGACCTTCGTGCCCTTCAGGGCCCGGTGCCCCTTGGTGACATCAGAAAGGGGCACATCTTTTGTTTTGCCCGATTTCAACTCAAGCATGAGCGTGCCCTTCATCTTCGTTGACTGCGCGCCACAACAGGCCACGAGCGCATCGTCGTCCCGCACACCCATGAGAGCCACTCCGACCGCTGCAGAGTCTCGGACTGGGATCTCGTCTTTTGATATCGCCAGCCCCGACCCGTCCCGCGTGACGAACACCATGATTGGGGCGAGCGGCTCAGCAGCCGCCATACGCTCTCCTTCGCGGAGCTTCATGACGCGGCGGCCGATTCGCTTAGTCTGAGAGATCTCCGACATGGTCAATGCAAACCCGGTGCCCTGGCTGCCGACCAGCACGAGCGTGTCACCGTCCTTGAGCCGCCTGTCGCCCATGGCCGGAGCAGAAGCGCCCGAGAGTGGCAGCTCACCCTGCGAGGCCGCTGACTTGCTCTCGCCAGCTGGCATCCCGAAGGAGGCTACGATGCGCTCGCCATCCTT
>CAZZJR010000002.1:15586-17768 GCA_964654585.1 uncultured Bdellovibrionales bacterium
TCGAACTCGATATCGACGTTGTCCTTAATCAGCTTCGAGCGGCGCTTGTCGCCGTACTTCTCGGCGATCGCCTCGAGCTCCTCACGCACGATACCCTCGATCGCGGACTTGCTCTTGAGGATCTTCTCGATCTCCCTCGTGCGCTTCTCCTTGGCCGACAGCTCCGCACGAATCTCCTCGATGTTGGTGCGGGAGAGCTGGTAGATGCGCATGTCAACTACGGCGAATGCTTGAATCTCAGAGAGTTTGAAGCGTGTGCGCAGCTTGTCGGCTGCGTCGCTGCGGCCCTCGCTCTTGCGCACGATCTTGAGTGCCTCATCGAGCGCGTCGTAGATCAGCACGAGCCCTTCGAGGATATGGATACGCTCCAAGAGCTGCCTGCGCTCAAACTCAAGCCTCTTGTGGGTGACGTCGGCCCTGAATTCAAGGAAGTGCCGCAGGCAGTCCTTGAGCGAGAGCAGCTCTGGGCGAGGCGATCCGCTTTCACTGGGAACGAGGGCTGTGAGATTGACCGCAAAGTTGCTCTCAAGCGGGGTGTTCTTAAAGAGGTACGCCATCGCGACCTCTGGGTCTGCCCCTGACGCTAGCTCAAGCACTACTCGCACCTCGTCTGTTGATTCGTCACGGACGTCTACGAGCTGCGGCAGCTTGCGGTCGACGATCAGCCCGGCGATGCGCTCGACGAGGGTTGACTTATTGACCGCGTACGGAATGGTGGTCACGACGATCGACTTCTTGCCACGGCCTTGATCCTCAACCTCCCACTCTCCTCGCATGCGAACCGAGCCACGGCCTGTCTCGTACATCTCCACCAGCTCTCGCTGGGTGTTGAGGATGTTGCAGCCTGTTGGGAAATCCGGGCCCTTGATGAACCCTGTCAGCTTTGACACCGTCAGGTCGGGATCCTTTGATAGCTCAATCAGGGCTCGCACGGTGTCTTTCAGGTTGTGCGGCGGGATGCTAGTCGCCATGCCTACGGCGATTCCAGTGGCACCATTAATGAGCAGGTTTGGTATGCGGCTTGGGAGCACGATCGGCTCAACAACTGTTGAGTCGAAATTGTCACGAAACGGAACAGTCTCTTCGTTGATTTCGCCGATCACCTCTAGGGCAAGATCCCGCAGGCGCGCTTCTGTGTAACGGTACGCTGCTGCATTGTCGCCATCTAGTGAGCCGAAGTTTCCCTGGCCGTCGACGAGCGGGTACCGCAGCGAGAAGTCCTGCGCCATTCGCACCATCGCTTCGTAGCACGCGATGTCTCCGTGCGGATGGAATCGCGCCAACACCTCTCCAACTACAGCGGCTGATTTGCGGTGGCTGTTTGACGGCTTCAGGTTTAGGTTTTGCAGCATCGCAAAAAGAATGCGGCGCTGAACTGGCTTGAGACCATCACGAACATCTGGCAACGCACGCCCCGATACGACGCTCAGCGCGTACGTCAGGTAACGATCGCGAGACTCCTGGGCAATGCTGGTAGGAAAAGTGGCCATAGGACTCCAAAATTCAGCTGCGCTCGAAACTGCGAAACAGCGTCTCCCCTAATGAGACGTTCTTCGAGACGCTCGACGAGACGTTTCTACTACGGGACATCAGGCGCTGAAACGCGAAACTCAGAGAGACTGTGCGCAGACCGGAAACCGTCGGAATTCTAGCAGCTTATGCTGAGAACGCAATTACCTTTGCGACAGAAGCTGGCGCCTGTGACTACGGCAACAGTTCTCCGTTATCCCAGAGAGGTCAGGTCGGGGTAACGACTTAGCCTTTTGAGGGCAGGCTCAACGAAGGCCAGTGGGTTAGAAACCGCGCCCGCGACAACATCGGCTTCGGGCACCACCCGCATACCGCGCAGAACATCGAGACACTCGCTGAGCTGCAAGTAAGAGCCCGTCAAGGGAAAGGTGCGAAGCCGTTGATTCTCGTCCCGGCCAACCAGCACCGTCTCGTCGCAGAACCCCTTGTAGGCACCTTCGGGGGCCCCAGCGAACGGAGACGCATCGCTTACCCAGATAATCCGCCCCGGCATCGACCATTCCACCATTCGATAGGCGTACTTTATGAAAGTCTCATCGACATGCACCCCATCAGGGATAACCATCACGAAGGCATTAGGTTCCAGCAGCTGCGCAGCTACCTCCATGTTTTTGCGCGCACCAGAGGCCGGCACCTTTGACCATGCGTTGCC
>CAZZJR010000002.1:17868-86721 GCA_964654585.1 uncultured Bdellovibrionales bacterium
GAGAAGAAGGGGCCCTCTAGGTGAATTCCCAAGATCGGGGCGCCCCAGGGCTCACGCATCGCCTGAGCTATGAGACGAACGTTTCTGATGGTGCACTCTGGGTCGCCTGTCACCAGCGTAGCGAGGAAGGATGATGTTCCCTTTTGGACCAACATCTCGGTCGCGAGCCGAATCTGATCAAGAGAGAGCTGTGGAGAGGAGAAGTTCACCACCTCGTGTGCGAATTCGCCGCGCGCCGGAACGGTGAGCCCATTTACGTGAAGGTCAACGAGCTTTGGGGCGTTGTGCAAAGGTCTCATGTTACAACTTTAGGAATGACGTGGTGGGATTTTACCGGGGTTTGTTCTCCTTAAGGAAGCAGGCCCCAAATACCACGCTCTCTGTAGCCATGCTGGCGCTGGCATATCCTAGTGCCATCCTATTGAAATTAATTGACTATTCGAAAAACACCGGACCGCACTCGGGTCGATGTTTTTGGCACCTTAATCGCCACCCATTTTTTGAACATTCGCGACGAACCTAGACGCCCGTGCCACCGCCTGCGAATCGGCCCTAGTTTGCCGATTGACCCTCTTCAGTATTACCTTATGCTTACGACGCTCAACAAACCAATGGCGTGCGGCCTGTTCCAAGGCGCACTTCGTACTTGTAAGGATTAGAACCATGAAAGCCGCATCGACTTCGCTTCTCATTCTCGCGCTCGCCCTCTCTGCCTGTATGCAGCGACAGAACATCTCTCCCCGCCCCTCGATCTCAGATGAGGCGAAAGCGAAGATGAACAAGCCGGTTAACTGTGCCACAGCGCAGCAAGACATCGCCGCGCTCGAAGATGAGAAGGCCTCTGTTGCCAAGCAGGTTGTCTCGGGTGTTCGGTCAGTCGTTCCGTTCTCTGCTGCGGCAGGGCTCCTAATGGGCGACTACCAGGATCGAGTCGAGGTGTCCTCAGGGCAGTACAACGCGGATCTCCAGGCGAAGATCGATCAGATTAAGATGACCTGCGGCATCTCTTCGTAGCACGAGCCTCGCCTCATGCGGGTAGCCCCATCGTCTTTCAGGTTTCAGCGCCGGCCAGCTTTCGTCTCCTTCGAGGGGATAAACGGGTGCGGCAAAACAACTCTCATGCGAACGCTTGCGGCCGAGCTGCGCCAGCGTTCGCAGTCAGTCGTAGAGACTCGAGAGCCAGGTGGCACTCCGCTCGGGGAAGAGATCCGGAAGCTGCTCCTTGAGTGGCCAGGCGAGAAAAAGTCGGAAAGAACGGAGCTCCTCTTGTTCGCGGCTGCTCGGGCCGAGCATGTTGATAAAGTCATTCGCCCGGCTCTTTCGGCGGGCTCATGGGTCCTCTGCGACCGCTTCCTGCACTCAAGCGTAGCCTTTCAGGGATACGGTCGGGGAATCAGTCTCGACCTGATCGACCAGGCAAATAACTTCGCCGTTCAAGGCACCCTCCCTGACCTAGTGTTCTTGCTCGACATCGACCCTCGGACGGCTCTGCGACGCATCGCCTCGCGCAAAGATGGAGGAGTTGACTCCTTTGAGGCGGAGGAGCTCGGCTTCCATGAGCGTATTCGCCATGGGTTCCTGACATGCGCCGACAGCTCCGGCGTGCCATTCGTTGTGCTCGACGGCTCGCTCTCTCCGGGCGAGCTGGTTACAGCAGCCTCGCTGGCGCTTGGCCTGTAGCCGCCATCAAGCACCCGAAGGCAATCCATTTCCCTTCCTTCTCTGGCGGATTCCTCTTATTGTAGCCGAATGGAGAAACTCCTCGGTCACGAGAAACAGCGAGCGGCTCTCGCGGAGCTTGCAGCGCAACAGCGATTACCGAGCTCGCTGCTCTTTACGGGTGTGGAAGGCGTCGGCAAGAAGCTAGTCGCTCAAGAGCTGGCGGCGCAGCTTCTGTGTGCCGAGCAGCCATGCGGCCCGCAAGGTGGCTGTGGGAGCTGCAAGAGCTGTGTGCTTCTCCGCTCTGGCAATCATCCAGACCTCCTGTCGCTCTCGTTTGGCGAAGACGGCGCGACCGTTGATGATCTGCGAGCCGCACTCGACCGGCTTAGCCTCAAGGCATTCATGGGAGGGCGCAAGGTTGCTATCCTTGACTCCGCGGACCACATCTCGGCTGTAGGGGCAAACACGCTGCTCAAGTCCCTAGAGGAGCCAAGGCCGGAGACATTCTTTATACTCGTCGTGTCGAATCCCTCCAGGCTTCCGCAGACAGTGCTCTCGCGCTGCCAGCGTTGGTTCTTCGACCGGCTCTCGCCAGAGACGATCCGCGCTATACTCGCTGCTCGTGGCGAGCAGAGTGCAGGAGACGCAGCAGCGATCTTAGCCGACGGCACCCTCAGCGGTATCGAGACAGTTCGTGCTCGCGCCGACGCACTGAGCGAGGTGCGCTCAGTTGTTGAGGCTGCATTCCAAAGTGACGAGCGAATCATCGGGCGAGCTGCTCAAGAGTGGGGCAGCGACAAGGAGGGATTACGAGAGAGATTGGCGTTCCTGCGCGCTTGCATCCGACAGAAGCTTCTCCAATCGGCCTCAGACCCCGATGCGGCCTCGGTCTTGGCGGTGGCGCTCCAGAACTCCCTCGATGCCGAGTACCTGGCCCTGGATCGCCACACGAATCCGACGCTTGTAATCCTTGACGTGCTGCGTAGCTGCAATCGTTTGCTTGCCAGGAAGTACCAGGAGCTGCCTGTAGGCTCACCTCCACTCGCGGAGCGGCTTTACGAGCGTTAGCAGCCTGATACTGCTCAGCCTTATAGCCACGAGCCGCGCACTGGACATCCGCCTCCGATTCGCAGACACTCCGGTCCACGTTTTGCACAAGGAGAGCCATGAACGCTGACAGCACACCGATCCCAACCGAGCCCCAAGCGCAACCAGCAGCCGCTGCCCCAGCTCCTGTTTCTGTTGACGACGAGATAGACATCGACCTCTTCGCCAAGATTAAGCTCCGCACAGCAACCATTGAGAGCGTCGAGGCAGTTCCAAAATCAAAGAAGCTCTACTGCATCCAGCTTGATGTTGGAGAACTGGGGAAGCGGCAGATAGTTTCAGGGATCGCACAGCACTACACCCCAGAGCAGCTCATTGGCAGGCAGATCGTGATCGTTGCCAACCTCAAGCCAGCAAAGCTCATGGGTGTTGAGAGCCGAGGAATGCTCCTCGCTGCATCCACCGAGGGTGATGGCACGCTAGCTCTCCTCGCTCCGGACAAGGAGATACCGGCGGGTTCCCGCGTTCGGTAGCCCCTACACTCTTCAGGCATCGGCATGGTACTCCCTGAACTGATCGATTCTCACGCGCACCTGGATGCTGACGTGTTTGATCAGGACAGGGATGAATGCATCCGAAGAGCCGCAGCTGCTGGAGTGACTCGCATCCTGACAGTCGGTGCTGGGTACGGCGCTGAATCTGCCCGACGGGCAATCGCCCTCGCTGAACGCAACGAGTGCGTGTGGGCGAGTGTTGGCGTCCACCCTCACGACGCGAAACTCGGTGTTGACGTCGAAGAGCTTCGAGCCCTTGCGAAACACCCTAAAGTAGTTGCTATCGGCGAGACTGGGCTCGATTTCTGTAAGGAGCTGTCGCCGAGAGCGGCGCAATTCGAGGCTTTCGAGCTTCAGGCCGCCCTTGCGATTGAGGTGAAAAAGCCGCTCATCATCCACTCTCGTGACGCCGGTAACGAGTGCCTTGAGCTGCTGCGGCGCATGGGTGCGGATGCAGTTGGAGGCGTGTTCCACTGTTACGCCGAGGATGCGACATTCGCTGGCAAGCTGCGCGAGATTAATTTTCGGGTCTCTTTTCCTGGCACCCTAACCTTCAAGAAAGCTGAACTTGTGCGCGCTGTATGCAAGGAGATTCCTCTGGAGCAGATTCTGGTTGAGACAGACTCGCCGTACATGGCTCCTGAGCCCCACCGGGGGAAGCGCTGCGAGCCAGCATTCGTGGCTCTCACGGCCGCACACCTCGCCCAGGTGAAGGGCTTGCCGATAGACGAGGTAGCGGCGATAACTACAGCTAACGCGCTCAAGCTTTTTTCAAACATGAGGTGACCGATGGCTCAGCAGCCGCCTACTGTCCTCTCCGAGCTCTCGGCTCATGTCGCAACGATAACTATCAACCGGCCTTCGAGCCGGAACTGCCTAACTCGTGAAACCATTCGGTCGCTGATTGCTCAGTTCACTGACATCCAAGAGAACCACGGCGTGCGCTGCGTGGTGCTGCGTGGCGCCGGAACGGAAGCGTTCTGCGCGGGAGCAGACCTGCGCGAACTGCTTGACAACCCGACGCCCGATGCCCGGCGCAGCCTGTTCGGCTCAGTCGCGTCCTTGATCGAGTCCATCCACCGCTGCCCAGTTCCGGTCATCGCAGCAGTGCACGGCTTCGCGTTGGCTGGCGGTTGCGGCCTCGCCGCAGCATGCGACATTACGCTCGCTTCCGAAGAAGCGGTCTTTGGGCTGCCCGAGGTTGGCATCGGGCTCGCCCCAATGGTCGTCATGGCCCCGATCAGCAGAGCGTTGGGACAGAAGGCTCTATCGTCACTCGTATTGACTGGCGAGCGCCTCTCGGCGGCCCAAGCTCTGCAAGCAGGCCTCATTACGCGCGTTGTGCCGAAGGCTAGCCTCGAAGACGAAACAGCAAAGCTGTGCGCAGAGCTTTCTCGCCAGAGCCCAGAAGCGCTCAAGGCGTCCAAGTCAGCAATCATCGAAGTCGCTGAGCGCGATTATTTCCCGTTCCTGCATGAGCTGGCTGACAGAAGTGCTCTGCTCAGCCTCGGACCGGACGCCGCAGAGGGGCTCCAAGCTTTCACTGAGAAAAGAGCGCCCTCGTGGCGAGTGTAGGGAGACACAGGATGAAGGTCGGACGCTACACTGTTACGCCCATCCAGTTCGCCTCATTCCGGCTAGACGGCGGCTGCATGTTTGGTTCGGTTCCGAAAAATCTGTGGAGCAAGGGAATTCCGGCGGACGCTGAAAACTGCATTCCGCTCGTGTGCCGCAGCCTAGTTCTAGAGGACGGCTCGCGCACCTTTCTCATCGACGTCGGCATCGGCGATAAGTGGAGCGAGAAACAGCGTGCGATCTACGGAATTGACCTCAACAGAGAGCTCCGAGACGGCTACAAGCCTGCGACCGTTACAGACGTCATTCTCACGCACCTTCACTTCGACCACGCTGGGGGTATCTCGTATCGAGATGCAGGCGGGGCGCTCCGGCTGCGTTACCCCAGCGCTACCGTGCACCTCCAGGCTGCAAATTGGCAGCAGGCGCAGAATCCGACGCCGAAGGACCGCGCCAGCTACCTCTCCGAGAATATAGACCCGCTCAAAGAAGCAAAGCTTCTGCTGTGCGATGGGGTAGTCGAGATAGCGCCCGACATCGTCGTACACCGGGTAGATGGCCACACCCCTGGGCAGCAGTGGGTTGAGATCCGAGGTGGCGCAGCCCCGCTCTTTTTTGCAACAGATCTCATTCCGACATCACACCACCTGCCACTGGCCTTCCACATGGGCTACGACGTGTGTGCGGAAACGCTGCTCAGGGAGAAGCTGCATTTTCTCGAACGCGCCGCCAAAGAAAATGCCGTGGTCGTTTTTCAGCATGACTCAGCGATTGAGGCTGCCCGGGTTGGGGTCAACGAGCGTGGGCAGTTTGGGGTGCGGGAGATCGTTTCTCTCCGACCGTAACACACGCCGCGATTTGATGGCTCGCTTGGCTATGGGGCTGGTCGGCGTCCTCGCCGTGAAATAGCTCCGTAACCACTCACCAAGAACGAGAAGGTTGCACCGAAGAGCGGACGCAGCGCGGTGATACGGATCACCATTTCATGGCCCGGTATGTGGGCAACATCTCTCACTTCCCTGAAGCGGGGCAGCAACCACGCCACCGCGACAACTCGCAGCACCCCGGAGAACACGAAGAGCGCGAGAAACCTGGAAGGCTCTACCAGCCAGGCCAACGAGGCACTCCAGGAGAAGGGCATCGAAGTCGCAAGAACCCCGCCCAAGAGCGAGCCTGAGAGCACGAAGAGCCCGTTGATGATCGCCTGGTAGGCGATGCACCGAGCGCGCTTCTGAGGAGTCACTGCATCAAAGACAAAATTTGCCGCCGCAAGGTTGAAGCCTGCCCAAAAAATCCCGCTGTAGAGCTGAATGAGCAGCACGAACCAGAGCTTTGAGGAGATCAGCCACAGCATCGGATTGATCGAGACGAGCGTTCCACACACGAGCATGATCCTGCGGTTGCCGAATTGGTCGCTGACCGCTCCCCAGCTGCGCATGACGACAAACTGCGCGAGGACGACCGTAGACACCACCATGGTGTACTGATGGTAGGAGAAGTGAAGATCCTGCAGCATGTACATCGCAAAGTATGGCCCCGAGATGGCCGTCGCGAAGTTCATGAAGGAGACAAAAACAACGAATTTTACAAAGTTAGACTGCCGTGCTCGAGAAACGAACTGCCAGAAGGAAAATTTTGACTCCAGGGGCACGTGGAGCTGCGGATCGGAGACTGACCGCATCGGAACCGAGGAGCAGAAGCGCGCGAGCGCAGCGAGCAGCACGATTCCGGCATAGCCCCACGCAGTCACCCCTAACGCCGTACACTGGTGGAGCACCTGACCTCCGAGCAAAACGGCGCTAAAGGTGAGGATCGCCATCCACTTATTGCGGTAGCCGAAGAACTCGCCCCTCGACGCTGGCGGTATGATGTCCCCTGCCAAGCTGTTCCAGATCGGCGCGATCAGGCCGATAGTTATGTGGTAGAGCGTTACAAGCACAATCAGGAGCGCGGACGCCATCCAACCCTGCCCTAGAAGCACCGGCAGGGCTGCGATTGGGAGGCACACAAGCGACTGCACACGGATCAACGACAAGACAGTCGTGCGGCGACTTGCTGACCGTTCCGACAGCCGCATGCCGAAAAGTTGAAAAATTGCCCCCAAGAACGGCGGAAGCGTCGCCAAGGCACCGATCTGCAGCGGAGTGGCGCCGAGGAATACGCCGAGCGGAGAGAAGTAGGTCTCGGCAGCACCGATCTTGACGGCGTCGCAAGCCCCCTCTTTCACAAGGCTCTTTGATGATTGGGTCTCGAGAAAACTCACGACTGAAACCTTGATGAAAAAGCTAGTTGGCTGTCGTCAGATAGTATACCCGAGCTAGCCCAGCTTCAGAAACCGAGAAGCCCTCAGAATTCCGATGATCGAGAGGCTATCCTTGATCTCTCCGCGATCAACCATCTGCAGGGCCTCAGAAAAAGGAACCCAGCGCACCTTGAGCAGCTCTGTCTCGTCCGGAGCCGACTCGCCTTGTTGCAGCTCTCGCGCCAGAAAGAGCTCGCCTCGCTCTGCTGAGAAACAGTTGCTGAGGTGAACCTCTCCACCGAGCCGCTCCCAGAGACTCGCTTCCAGCCCTGTCTCCTCCCGCAACTCGCGCTTGATCGCGTCCAGGCCGCTCTCTCCGACGTTTGCGCCACCCTCTGGAATCTCCCAGGAGTACTCCTCAGTCGGGTACCGATACTGTCCAACGAGGCAGATCTCGAATTTTTCCGTCAACGCGACAACACCCGTGGCGAGACGAGTCTCTATAACGCCATATATGCCGCGGGCTCCGCGCGGCGATACCACCTGGTCTTCCCTGACGGTTATCCACGGATTTCGGTAGACCAGCCGCGAACTGAGTCGCTCCCACGGATTTCGCTCTGACATTAGCTTCCTTTCGGACCAGGGCTGCTGCCCTACTCCATCCCTGTTTGAAAAGCGCTCCAGAGAGGATTCCCGAAGTCTCCGCCGGTGTCCCCAGAGAATCGTCCGCCGGACCGGTCGATGATACAGGCGTAGCCGACCACGTTTCCTCCCTCGGCCCTAACTTTCTCGGCGGCTTCCATCATGTGTCGACCGGAGAAAACAACGTCGTCGGCGATGACTACCCGCTGCCCCCTTAGATCAGGACCAAAGAAACGGCCATCTTTCTGCAGAATGACGACCTTTCGACCACCAGCTACGGCAGCACTGTAGAGGATCCCGCTGTAAGCAATTCCAACAACGATGTCGAAGGCATCGTGGTCGAGGTGCCCAACAGCATCCGCAGCAAGCCTGGCGTGATCACTTGGGGTGAGCTGAAAGCAATCGAAGAACATCGAACACATCTGTCCGCTCGGTATCCGGCTGGGCTTCGGGAAACGAATCGACACCCGCTCGATGATCGCCTTGGTCGTCTCGTCCATACATCCGCTCCAGCGGCTGTAGCCGCAGCTTTGGCTCTCCCGATTGATGCCAGCCCCCCTAGTATATCCCCGCGGAGTATCCCGCTAGAAGGGGGATTTTGCGCCCTCTAATGCTCCAGCAATCACAAGTGATTGAGGACACATCTGTTACGCCAGCACCCCCTCCTCACGAAGCTGACGAACCCGCTGCTCCCGCGTGATCATACCGGCACGGCCGGATACCTGCATGACCGACTCAAGTTGGTGACTTTTTCCTTCCCTGATCAACGTGCGCACCGCTTGAGTTGCAAACAGAATCTCCGTGACAGGGAGTCGGCCGCCTCCTACCCGGGGCTGCAGCTCCTGGCTCACAATCGCTGAGAGAGCATCGGCCAACGTGGCTCGTGCCTGCCCCTGCCGCTCACCTGGAAAAAGGTCAACCATTCGCGAAATAGATTGTGCTGCAGAGCCTGCATGTAAAGTCGAGAGAACCAGATGACCGGTCTCGGCAGCCGTGAGCACAAGTCCTGCTGTCTCGGAGTCTCGCATCTCTCCCACCAGCAGCACATCCGGGTCCTGCCGTAGGGCCGCCCGCAGCCCCGCTACGAAGCTTTCGCTGTCTCGTGGAACCTGGCGCTGCGTCACAAGAGCTCTGTTGGGTCGATGCAACACCTCGATCGGATCCTCAAGTGTAATAATGTGCGCCGCTCGCCGGGAGTTGATATGATTAATCATCGCCGCCAGGGTGGAGCTCTTTCCTGCGCCTGCTGCACCAGTGACCAGCACCAAACCGCGCTCAAGTTCCGCAATCGCGGCGATACTGTGCGGCAGCGCAAGCCCAGCAATCGTTGGAGACTCGCTCGGAAGGAGCCGTACCACGGCTGCAACGCCGCGATTCTCCCGAAAGACGTGCAGACGACAGCGGCGGCCTAGCAGGTCAAAAGCTGTGTCGAATTCAATTTGCTGACCGCCGAGAAGCGAGGAGCTACAGAGGTACGGTTGCAAAATCCCCAGGATCTGGTCAGAGGTGGTCGGGGACACCGATAATGGCTTCACATCGCCCTGTACCCGAACTCTTGGGTGCTCATCTGGACGGAGGTGCAGGTCAGACCCTCCACATCGAATTGCCTCCCCGATGAGCGACGCTAGCAAACTCACCTCTTGACCCTCCGCAACGAGTATCCCTTGGGTGATGTTCGACGCTTTCGGGGCTAAGTTGTGCCGAGCGCCCCAGCCGTGCCATTCGGCTGACACCGCCGACGGCCTGTCGCTCGGCTCAACGGGTCGCTTTACGCCCGAAAAATGGGGCAGTATGATGCTTCCTGCGTGCCCGGCGGCGGGCTTCTCCAGTCATGTACCCGCAAGAAAGCTCGGCGTCCGATGTTCCTCATCCCTTCCGGCACAAAACGAGTCATTGGTCTCTCAGGTGCGGCAACAGGCTGGCTCCTGAGCGGCATCGCGTCCACCGAACGGCAAGTGGTGGTTGTGTGCAGCGACCGCCGGGTAATGGACCAGCTCGCGGATGACCTTTCTTTCTTCCTCGGCAAAGAATCCGTTGCTCTTTTCCCGGCCTGGGAGACGCTCCCGATGGAGCTGGTATCTCCCGGGGTCGATGTCTCGGCAGCGCGAATCAGGGCGCTAGCGGCCATCCTTGCCGATAAGCCCTACCTGATCCTTACCTGCGCCGAGGCCCTTCTGCAGAAGGTGGTGGCGAGCGAGAGCATCGTCTCCCAGAGCTTCGCACTTGAAACGGGACAAGCTATCAACCGCGAGGTCCTCGTGGCTCAGCTTGTCGAGGCAGGCTTCGTTCCGGTCCGAAACGTCGCCCAGCCGGGCGAGTACAGCGCGAAGGGAGCTGTCGTCGATTTTTTCCCCTCTACAGCCGCACATCCGCTGCGAGCGGAGCTACGCGATGGAAAAGTGCAGGCTCTCCGATTTTTTAGCGCAGATTCGCAGCGGTCGCTGGGTGACACGGCGCGGTGCGA
Source organism: uncultured Bdellovibrionales bacterium (assembly GCA_964654585.1). Classification (GTDB taxonomy): domain Bacteria; phylum Bdellovibrionota_C; class UBA2361; order UBA2361; family OMII01; genus OMII01. The sequence goes on from CAZZJR010000002.1 coordinate 28,055, forward strand.
TGTTCTGCCCGTTAGAGAGCTCGCTCTTGGCATATGGCACACCTCGGACCCAGAGGGCGTATCCGCCAAGCTCAAGGAGCGTGCCACCGAGACCGGCGCCCCGCCGCGCGAAGTAGAGAAAGTGCTTCAGGCGCTTGAGCAGCACGACGAGTATCCCGGCCTTGAGCTCCTTCAGTACGCCGCTGCGCCGCGGGCGTTGCCGACCTTGCTGGAGCTTCTTCCCGAGTCCGTGCCGGTGCTCACCGTCGATGCGTCTCAGTCAATGAGGGCTATCGAGGAGCTGTCGGAGAATGCCGTAGACCGTGCGAGGCGGCTTGAGCACGAACAGCACCTCATCCCGAGGGTGTCAGACGTATTCGCCGAACCGGAATTCGTGCAGGGACTTCTCTCTGCTCGCACAACACTTGCCGTATCAGGACTCGAGGGACCGGAAACTGCGCACGAAACCTTGAATGCCAGGGCAGAGAGCACCGCGGACCTCGCTACTCGGATGCGGAGCGCCGTCGGGAGCGGGCAAGCTTTTCAACCGCTGCGAAACTTCCTTGATGAGTTCCGTGAGAGGCACTTCTCGGTTGCCTTCTGCGTTGGTTCATTCAGCCGCGCGCAGCGCCTCCAGTCGATACTGCTCGATATCGGCACAGATGCTCCGATCGAGCCAGGCACGGGGCAACGCTGGATTCAGGCCGCTCGACGCCCTCCTGTCGCTATTATCGTCGGTCACCTATCGGCGGGGTTCCGGCTCCCGGACCAGAAGCTGTGCTTCGTCTCTGAGAGTGAGATCTTCAGCGAACGCTCGTACCGCTCAAGTGGGGCGCCAAAAGTCAGCGCCAAACGACTGCTGAGTGCCCTGTCGCTCCTCAAGGAGGGCGACTACATCGTGCATATCGACTACGGAATCGGCGTCTACCATGGGCTCCGGCATCTAGCTGTCGAAGGAGTTCTAGGTGACTTTCTGCAAATCGACTACGCAGACAGCCGCCTCTACCTGCCCGCGCACCAGATCGGCAAAGTGCAGAAATTCGTGGCAACAGAGGGCCAGCAGCCGCACGTGGACAAGCTAGGCTCGACGCGCTGGTTCCGCACGAAGCAGAAGATTCGTGACTCGATCGTGACACTCGCTGGAGATCTGATCCGGCTGTACGCTTCCCGCTCCGTGGCGAAGGGATGGCGATTCGAGCCCATGGGCGCCGAAGATGAGCGCTTTGCTGACGGGTTTCCTTTCGACGAGACACCAGACCAGCGCAAGGCGATCGAGGAGACCATTTCGGATCTCTCAAGAGAGAAGCCTATGGACCGGCTGGTATGCGGCGATGTCGGATTCGGCAAGACGGAAGTAGCAATCAGGGCTGCCTTCAAATGCGTCCAGCATGCCCGACAGGTCGTGGTGCTCGTACCGACCACCATTCTCGTTGAGCAGCATAAGAATAGCTTCATCGAGAGATTCGCAGGTTATCCGGCTAAAGTAGCAGCCGTGAGCCGCTTCTACTCAGCCGCAGAGAACTTGCAGACGCTCGAAGCTGCGGCGCGTGGCGAGATCGACATCGTGATCGGGACTCACCGACTCCTCCAGGCCGACGTGCACTTTAAGGATCTTGGGCTTCTCATCATCGACGAGGAACACCGCTTCGGCGTTAAGCAGAAAGAGCGCCTGCGCTCGTACCGAACGAGCGTTGATGTGCTGACACTTACCGCAACTCCCATCCCTCGCACCCTGCACATGTCTCTGCTCGACATCCGCGACATCAGCCTTATTCAGACTCCCCCTGTGGACCGTCGGGCGGTGCAGACCTACGTGGCCGAGCGCGACGATGCGCTCGTTCGAGACGCGATCATGCGCGAATTGCGCCGCGGCGGTCAGGCGTTCTTCATCCACAACAGAGTACAGAATATCGCCCTTGTTACGGCGCATCTAGCGGAGCTGGTGCCTGAGGCGCGCATTGAGTTCGCGCACGGGCAGATGAGCGAGCTAGCGCTCGAGCAGATTATGCGCCGCTTCACCGAACGACAGTTCGACGTACTCGTTTCTACCACCATCGTCGAGTCAGGGCTCGATGTGCCGAACGCCAACACAATCATCATCGACCGCGCCGATCACTTCGGCTTAGCCCAGCTCTATCAGCTTCGCGGCCGCGTTGGCCGGGCGAAGCGCCAGGCGTATGCCTACCTGATGGTACCCCACATGAAGTCGCTCACAGGGGAGGCGCACGAACGCCTCAAGGTGCTCCAGTCCCTCGACTCCCTAGGAGCCGGCTTCAACCTCGCCATACGCGATCTTGAAATTCGCGGCGCTGGCAACCTGCTCGGCAAAGAGCAGTCCGGAAATGTGTTGTCTGTTGGGTTCGACATGTACTGCCGAATTCTTCAGGAAGCAGTGGCTGACCTCAAGGGTGACGAGCCGGCCCTTGAAGACAGTATTGACCCCGAAGTCAGAATCATCGGTGTCGATGCCTTCATTCCCGAAGCCTACGTGCCCGACATCGGGGAGCGGCTCGTGTTGTATCAGCGGCTATCAAACATCAGGACGGACGACGAGGCTTTTGATCTGCAGCGTGAGATTGAGGACCGCTTCGGTCCAACCTCAGTCGAGGTCGACAACCTCTTCTTGCTCATGCGCTACCGTGGCCTGCTGCGGGCATACGGCGTCGTAAAGTCTGAGGTCACTCCCGAAAAAGCAGCTATAACCTTCAGTCCATTGGCGTTGCTTCGGGACGGACACCGTGCAACGCAAAACACCCGAGTTGATGGTTTAAAAGCCCTCGCCTTAGTCCAAAAAGAGCCAAACCGGTACAAGTTCGGACGTGGCAATACCCTCTCTATTTCATTCGTCGAGGAACGCAGTCCCACACTACCCGACGTGCTGCGAATAGTATCGCGGGTGCTGCAGCTGACCGCCCACCGCGCCCCATCCTGATCTTCTCCGTGAGCCCTTTGGGGCTAGCCTTGCCCCAACCACCTGGACCTACTAAGATCCTGCGTTATGCGCTGCCTGGCCCTCGTCGCCGTTACTATTTCTCTGATCCTCGCGCCATCTTTCGCGTCTGCTAAACCCAAGCAAGCGGACGGGATTGTGGGTAAATCAGGCGACCAAGAGATCATTCTCGATGCCATTGTGGCTTCGGTTGACGACAAACCGATAACCCTGAGCGATCTGGCCAGACGCTTATCGCCCCCTCGAAAGCTCTCGTTGCGCGAGATTTCGAACGATCAAGAGGCGATGAAAGCACTCGATTCGATGATCCTTGAGCGTCTGATTGAGCTCGAGGCGGCAGCAAAACAGATATCGATCAGCGACCAGGAGGTCGATGATTACGTCAACGAAGTGGCAGCCCGAAACTCTCTCTCTCGACCCGAGTTCGAAGCCGCCCTCAAGAAGGAGGGGCAAACCATAGACAGTTATCGGAAGCAGATTCGCCTCGACATTCTTAGAACGAAGCTCACATCCACCATGATGCGTGGCGGCGTCAGTGTCAGTGATGGCGAGATAGACGACTACATCGAAAACCATCCCGAGTTGAGCCAATCAGGCACGGCAATCAAGCTATCCCTTATCACGATCGCTCAGGAGGGGCGTTCCCAGGAGCAGGTCGAGACTAAAATTGCCGAAGTTCTTGCCGCCCTAGATGCTGGCGATGCATTCCCTGAGGTAGCAAAACGCTTTTCAGACGGACCTAATACAGCGGAAGGAGGCTCGCTGGGTCTGGTAGCAGAATCAGACCTGAGCCCGGCCATCGTTCAGGCGATCTTTCCCCTCGACAAAGGGCAGCACTCGCCTCCAATTCGCAGTGTGCAGGGTGCGCAGATCTTTTATGTTGAGCAACGCTTTTCGGCGATCGATGATGAAGATGACGAGGAGCATCTGCTCGCAGTTCGGCAGGAGGTCAAGTCGCTGCTGCAGAAGCAGAAAAGTCAGGAGCGAGTCTCATCATTCTTCATTAACGATTTGTACAAGAAACACTCGGTTGACAAGAAGTTTTAGAGACACGCTAGAAATTAGAAATAGTATTGGATACGCCCTAGAAACAAGGAGACCCTATGAAGATCAATCCGGTCATTTTTCGAGAGTACGACATCCGTGGCACGGTTGGCACGGAGCTCACTCCTGACTTTGCTCGCATCCTTGGACGAGCCTACGGCGCGCTAGCGGTTGAGAATAAGATGAACCGCATCGGTGTCGGATACGACTGCAGGCTAAGCTCACCTGAGTACGCACAGGCGCTCGCAGAGGGACTCTCCGATGAGGGGCTTGATGTCGTCATGACAGGCATGGGACCGACGCCGCAACTGTACTATTCTGTCTTCTCGCAAGACTTGGGCGGAGGAATCCAAGTCACCGGCAGCCACAACCCGCCAGACATGAATGGATTTAAGATCCTTCTCGGGAAACAAACGCTCTCTGGCACCGACATCCAAGACCTGAAGGTTCGTTGTGAGCGTGCCATTGGAAGGCCCCCTGTTGCGAAGCGTGGGGCAATCTCGCAAGTAGACATTCGGCAGCAGTACATCGAAGCCCTGATCGCTAATTCGCGTCCTCACATGGGGTCTCGCAAGCTGAAGGTCGTCGTCGATGGAGGAAACGGCGTAGGCGGGTTGGTTGGTCCTGCAGTGCTGCGGGGCCTCGGAGTCGAGGTTATTGAGCTTTTCTGCGAACCAGATGGTCGCTTCCCAAACCACCATCCGGACCCAACGGTGCTGAAGAACATTCAAGACCTCATCAAGGCCGTCCGAGAGCACAAAGCAGATTTCGGCATCGGATGGGATGGAGATGCAGATCGCATCGGCGTGGTAGATGAACGTGGAGAGGTGGTGTTTGGGGACATGCTCTTGCTGCTCTACGGCCGTGCTATCCTCGAGGAGAAGCCGGGCGCGACCATCATCGGTGATGTGAAGTGCTCAAGCCTCCTTTTCAATGACCTCAAAAGTCGTGGCGCCAACGCGATTATGTGGAAGACTGGACACTCTCTCATCAAGAGCAAGCTCAAGGAAACTCACGGAGACCTCGCTGGAGAGATGAGCGGGCACATCTTTTTTAAGCACCGATACTTCGGATTTGACGATGCACTGTACTCGTCAGCCCGTCTCGCCGAGATCGTCAGTAAGCACTCCGGTCCTATGTCTTCGCTCCTGTCAGGACTTCCCCAAATGGTGTCGACTCCTGAGATTCGGGTCGACTGTCCCGAGGAGATCAAGTTCCAGATCGCGAAAGAGGCTCAGGCAGCCTTCCCGGAGTTCAAGGTTGACACGATTGACGGTGTGCGGATCTCCTTCGAAAAAGGATGGGGACTTGTTCGCGCATCGAACACGCAACCGGTTCTCGTCATGCGTTTCGAGGCGGAATCCGCGAATCTCTTGGAGAGCTACAAGAAAACGGTCATCGATCGGATAGAGGACATCAAGACCCGCCTAGCGCGCTAGCTCGCGCGTTCGCGCGCTGCGGCATGAAGGCGTGAAAGCTACAGGCACCATGGAAGCGCAAGCCGAGCCGTTCTCAGCGAGGGAGTTCTTTCGAGCCTACACACGTGGAGTTGCGAACGAGTCTGTCGGTGAACTGCGCTCTCTGTTGCAGCTCCCTGGCCCATCCGGCCCAGTCATGGCAGATACCGCCGCTAACGGGTCGCTCAGGTGGGTCGATGGACTCGTGCAGCAAGCGCAAGCGACGGAACTTATGATCGAGGCAGTTCGCCAAGGTTCCGTGCCGCCACCTTGCTCAACACGAGCTTCGCCTCTCAGTGGAGTCCGGGTACGATTCACCGATCCAGAGAAGTTGTGTAGCTCTCCGTGCACCGTGCTATCTCTCTTCCAGTGCGAACAGCAGCTGGTTTCCTCGGCCACTAAGGCGGCAGCAATTCACTGTGAAAAGTGCGGCGTCGTAGCTCCGCGGTTCCGGCGGCCACATGAACTCTGCAGAGTGCTGCTCGACGCGCTACAAGGAGAATCTGCCGTCATCTCGGTAGCAAGCAGCTCCGAAACGCTCAAGAACTGGTCCGACCAAGTCGGCTTCTCCGACACAAGCGTCGCGGACGGCAACTGGTGTACGAGGATAGACTCTGGCCCAGTCAACGACTCTCTCATAGCTGCTCTTACCCCCGTACTCCGGTCAACGTGGCGATTCCCTGACTTCCACCTGAAGGCGCAATCACGCTCAGGAATCATTCGGCTCGCCCCACACGGCATCTGCCCGTCATGCGACAGGATCTTCAGTCCTATTACCAGCCCTCGAATTGAGTCGATAGTGCGAGGTGGTCTTGCTTTGGGCAACCCAAAAGGAGATGAGCACTGTCTCGACCTCGGAGGACTATCCATACGAGAGGCTCTCGCTACTCCTATCGGCTCAACCCCCTTTCCTGATGCGCTCCGCGCAGTTCTGCCAGAGGAATTCAGGCTAAAACTGCTGGCTCTCGGGCTTGGCCACCTGCCCCTTGGGGCATCCACGACCTCGCTATCGTCAGCAGAGCTGTGCTTGGCATCGCTGGCAGCGACACTGCGCGACCGCTCAGCATTAGCAGTTATCGATCTGCCTCGCGGTATCGTATCGAACGCAGTGGCGGCTGTAGTCGAGACTTTGATCAATGCTCCTGAGTCACGACCGCCCACCGTTATCGTGGGCTCTTTGCCAACAGCTCGCAGTCACGAGTTCCAGCACCAGGAGATACAGTTCTCATCTGAACCACCGCTCGGTACGCTACACAGCCCAACCGGCGAGCGCCCGCTGCGCCGAGGCTTGGTGGTACTCCCGGGGGAAGCTCCGTCTCCAAACTGGGAGACTGCTCTCGCGGCCAAGCGCGTTTCACCAAGCGAGGGAACAAGCATAGTCTCTCTGCGAGTGTTTGATTCCTATTCATCAAAAAGGACGACTCTGATTGAGTTACTGAACCTCTTTGAACCACTCTGCAAGCTCTTCACCTCATCGATTGACGCCAAAACATTTGGCCTATCGGTAGCAGATCTCGCCCTACGCCCTCGTGGCAACCGCGGCTTCGCTTGCCGCGACTGTCACGGCTTGGGAGTGCAACTTGAGCCCCTTGAACAGATAAACAGACCGAAGGCCTCTCGCTGTAGCTCCTGCGCTGGGGCCCGCTTCATCGGTGGCGTAGAAAAGTTGCTTTTCCGGGGACTTTCAATTTCTCAAATTCTAAACACGACGGTCATCGAGTTGCGCCCCATGCTGCGCGCACTCCCAAAAAGCACTCCGGCTCTTGAGTTACTTACGCTGTTGGATCTTGAGCACCTCCCTGTGGGCATGCCACTCGCGCTACTCAGCTTTTCCGAGCGACGGCGGATTCAACTGCTAGCGGCCGCCCTCGCAGGGCGAAATCTCAGGCGGCCTCAAATTGCGTTGGTTGAACTCCCGTTCGCGGGGCTATCGGAGAGGCACGCCTGCTCGGTTGAGAAGCTACTGCGTACCTCTGAGTTCTCGCCCCACACTTGCTGGGTCGTTAATACGCCGCAGAATTCTTGATACTGCCCTCCACCGATCCGAATAAATCACCTAAAATCAAGTGGTTAGCGGATGCTCGACGATTGCCTCTTACGGCACAAACGTACAATTGCCGACCATAACTACACTAAAGAGTTCGCAGCGCTCTGTTGCGGACCGGAAGTTGAACCGTTTCAACTACAAGTTTTGCGAGATGACGACACAACTCCAGAAACCGAGGTACCGGTCGAAGAATGCGCAGCGCGGGGAGGCAGAGTTCCTCCTCTTCGGACTTGCTGTCCTCGTGACTCTTCTCTTCTCTGGCACAGTCTGGCTGCTATCCTCAATTCGTGACGCGAAAGACGCGAGAGTGATGGCGCAAAAAGAGCTGCGCTATGCCCAACGCAACAAGGGGCCGTTTGTTGCCAGAACAGACCCGGCGGAGTACTACGCACGTTGCAACGGTTCTCTCAGCTCGCTGTTGAATGTCGATTACAAGTGCAGTGTGTTACCGGAATCATACGGCGAGCTCCTGATAGAGCTAGACCCGCTCGATTGATCTCTGTTTTATTTGTCAGGAACGACCAGGCTCCCGGCGCCGCGCCCCGCTGCTATTTCTTCGGGGAAGTCGTATCGGTCTCTTCCTTTGTCTCAAGCGGCAGGGGCAACAATTCATCTTGTTTGAACTCGCCGTCTTGGGTCGCTTGAGTTTCAGAGCCGCTGATGATGACAACGGGGAGGGACCCGGAATCCAGTTTGAAGGCGCCCGGGTGATTCTCACAGTAGTTGTTGAGCAACCACTGGAAATCAGGGTCGTTGATTTCATGAGGGTAAACGGCTCTAGCCATACAGTGCTCCTCCATGAGTGAAAGCGGCGCTATCTCGACCCTGCATGGGTGCAAATTCGCCACCTACTGCTGTCGGTACCGCTATGCTCTCCTTTGCTTGTGAGAGCCGCGCCCCAGGCTGCCCCGGGCTCAACTGCAAAAGGCCTGCACAACTGCCCATTCAAACCTTCTCGGCGACGAATAGTTACACGGTGATCTTTCACCACTTCTTCCGCCTTACAGAGAGATTCGGAGGAAGCCTTAAACTTCTTGAGGTGTAACTTTTCCTGCTTGCCCCCGCCAAATCGCAACCACTTGAATATTCGATGTATTTTTCCAGCCAGGCCGCCGGAGTCCGGTAGAACCTCGATTGATACGTCAGAAAGCTCGGCTGGCTGAGGGCCTATCGCTTGAGAATTAAACCCGACCCTCCTACACTGGGCGCAGCCGGGGCAGGCCTCAAGGTGTTGATTTGCTTAATTTCTAGCCAGTCAAAACGAGCGTTGCTCAGCTCCTGTTCAAGTAGCGCGAGCGCCCGCCAGCGGCAGAGGTGACTCCCGCGCAAATCGTTTGCAGCCGCGTCGGACGTCGGCCAGTTTGTGTGTAGTTTTCATGACCTCATCTGAACCATCAGATACCAGCTCCACCGAGGATCGAGCGGCCGAGTGCGTCGTCTACGGGCCTGAACACCATCCGATTCGTAAGAGCGAAATCGATGAGGATGCGCGCAAGATCGTGTACCGATTGCAGCGCGCTGGCTACAAAGCATACGTTGTCGGTGGTGGTGTGCGCGATCTCGTTCTCGGTAAGAAGCCGAAAGACTTCGACATCTCTACTGACGCGACTCCTCGCGAGATCAAGTCGCTCTTCCGCAACTGCAGAATCATCGGTCGCCGCTTCAAGCTCGCTCACATATTTTTCGGTCACGGGAAGACGATAGAAGTCTCTACCTTCCGCGACTTAGTTGAGTGGAGCGAGCCCGCCGAGGCTGAGCAACAGCCACCGAATTCTCCGGCTTCACCGGTCATGAGCGACAACACCTACGGCACTGAAAGCACGGATGCTGTGCGCCGCGACATCACTATCAATGGCCTTTTTCTCGACGTCTCGACTATGGAGATCATCGACTACGTGGGGGGAATGGAAGACTTGAAGCGCGGCATCGTGAGGGTCATTGGAGTGCCGGAGCTTCGCTTCAAAGAAGACCCTGTGCGCATGCTAAGAGTCGTGCGTCACGCCGCCCGCAACGGCTTCAGCATCAACCCCGCGTGTTGGAGTGCTATCCTTGAGCACTCGTCGTGGATCACGCAGTGCTCGCAGGTTCGGGTTTTTGATGAGCTGAAAAAAGACTTCTGCTCTGGCTGCTTCCTTACCATTCTATCGCTGCTCGGTGACACTGGGTTGGTTGAGTACATCCTTCCTGAGCTGCTTGAGAACAACGGGCGCCTGCTCTCGGCAGAAAGCGACTTCAGCCAGTGCCTAGAAAAGATAGACGATTTAGTCTTATCCGGCGAAACGGTATCCCCCACCGTCGTTCTCACGATCATTGCGCTGTTCATCGCAGGCGACTCGATCTGGCTGAAAGATTTGGCAGAGACCCTTCCAGAGGCCTCGGACCTGGGAGAGAGACTCAGCGCATGCTTCACTCGATTGGTGGTGCCTCGCAAAGAGCGCGAGAAGATCCAAATGCTTCTCTCACTCTGGTCCAAAGTCCGTTCCACTCCCGTTCGTTCACTCAAACCAGGCTCGTACCGACGTTCATCTCTTCTGCCGGAGCTGATAACCCTGCTTGAAGTCTCCTGCATCACGCGCGAAGATGCGCAGAGGCTAAACCTGCTTCTGCCGCTCCTCAATGACGAGGACGCAGTCCACCACGACTTTGAGTCACGCCACGCCGGAGAGGGGCGTCGGCGCAGGTAGAGTGAGCACGATGACAGGCACCCTCCAGACCAACGATGTGACGAAACGCTACGGAGGCCGAAAGGTCGTCGATGGAGTATCCATTTCGGTCAAAGCGGGCGAAGTGGTGGGGCTCCTCGGACCAAACGGCGCCGGCAAAACGACGACTTTTTACATGTGCGTTGGCCTAGCGGCACCCGATACGGGCAGCGTCACGCTCAATGGAGAAGACATAACACCCGAGCCGATGTTCTCTCGTGCGCGGCTGGGGATCGGGTACCTGCCGCAAGAGGCCTCCGTATTCCGCAAGCTCTCGGTACGAGACAACGTCATGGCGATCCTCGAGACAATGGAGTTCGGCAGCCGTGCGGCTCGGGAAGCGCGTCTGACTGAGCTGCTCGACGAGCTCGGCTTGCTTGGGTTGAAAGACAGCATGGCCAGTGCCCTCTCTGGCGGAGAGCGCCGCCGCGTTGAGATTAGCCGTTGTCTGGCGCGTAACCCGCAGTTCATTCTTTTGGACGAGCCGTTCGCAGGTATCGACCCGCTAGCAATTAAAGACATTCAAGAGATCGTCTCTGCCCTAAAACAGAAGGGGATCGGTGTCCTTATCACTGATCACAACGTGCGCGAGACCCTCGGAATCTGCGACCGTTCGTACATCCTCGTCGACGGCAAGGTTCTTGAGGAGGGCTCTCCACAGGAGATCGCTCAATCCGAAAAAGCTCGCCGCTACTACCTCGGCGGAGACTTCGAGCTCTAGCTCCATTCCAGCCCGACGACCTGAAATCCCGACCCTGGCCAGAACTACCCGTCGTCCCCTCAAATGCTGCTTGGTCGGAATTTACTGCCTCACTAGCGAAGCCGCGTACAACCTCCCATGGGCGAGGTAACTGATTAAATACACCACCTTTTCTTGGGTGATTTCTGTGTTGGTCGAATTTTGTGCACGGAACTTGCAAAAACATCAGCCCCGCTCCCCCACTTTTGTCATCTATTCAGGAAAGGGTTGCCCTACACTGGGGCTCCCACGGAGGTGACAAAAGCCGTTCTATGGGTCTTGAGACGAAATTAGTTCAAAAAATGGGGCAGTCGCTTCTCATGACGCCCCAGCTCCAGCAAGCCATCAAGCTCCTTCAGCTCGGCCGGCTCGAATACAAAGAAGCAATTGAGCGAGAGCTTCTTGATAACCCCATGCTGGAGGAGGTTCGCGACGAGCAAGAAACGCAATCTCTGCCAGCCCCCGATGCCGATTCAGCAGTTGGGCCAACAGTCACTGCGCCGCTCACAAATGGAACCACCGACGACCAGCAATCGGACCCTGCGCAAGGAGAGCCGAAGGCAGACTGGGAAGACTACTACGACTCATTCACTGACTACGAGGGCTCTGCTGGAGCAAAAGGGATCACTCAGTACGACGATCGCCAGCCCCCGGAAGTCGTGGCGACTATCACGGACAGCCTTGAACAGCACCTCCTTGAACAAGTGCGCATGTACGACTTCTCGATGCGAGACTCCGTCATAGCCCAGAACATCGCTGGCAACCTCACGCGCGATGGCCTCCTTGAGTGTTCGCACGAGGAGATCGCCGCAATGTGCAGTTGCCCAGTTGATGACGTAGCCGCCGTTGCAGACGCCATGCGTTTCTTTGATCCGATCGGATGCTGCACCCGCAATCTTCGCGAATGTCTCATAACGCAGCTTGAGGCGCGTGGGCTCGCTAATGGCCTTGAGGCGCGGATTATTACCCTTCACATCGATAAACTTGAAAAGCGAAAGTTCGATGCTATCGCGAAGGCCGAGGATGTGACGCTTGAGGAGATCGCGGCGGCCATGAACACCATCCGCTCGCTCGAACCTCGACCGGGACGCCCGTACTCCGGAGACGCGACCAGGTACGTGATCCCCGACGCCTATGTTCAGAAAGTCGGCGACGAATGGATAGTGGTCCTCAATGAGGATGGTTTGCCTAAGATCCGCGTCAACCCGTTTTACTCAAGCATGCTCAAGGCGCCAACAGGTGACGCTGCGTCTCACAAGGCTTACTTCACCGAGAGGCTGCGCGCGGCTTCATGGCTCATCAAGAGCATTCACCAACGTCAGCAGACAATCTACCGAGTGACCGAGAGCATCATGAAGTTCCAGCGAAAGTTCCTCGAAAATGGTGTGGAAGGCTTACGCCCACTCGTGCTCAAGGACGTCGCTGAAGATATCGCGATGCACGAGTCGACTGTTAGCCGTGTGACCTCTGAGAAGTACGTGCACACTCCGCGCGGCGTGTTCGAGCTGAAATTCTTCTTCACCTCCGGAATCAAGACTGATGGTGGAAGCGATATCTCGTCCTCAGCAGTCAAGGACCGAATCAAGGCGATTATCGCAGCAGAGTCCCCCCAGAGCCCCGTGAGCGATCAGCACATTGTTGACCTTCTCAAGCAGGACAAGATCGATATTGCCCGTCGCACCGTCGCTAAGTACCGAGAGACCCTAGGCATTCCCCCATCTTCTCACAGAAAACAGTACTTTTAGCTCGGGTCCGCATAAGAGCTTCCAGAGGTCATGCCAGGCAACCAATCTGCCGAGTTACCTATTGGTGGGTGGTAGAGCAGGTTCACGGGAATTGAGAACACGTCGTTCAAGTAAGCCCATGATCTACCTGCGTTTTAACCACATTTCTCTTTACTTTCCTTGAGCATGCTGACTACTTTGATTTGGCTGAATCCGAAGGATCCCAGGAGCAGCGGTTTCTCCGCTGGTTCCGGGGCGACTCGGAGCCGCAGCCGTCTTAAAGGTGACGAAGCTTTGAGGGGAGCAGAAACCGCGTAGGCTCGAAAACGGAGGATCCATGAGCAACTCATCTAGAGTGATTAACATCAATATCGCTTTCCTAAACGTCGAGGCCACCGATGCCATTAAGCAGTACGCGACAGACAAGGTGAAGCACTGCGTGCAGAAATTCGCTCACCAAGACACAGAAGCTCACATCGTGCTAAAAGTCGAGAAGACTCGACAGATAGCGGAAGTGTCAATGCATCTCTCAGGGCATGACTTTATCGTGAAAGAAGAGAGTGACAGCCTCTACGCGTCTATAGACAAGCTGACTGATTCTCTGTCGCAGCAGCTCCGAAAGCACAAAGAGAAAGTCACCAGGCACCATTGAGCAGCTTCGCGAATTTCGGGCATATCCAGTCCCTGGTCGTCGTCACGGGGCTGTCAGGCGCTGGCAAGTCGTCGGCCATGGACCTCTTAGAGGACTGCGGTTATTTCGGCGTCGACAACCTGCCAGTGTCGCTGCTCAATAGTTTTCTTCAGCTATCGAAGAGCTCCCCGGAGCGCTACGCGCGCACAGCGCTCTTGCTTGATGTGGATTCACAGGAGAGTCGGTCTCAGCTTCTACCGTTGATATGCCGTGAGGGATCGAAGCCCTCCAACCTCAAAGTAATATTTCTCGACGCCGACACGCGCTCAATTGTCAGGCGTTACAGCGAGACTCGACGGCCGCATCCTGGCTTCGATCCAGCGAAGGATAAATCCCTGGAGGAAACGATCCAGCGAGAGCGCGCTCGCCTGCAGCCGATCAAGGAGGCAGCAGACCTCGTTCTCGACACCTCATCGATGAACATCCACGCTCTCAAGCGGGAACTTCGTGATTTTCTCCAAAACCTGGGGACGGTCTCTGCGCGGAGCATGCTCGTTAATTTCCTCTCGTTCGGCTTCAAGCACGGCACCCCAATCGACTGCGATCTGATAGTGGACGTGCGCTTCCTGAAGAACCCCCACTTTATTGACGAGCTACGGGATCAAGACGGGCGTGACCAGGCAGTGAGGGATTACGTTTTTTCGTCACCCGACGCCGCCGAATTCGTTCAGCGCTACGCCGAACTGCTCACATTCTTGCTGCCGAAGTACCAATTCGAGGGGAAGGCATACCTGAATATCGGGGTAGGATGCACGGGCGGCAAGCATCGTTCGGTAGCTATCGCCGAGGCTCTCAGCAAAACTATCGACCAACAACGGTACCTGGTTAGCGTCAAACATCGAGACATTTAAAGCCCCACGGCACTCCCCCTGGCCCTAAGAAAACAGCGTAGACCACCGCAAGCCCTGTGTTGACTACAGGTTGAGCACCCACACCACCATGGCCACCAATACTCCGCCGACGTAAGCCCAGGGACGGTAATGCGCCGCGCTTTTTTGGCCTTCCAGGCCCCATTTTTTGGCATCTTGAAAGGTAGGAGAGCCTCGAACCTCCCGCCTGATTATCACTTGTTGAACCACTGTTTTTGGTCGTATTCTGGCGCGAAAACCTCCAACCAGAGACAACGACTAGGAGACACACCTGTGACATTAAGTAACTTCCTCTTTACCTCAGAATCGGTCGGTGAAGGACACCCGGACAAGGTTGCAGACCAGCTCAGCGATGCCGTGCTCGACGAGTTCCTGAGGCACGATCCAGCAGCCCGCGTGGCCTGCGAAACACTTGTCAAAAACGACGTGGTGATACTAGCCGGAGAGATTACGTCAAAGCATGTTGTCAACTACGAGAAGCTAGTGAGAAGTGTCGTCAAGGACATCGGCTACAACGACGCGAAGCTCGGATTTGACGACCAGGGCTGCTCGGTCATGACGTTTATCAGCCAGCAGTCTCCTGACATCAGCATAGGGGTCAATGAGCACGAGGGCCTGCACAAGGAGCAGGGTGCCGGTGACCAGGGTTTGATGTTTGGCTTCGCCTGCAACGAGACACCTGAGCTCATGCCGCTTCCGATCTCCCTTTCCCACCAAATTATGCGCGCCCTCGCTCGCGACCGTCGCACCCCTCGCGGCAGCTTCCTGAAGCCGGATGCCAAGAGCCAGGTGACGGTTCAGTACAAGAACGGCCGCCCAGACTCGGTCCACACGGTAGTCGTCTCAACCCAGCATGCTGAGGAGGCCTCACTCAAGCAGGTTGAAGAGTACGTGGTCGAGAACGTGATCAAGAAGGTTATCCCGGCTCAGTACCTGACTCCCCACACGAAGTACCTCATTAATCCGACGGGGCGCTTCGTTATCGGCGGGCCGGTTGGGGACTGCGGACTCACCGGCCGAAAAATTATCGTCGACACGTACGGCGGCTACAGCCGTCACGGCGGTGGCGCGTTCTCCGGCAAGGACCCATCAAAGGTCGATCGTTCGGCTGCCTACGCCGCGCGTTACATCGCGAAGAACGTCGTAGCTGCGGGTCTCGCCCAGAAGTGCGAAGTTCAGGTCGCATACGCTATCGGTGTCGCTAAACCAGTTTCGGTCTATGTCGATACCTTCGGCACGGCGACTGTTCCGGAAGAGAAGATATCGGCGGCAGTACAAGAGATTTTTGACTTAACTCCTAGAGGCATCATCAAGACCCTCGACCTGCTGAAGCCCATCTACCGCCCGACTGCGGCGTACGGCCATTTCGGCCGCGACCCGGGCGTAGACGGCAGCTTCTCGTGGGAAAAGACGGATAAGGCTGCGGCACTGAAAGGCGCGCTCGGCTAGAGCCTCGGGTCAGCCCTCCAGAGAAGGATTCCGAAAGGCCACTAAAGCCTTTCATACCTTCTTGGCCTCCCCCATACTTCGATGATGCTCCGGTGGTGGGAGCGGTACTGGGGGTCGGTATGTCAAAGCGTAATTCTGCCGCGGAATCGATGCCGGGAGGCCATTCGGTATGCGTCCCTGTGTCCGAACTTGATACGCGTGACGTGCTGAGCCTTGTCAGCTCGCTAGAGGAGCTGTTAGGGCGGAGAAAGTGCGAGCTGGGCTCTTCAGCGGCAGTGAGCGCGGCCGAGTTAGGAGTGCCGCTCCGAGTAATCCTGGCAACGGTTCCTGGCTCGGCCGAGCCGGTGGTAATGATTAACCCGCACGTGGTCACCCACTCAGCAGAGACAGTCACCGAGCTTTCGACCCCTGGCGAGAGCGGCCTGCTCATCGAATACTTCAAGGCGGTCACCGTAAAGTTTAAGGATCTCCGGGGCGAGATGGGAATCTTGCGGGCGGATGAAGGAAACGGCTTGTCGATCGCCCTGCAGCGCTGCCTGCGTGCCCTCGATGGGGAAACCGGACCCTCCGATCAGGCGACTACCCCAGAGCCTCAACTTCCCTTGGTGATGAATTCGTAAGGCCTGTGGCTAGAACCGGTACCGGATGCCAGCCATCGCTGAGGCACCCGGGAGCGGCGCCACGTCCTTGGTGAAGGACACCGCATTGCGTGCCTTCTCACTCAGCAGGTTTGTTCCTCGCACGAAAAACTCCCAGGTCTGAGAGCCGACCGCGAAGTCTCGGCTGTAGTACGCGTTGAGCATCGTGTAGGCAGCCGTCGTCGTCTCATTCTCCGCCACCATATCCTGCGCGAACACCTGCTGAACTTCCAGACGGACCCTGCCAAGCACGTCGTTTGAGTAGTCGGACCCCATCAACATGCGAAGTGGCGGGATGCGCGGCAGGTAATCGCCGGTTGTCGAGCTCCGCGCCCAAACGTAGTCCGGCTGGAAGTCGAATGACCATTCCTCTTTTGAGCTGTCGATGACGAAGTACTGTGCCTGAGCCTCAAACCCGAGGAAATCTGCCTCGATTTGCTCGAAAGCGTACACTGCCAGGTCGTCTTCCTCTTCTCCGGTGGGATTGAGATTGATGTAGTTCCAGAAGTGGTTGTAGAAGCCGCCCACCGAGCCCCGGAACTGCCCCGTATTCTTCCGAAGGGTGATGTCGGTACCAAGCGAGCGCTCTGGGTCGAGGTTCGGATCGCCGATCTCGTAGGCAGCCGTGGCGACGTGCGGGCCATCAGCGTACAGCTCCTGTCCGGTTGGCGCCCTCTGGGTGTTAGCCAGCGAGAGTGCGACTGAATAATCCTGCGTGGCATCCCAGACGAGGCCTGCCGACTGGCTGAAGGTATTAAAAAATCTTGAGCCGCTATCGAGCCCCGTTCCCAAGAACCCATCGCTCTCGACCGATGCCCAATCGAGGCGGCCACCGAGCTGAGCTGTCAAGCTCGGCGAGATTTTGTACTCCTCAAGGTCGAAGAGAGAGTAGGTCGTCGATGTGGTCGGCGGCTGAAAAGCCTCCTCGCCTTCTGCTTGGAAGTCAGAGTCGATAAACTGTAATCCGAACACGCCCGAGAGATCCCCCACCTTGCGGTGGTTCATGTCGAGCCGCGCCTCTAGGCCGTTCTGCTTAAACTGTGTGCCAGCTTCTGCGCCCTCGAACTCAGTGTGGTCGTAATCTACTATTCCGGTCCGAAACACTGCGCTATCCACGAACATCCCTGTGTCGCGCACCCCTGCGCGCACGTCTACACGCCTCCTCTGCGCGTCAACGCTGATGTCCTCTTCGCCGTTTGGCACACCGTAGTTGGTGTTGTAGTCGTTGACCGATGCTCCCAGGAACCCCTTCTCAAAAATGTACGAGCTGCCGAGGGTAAGTGAGTCGCTGTCCACGTAGCTCCACGGAACTTTCCCCTGAGGCTCTGGATAATCGAGCGGGTCCGTCTCGCGCAGCTCCGGAGTGCGGGCGTAACCTGGGATATGGTAGTCATCGCTGCGGCTCTTGGCCCCATCGATGTGGAACATGAGTGGTCCCGCTGGCGCGTTGAGCGCGAAGAGCCCCGAGCGCTCTTCATCCACACTCTCACCCCTGATCTCAGCGGTACCGCTGAGAGGCGAGGTCTGGAGTTGCTCGGGGATCCGGTTATCGAAGACGTTGACCAATCCGCCAACAGCGCTTGTTCCGTACAGGAGCGCCGCAGGCCCACGAATAATCTCAATTCTGTCGACCAATGCAGACTCAACCGTAACTGCGTGATCGGGGCTGACGTTCGAGATATCGAGTGTCCCAATTCCATTTTCAAGGATTCGCACCCGGTCACCCGAGAGACCTCGAATTACTGGCCGTCCAGCACCTGGGGCGAAAGACGACGAATTGACTCCTGGCTCTAGAGCCAATGTGTCACCGAGGGAATTTCGCGCCTTAAGGTCCAAATCATCGCCGGAGAGAATCGAGACTGGCTGCGAAGACGAGAAGAGAGTCTCTTTGAGGGGCGAAGACTCTATCACTATGCGGTCAAGTCGGTACTCTTCCTTGTCTTGCTCGAATGCCTGGTTTGTTTCAGGAGTCTGCGCAACCGCCTCGACGGCCAAAAAAACAGTGCCGAGCAATGTAGCCCGAGCAACGATGGATATCTGTTTGAGAAAAGCTGACATCGGATTCTCTCTCAAACATCCACCGCGCATGAACCGCAGCTTCCGTACAGCATTACTTCATGACGCGACACGCTGAAGCCCTGTGGGAGATGTGGCTCAACGCGTAACCCGCAGCCAGGGATGTCGTACACACGCCTGCAGCTGTTGCACTGAAAATGATGGTGGTGGTGCGCTGCCTTGGAGTGGGGCTCGTACCGATCTCCTTCTCCCGGCACCATTACCGGAGCGAGGAGACCCTCCGCCACCAGCCCTTTAATGACTCGGTACACCGTTCCTAAACTAAGACGCGGGACTCTCCGCTTTGCTAGTGCGAGCACCTCTTGGGGAGACACTGGCCGGCCTGCACCATCGATCACTGCCTGAATAATGCTCTTCTGAAGAGTATGCCTGACTGCCATAAATACCTGTATAGAATGGGTTTTATAAAACTCCCGCTATTAATAACTCGTTATCAATAAGCGATCAATACTCTGGGGAGAATTAATTGGTAGGCGTAGCTACAACAGATCGGGCCAACTCACCTCGAGCACAACAAATCTACGAGTTGAAAAAAGAGTGCCCGCGTGGAACAACCATCAGAATCTTACCCAGCCGGTCAACGCGCTCATGCTTGAAAAATACAAGGCACCACCTGTTATGAACAGAAACCTTCGAAGCGACCTGACAGCCGGTTTCGTGGTATTCCTCATAGCCCTTCCCCTTAACCTCGGCATCGCGTTGGCTTCTAATGCCCCCATGGTTTCGGGCTTAGTGTCAGGTCTGGTAGCTGGGCTACTCGTGTCCCTGCTCTCGGGCAGCCAGCTCAGTATTAGCGGGCCATCCGCCGGTTTGGCGGCTTTCGTGGTGGCCGGCCAACAGCTTCTCGGATCCTTTGAGGCGTTGCTCGCTGCGACAATACTCGCCGGAGCTTTACAAGTAGTTGCTGGCTTCCTGCGCGCTGGGTTTATGGCATCCCTCATCCCCGCAAGCGTTATTCAAGGCATGGTCTTCGGCATCGGGGTAATTATCATGTTCAAGCAGGTGCCCAACGCGTTAGGGCTTAAGGCGAATTTGCACTTTGAAGAGAGCCTTCTCGGACTCTCGTCTCAATCGTACTGGCGCGATGCCGCTCAGATGTTTCACAACGCGACCTCTTCCCTGAATGAAGCGTCACTTACCATCTTCTTCATCTCGCTCGCTCTGTTACTCTGGTGTGATAAGAAAGCAAAAAACGGCGTCAGGTTGATGACCTTTCTGCCAGCCCCCCTGGTCGCCGTATGCGTGGGTTCCACGCTCAACATCATCTTCGAGTTCCTTGGGCCCGGTAATGTGCTCGGAGAGGACCCTGCCCAGCACGTCAACATCCCGGTATTTTCTAAAATAGGGGAGTTTGTCTCGCTGCTGCCAACACTGAGCACCAGTGCTTTTGGTCGCTCTGATGTGTGGCAATTCGCCTGTATGCTGGCGGTAGTCGCCAGCATACAGGCTTTGCTCTCTCTTGAGGCTACCGACAAGCTTGATTCGCTCCGTCGACATTCTTCCCCAAATCGAGAATTAGTCGCTCAAGGCTTGGGGAATATCGCAAGTGCAGCGATTGGCGGCCTTCCGATGACTTCTGTCATCATTCGTTCCTCAACGAACGTCTTTGCTGGCGCAACGTCTCGCTTCGCTTGCTTCTTTCATGGCTTCTTGCTGCTCATCGCTATTTTCCTGCTCCCGAAACTTATCAACTCGATTCCATTAGCGAGTCTAGGTGCTGTGCTTCTTACGATTGGATACAGGCTCGCAAATCCAAAGCTCGCTCTAGCTTCATTCCGGAACGGGCCGGACCAATTCATCCCTTTTTGTGTGACAGCAATAGCCGTAGTTGCAGTGGACCTCTTTCATGGAGTCCTTTTGGGAAGTGCAGTGGGCTTGCTGATCGTGCTTCGGATGAATTTTCACTCAGCATTCACCATCATTCGAGATGGAAATGACTTTTTTGTGCGCTTTGCCAAAGATGTCACCTTCGTCCAAAAATCTATCCTTCGGAGGACGTTGGCAAGGATACCCGATCACTCCCGCGTTTTTATAGATGGCGGGGGTGCGATGTTTATCGATTTCGATATTCGCGATGTTGTCGAAGATTTTATTGAGTCCGCGCGTCGGCGCAGCATCGATGTTTCTGTGTTAAACATTCACGCCTACAAATCGCCGCTTTTTCTTTAAGGCACGGAAATGAGCTCGTACAAGCGTCTCCTCCAAGCAAATCAGAATTGGGTTGAGCAGAAGCTCGCCCTGTCACCCTCCTTCTTCAAGGATCTCGCCAAAGAGCAGAAGCCGGAGTTTCTCTGGATCGGCTGCTCCGACAGCAGGGTTCCAGCGGAAGAGATCACCGGTACCCAGGCTGGTGAGATCTTCACCCACCGCAACATTGCAAACCTCGTAAACCCGACGGACATGAATCTCGGGAGCGTGCTTGCGTTCGCCGTCGACTACCTGAAGGTTAACCACATCATCGTTTGTGGTCACTACGGGTGCGGCGGTGTTAAGGCGGCTCTCTCCAAGAACCGCTTCGGCATTTTAGACGAGTGGCTACGTCAGATAAAAGACACCTACTACGCGAATCAAGATGAGGTGCGGGACGCTGGCGATTTCGACTACCAAGCGGACAAGCTCGTTGAGCTGAACATTCACGAGCAGTTGCGCAACCTCGTCAAATCGCAAATTGTGCAGAAAGCCTGGGCCGAAGAGCGGCGGCCGACGCTTCACGGATGGGTATACAGCCTCGACGACGGTCGCCTTAAAAACCTTTACAAGATAGAGCCGGGCTCGCAAATTCATCGCATCTACCAGTTCGAGTTTGCCGCACCCTAAAAAGCTATTTTTCTATGTCGACAGCCTCACGCCATGTATTGCTTTGCCCTTTTTGGTTGTTACCCAACCCGTTTCGTGTGACAAACTCAGACTGAAAGCGCAAAACGGTTCTCGGAGAGCGCAAGCTTCTCCTGTCCAATCAGCCGAGTGGAGGTGCAATGGATTCCTACAAAAGGCTTCTTCTCGCGAACAAGGCGTGGGTGCAGGAGAAGATTAACCTTGCGCCAGATTTCTTCTCAGAACTCGCTAAAGAGCAGAAGCCCGAATTCCTCTGGATTGGATGCTCTGACAGCCGCGTGCCGGCCGAAGAAGTGACAGGCACTCAGCCTGGAGAGATTTTTTCGCACCGCAACATAGCTAATCTCGTCAACCACACAGACGTGAATTTTCACAGCGTCCTCTCCTTCGCTGTCGACCACCTGAAAGTCAAGCACGTGATCGTCTGCGGGCACTACGGCTGCGGCGGCGTCAAAGCCGCCCTGTCTCGCCACCGCTACGGCATACTCGACGAGTGGCTCAGGCAGATCAAAGACACGTACCACAACCACCAAGAGGAGGTTGATGCTGCCGGAGACTTCGAGAAGCAGGCCGACAAGCTAGTGGAGCTGAATATCCACGAGCAGCTCCGCAACCTGATGAAGACAAAAATTATCCAGAAGGCGTGGCTTGAGGACCGGCGGCCCACGCTGCATGGCTGGGTGTACGGGGTAAAGGACGGCCTGTTGAAGAGCCTCTACAAGATCGAGCCGGGCACCCCGATTCACGAGGTCTACCAATTTGAGTTTTAGTGGAGCATTGGCAGCTTTTTCTTCGCCGTGCTCGAGGCTCTAGCGGTACCAGTTGCCGAGCGTGTTCCCGTCGTACTCATAGCGCTTGAGCTCTGCGGGGGGATTTCCCGTCGGGCCTGCGTCTCGAATCTCGTCGCGGAGGCGATCGAGCTCTCGCTGGCGGTCGTAGAGCTCAGCCTGATTCTTCTGAATTTTAGCTACCCGCCGCTCACTTACCCGAGCATCACTGTGGTAGTCGATGATTGCACCGAGCGCGATTCCCACCGGAATTCCGATTGCTCCTCCGAGCAGCGCGCTGGTCGCTACATCTCCGTTGGCGATGACCGTGCCAATAATTGCTCCCGTACCAGCTCCTGCAGCTGCCCCACCGAGACCGCCGTACGCAAGCGACTCACCGCTTGCACCGCACCCTGAAACGAGTAGTGAGCTTCCAGCAATGAGCGATATAAAGGCCTTCTTCATGGGTAAACCTACAGCTACCTTGATTTCTCTATCTGTTATGGGTGACGTCTGCTGGCACGTTGCATTTAAAACCTCTTTTTAGGCGGGAGGGGTTTGTTTCTGTATCGATCTGCATAGATAGTGTGAGGCATTTCAGGTAGATAGCAGTACTAGCTGATGCCCACACAGCTACGAAAAAAAAGCCTCTCAGCCATGGTCGGTTGTACTCGCAACGGCGAGACACGCGGCCAGTAGAGGTCATCTAAAAAAGCAACGATGCCAAAGAGTTCCCCTACAGCAGAACAGAAACGGATGCAGGAAGACGATCGGCGCTCCAAGAACTGGAAGCGCTGGGGCCCTTACCTGTCTGAGCGACAGTGGGGCACCGTCCGCGAGGACTACTCGCCGGACGGCTCTGTGTGGTCCTACTTTTCGCACGACCAGGCGCGCAGCCGCACGTACCGCTGGGGTGAAGACGGTTTGCTGGGAATCAGCGACCGACAGTGCCGCATCTGCTTCGCTCCAGCCCTCTGGAACGGTAAAGATTCCATTCTCAAGGAACGGCTCTTCGGGCTGACCGGTGCCGAAGGCAACCACGGTGAAGACGTGAAGGAGTGCTACTACTACCTTGAGTCAACGCCGACGCACTCGTACATGCGGGCTCTCTACAAATACCCACAGCGCGAGTTCCCCTACGGTCAGCTCGTCGACGAGAATCGGCGCCGCAGCCGCAACGAGAGAGAGTTCGAGCTTATTGACTCGGGCGTGTTCGACAATAATGAGTACTTTGATCTCTTCGTTGAGTACGCGAAGGCGGGACCGAACGACATCTTGATCAAGCTCACCATCCACAACCGTGCAGCTGTCGATGCGCCGCTCCACGTTCTCCCAACGGTCTGGTTTCGGAATACCTGGAGCTGGGGAAGAACTGGTGAGGGGTACACCATTAAACCGCGCGTTTCGCTGCTCGACGATGACAGAATGCTGCTAGTGCATCCGCAGCTCGACCCATTCGTATTCCTGCCGGACCCCGCAAATGTTGCTGTCTATCCCACGCCACTCTTCACTGAAAACGAGACGAATCGCTGGCGCCTTTTCGGAGGCGAAAATGCTTCTTCGTATGTCAAGGATGCCTTCCACCGCTACCTCATTAACGGCGAGGAGCATGCGGTAAATCCAACTCTCTCCGGCACTAAAGCGACCCTGATGTACCGGCTCACCGTGCCTGCGGAGGGCTCCTGCACCCTAAAATTCCGCCTGAAGTCATCCTCTACGCCCCACAAGGAGCGCTTTTCGAAGGATTTCGACAGAATCTTCGAGGCTCGCCGGCAGGAAAGCCGTGAATTCTACACCTCGCTCCTCCCGGCAACTTGCTCTGATGAGCAGCGCTCTGTGCTGGTGCAGTCGTACAGCGGCTTGCTGTGGACCAAGCAATTCTACTACTACTCCGTCCGCGAGTGGCTCGAGGGAGACCCCACCCAGCCTACCCCGGCATCACAGCGCCGCAAGCAGCGCAACAACGAGTGGGAGCACCTCTACAATCGCGACATCATCTCGGTCCCAGACAAATGGGAGTACCCCTGGTACGCGGCGTGGGATCTTGCCTTCCACATGCTGCCCTTCGCTCGCATCGACCCGAGTTTTGCCAAGCAACAGCTCCTGCTGATGCTGCGTGAGTGGTACATGCACCCGAACGGACAGATTCCCGCCTACGAGTTTGAGTTCTCAAACGTCAACCCGCCAGTTCATGCCTGGGCATGCTGGCGCGTGTACCAGATGACGAAGCAAGATGGAAAGGGCGATGAGGTTTTTCTCAAGCGCGCCTTCTCCAAGCTGCTACTCAATTTTACCTGGTGGGTAAACCGCAAGGACACCCACGGCAAGAACCTCTTTACCGGCGGATTTCTTGGACTCGACAACATCGGGGTGTTCGACAGAAGCGCGCCGCTGCCGAAGGGAGGCTCCTTGCAGCAAGCGGATGCAACTGCGTGGATGGCTTTTTACTGTGCCACGATGCTCTCCATGGCTCTTGAGCTCGCTGCGAGCAACGAAGAGTACGAAGACCTAGCATCAAAATTCTTCGAGCATTTTATATCGATCTCGGCGGCGATAAACCACTTTGGCGGCACTGGCTTGTGGGACCAGCTCGATGGCTTCTACTACGACCAACTTGAGCTTGAAAACACGAGCATCCCTCTCCGAGTTCGCTCCCTCGTGGGCGTGATTCCTCTCTTTGCGGTTGAGGTCATGGACAACGCCACGGTGGACCGCCTCCCAGGTTTCAAGAAACGTCTTGAGTGGTTCATCGAAAATCATGCGGAGTTATCAAAGCAGATCGCGTACACCGACCACTCTGCGCAGATCGTAATCGGCGACAATGGCACTCGTGCGCCGGGAGGGGTGCGCTTGTTGGCTGTTCCGTCGGCAGAGCGGCTCAGCCGAATGCTCAAGTACATCTTGAACGAGTCGGAGTTTCTATCGCCGTACGGGATGCGCTCACTCTCGAAGATACATGCTGAGTTCCCATACCGTCTCACCCTTGAAAACAGGGACTACGGGATCGACTATTGCCCCGGAGACTCAAACACCGACTTCTTCGGAGGCAACTCGAACTGGCGCGGCCCTATTTGGTTCCCGATTAATGCGCTCCTCATAGAAGCTCTTGACCGATACCACAAGTTTTACGGTGACAGCTTCAAGATAGAGTGCCCAACCGGCTCGGGCAAAATGATGAACCTCAAAGAAGTAGCCGATGAGATTTCACGGCGGCTGAGCTCCATCTTCATGCCAGGTGACGGCGGGAAGCGCCCCTGCCACGGCGATGAGCCGCGCTATGCGCAGGATCCTTTCTGGAGAGAGTTGGTCCTGTTCTTTGAGCATTTTCACGGGGACAACGGTCGGGGCATCGGCGCGAGCCACCAGTCCGGCTGGACCTCTCTCGTTTCGCTCTGCATGGAGCGCATTATCGAACGAACAGACGCAGCGGATGTCGCGACCACTCAAGAGGGGCAACCCTCGGTAATCGACACAAAGACTGCCTCCTGAAATGCGCTCGCCTCTTGCTGTGTAATATATACAGGGGGGAGGCCCGGAAAGTTAAAGATGTTACTCTCTCCACCTCCCCGAAGAAGTCGGTGCTCATGTTGGAACTTGTCGTAGAGCTGCCCCACAGAGAACGAACACTTCGTTCGGTGCACGACAAGCGACCTATTGCTCAGGCTTGGCGCGACCTGCTGCAGTACCTGGGCACCTGTCGGGTAGCCCGACGCTGTTGAGAGGTAGCCGAGCGAGGGAATGAGCGCGGCTCCCGCCGTGGCGAGAGCGATTACCACTCTTGCCATTGAAGAAAAAGGACTCAGGCCAAGTGAGACGATGCAGAGAAAGGGTACCTGCAGGAAGAAAAAATAACGTGGATGAAAGAATGACCCGCCCGCAAACGATAGTGTCGCTGCTAACCCAACTACTACTGCTACGAGCGTGATACATGAGCCAGCTAACGGCCACGAAGCCTGAATACTCGTCATCCCTGTGTCCGGCTGGCGAATAATTGCTGCGCTAAAAAGCAGCAAGAAGACGAGTCCCAGCACGACAAGCGAGTGCCCACTGAGCTGGTACGCTGCTACCAAGAGCGTTCCAGCGCCGGGCTCTGCTATCCAGCCGAAGCTTCGGTGTGAGGAGAGCTGCTGGTAGAGTGGGATAGCTAGCGGCGCCACGAGCACAGCGAACACGAAGCATCCTTTCAGCACCTCGATGAGCCGAGCCCGAAATCCTGCCAGGGCTATCAGGCACGTGGCTCCCACTACAAGCAGGCAGAAGTAGTGCAGTTGACAGGCAGCGGCGGAGAAAGCTCCCCACAGGAGGTACGACTTGCGCGAGGGCCGCTCCAGGAGCTGCCGGAGCAAGAGCCACGAGAGGAGCAGCGAAAGCTCCGCAAAGGGGTAAATACGGAGTTGGCGGGCATACAGAATATCGTGAAGCGAAACAGCTTTGAGAAGCAGCACAAAGAGCAAACTGCTGCTTGGGAGGAGTCCGCCGAGCAGTCGCCACACGACCCATAGCGAAGCAACGCTCGCGATCACTCCCGGCAGGCGCATGAGCACTGGGTCGTACGCGACGAAGCCACACCAGGCATGGAAGAATGCATTTCCAATCGGAGGGTTTGAGTCCAGCCCCGCATTACCGAAAATTGACCTTAGAGGTATGCGCGAGAAGATTGCCGAGTACCCCTCATCGAGCGAGAACGACTGGTCGAGGAGCGAGAACGCTCTCAGCGCAAGCGCCATAGACACGAGTACCCAGGGAAATGTCCTCATACTAAGACGATACCGGTTTCTCGCGCGCCGGGCGACTGGGATACGACCTACTCCAGCCTCTTTTCGATGTCCCGCAGCACATTCATGAACGAGATAAAGGCCTCGTACGGGGAGTCAAACGGGCTAAAGTAGGAGTGCACAGAGCCATCGGCACCCGCTTTCGTCGACATGTAGTAAACGTGATCCGATGTTTGGAGCCGTGACCAGGCCTCCAGAAGCCCTGCGTCGCCTGACTGCATCACGGCATTCTCAAGGGCGTACAGTCTAGACAGGCATCTCCGCTGCATGCTGTTACCATTCCATGCGCTATCATCTCGCGCTGCATCTGCCCAAGATGTCACTTGAGGGCTTGGTAGCGAGTCGCGTCTGTTTGAACGCTGGGCTGATTCCGTTGGGGTGGTTAAGCTCCACGAAGGCAGCGAGAGAACCGCTGCCGGCAATTCGGAGAGGAAGCGGAGGATCGTGCTACTTGTTGGCTGATGCTCGCCGAAGGTTTCGTAATCGAGAAAAATGCCCACCGTATCCGCATCAGCCGGTAATCCAGATAGCCGCCGCGCGAACTCCGTCGCTGTGAGCGCTTGGCCTGGTCCCTGCGCATTTCCAAAGCGGAAGCCGATGTCGTCGGAGAGACGGTAGTTTCGCAGCAGTAGGGCGATACCAGAGCCCGCCGCTGAAAACGCTGCATTCGGAGAGCGCCAACCAAGCAATGACTCCGCTCCCTCTGCCAGGATCGCGCCAAACCCAAGCTCCGCAACCCGCCGTGCGATGGCGTCTGAGTAGAGCAGCTCCGTATTTCGAAAAGACGAGGGACTCTGTCCAAACAGAGTCCGTACCGTCTCGCGGTGCATACGCACCTGCCGATCAAACTCCGTGAAGCTGTAGAGTGCTGCCAGGGAGTGGTAGTACGTCTCGCAGAGAAACTCTACGTGCCCGGTGTCAGCAAGCCTGCGGAATGAGTCCAGGGCATCTGGAGCGTACAGCTGCATCTGCTCAAGTGCTGTTCCCGTCATCGAGAACGCGACCTTACAGTCACCACGATGCTGCTTCACTGCCTGCATGATAATCTGGTTTGCCGGCAAGTAGCAGCGCTCAGCAGCGCGCTTCATCACGAGAGCGTTGAGGTCGTCATCGAAGTAGTGCGAGCCTGTGCCGGCTTCAAAGAAGGAGAACTTCCGGATCCGAAACGGTTGGTGGACTTGGAAGTACAGGCTGACTGCCGGCATACGCCACCTCTCAGGCCCGTCGCTACAGCGCTACGTCTTGGTACACTGCAATCGTTTTCTGAGCTGCGGCGTCCCAGTGCAGCTTCTTTACCTCTTCGCGGGCTTTGCACATGAGCTCATGCCGCAGCTCTTCGTGTAACAGGGCGTTGATGATCATGTCTGCCATGCGGTCGACATCCCAGAAATCTGCCTTGAGTGCGTGGTCGAGAACCTCAGCCACCCCTGATTGCTTTGAAATGATAGCCGGGGTCTCAAAGCTGATCGCTTCGAGAGCAGCTATGCCGAACGGCTCGGACACAGACGGCATCACGTAGAGGTCAGCTATCGAGAACATCTCCTCAAGCTCCTCCCCCTGAATAAATCCCGGAAACAGGAAGTGGTTTTGTAGGTGCAGCTCTTCCACTCGCTCAACGATCCCCGCCAACATGTCACCACTGCCGGCCATAACGAACAGCACATCCGGTATGTGCGGTATAACGCGCGATGCTATGTCGACGAAGTAGCCCGGCCCTTTCTGGAACGTTATGCGCCCGAGGAAGAGCACCACATGTCGGGGCCAGGTTTTTTTGATCTTGTAGTCTTGCACTGCTTGCCGTGGGTAGATTCCGTTGTGAATCACCGTCACTTTCTCGGCTTGAACCCCGTGGTGATGCTCGAGCATACGCTTCGTGTAGTGGCTCACGACGATTACCCGATCGGCCGTTTCGACCCCAAATCGCTCTATTTCCTCTATCTGTTGGTTGATGTACAGACCGCTGCGATCGCGCTCTAGACTGTGCACATGCACTACGAGCGGCTTCCCTGTTAGTTGTGACAGCGCAACTCCCGCGGGAAACGTCATCCAGTCGTGCGCGTGTATCACATCGAACTCTTCGCTAGCGATGCGGGTGATGACGTTGCCAGTGAATCGCTCGACTTCACGGAAGATGTCCTCACCGTACGAACCGCTTGCTTCTGGAAAGAAATCCTCGCTGTAGAGCGCACTGATGAGGTCTACTCCGTAGACCTCTCCCTCAAGCAGCGCTTTGGCGACTTTATCTTCGTGACGGTCAGCTTTTTTCGGCTTCGACCGAAGGGCTGGCGAGGCCTGGGCGGCAGATTGGTACTGGCTCGGTGACCAGTACGGCTGGAGGAACGCCGGGATTCGAGTCGTCTCGAACGACGCATGCCTTTTCATCCAGCCGCCATCATCAGCAGTTGGTGAGGCAACTCTGCGAAGCTGGTCTGTAAGCAGCATGTGCCCCGCCTGCTCACCACCAAACAGCTGCGGCACCACGAAATGGATTGAAACTCCCTGCTCGGCGAGCGCCCAAGTGAGTCCCTGACAAGCTGTCCCGAGGCCACCAGCGATGTGGGGCGGGTACTCCCAGCCAAGCATCAGGATCTTCATAAGCGTGTCGACAGGTTACTCAACTCTTGCGAGGCGCGGATTATAGGGGGCGTTTGCGGCGAAGTCCACGTCGGGCAGATCCGGGTTCGAATTCTCGGCAACCGGCTCTCTCCCGCCAGTCTTTCAAGACCTGCTGAGTCCGAGCCGACCGATTCGCTCAAACAATGTTTTTCAATCGGGCTCTGGTGTTGGAGAACTTCGTTTTGAGTGGTATAGCCTCCTGGTTTTGACTCGTTACCTTGGGGCATACCTATGATCATAGCCGGAGATATTGGCGGAACCAAAGCTCGTGTAGGACTTTTTGAACGGCGCCAAGGCAAAGTCGAGATGATCCTCTCGGAGAGGTACGTCAGCAATGACTTCCCCTCCCTTGAGGCGATCCTTAAGCAGTTTCTCGACAAGCATCAGTCGGCGATCACAGAGCGGCTTGAAGCGGCATGCTTCGGACTACCCGGACCGGTCGTTAACGGGCGCGTTAAAGTCACGAACCTGCCGTGGCAAGTTGTTCAGAGTGATGTCGGCGCGACACTCCGAATTCACAAGATAAAACTTGTTAACGACCTGGTGGGAACCGCGGCGGCGATACCAACTTTCGGTCCTGACAGCCTGTTAACAGTGTATGAAGGTCGGGGGTTCGTCGATCGCGGCGGCTCGTGTGTTGTTGTCGCACCCGGAACCGGGCTCGGGCACTCGCTGATTCATCGAGAGGCCGGCTGGAGTGTGCTCCTCGCTTCGGAAGGTGGGCACGCAAACTTTGCGCCCACAAATGAGGAAGAGATAGATCTTCTGCGTTACCTCCAAAGCCGCTTTTCTCACGTCAGTGTTGAGTCAGTCTTGTGCGGCCCCGGCATTGCGAACATCTACTCGTTCTTGCGGGACACAGGTCGTGGAGACGAGCCGGCACAGCTCAAGTCACCTGAAGCTGCCAACAAAATAACTTCTATCGTGACAGAGCTTGCGATGGACGGATCCTGTGACATCTGTGTCAAAACGATGCGGATGTTCTGCTCGATGCTCGGCGCGCACTGTAGCAACATGGTGCTCAACTACCTCGCTACAGGCGGCGTATACCTCGGGGGCGGCATCCCGCCAAAGATAGCCCCGTTCCTTACCAAGGGCCCATTCGTCGAGGGCTACCTTAAGAAAGGGAAGCAGAAAGAGCGCGTCGAGGCCACTCCAGTGTTTATCATTAAGGACGACCATGCTGCCCTCTTCGGGGCGGCGGCAATTGCGGCAACGCTGTAGCGTCGTCAGTCTTCTAGCTCATTCAGTTCGAACGTAGTTCCGCCCGAGCCGCAGAGGCGCAGCTAGCGAGAGCGCTTGCGCAGGGATCGCAAGTTCAGCATCTCTACGAACAGCGAGAAGCCCATCGCAAAGTATACGTATCCCTTTTCAACGTGGTAGCCGAACCCATCTATCAGAAGTACGAAGCCAATCATGAGAAGGAAGGCCAGGGCGAGCATCTTCACCGTTGGATTTTCCTCGATGAACTCGACGATTATTCCCGAGAAGATCAGCATCACAACAACGGCGAGGATAATTGCAATCGCCATGATCGGAAGATTGTTCGTCATTCCCACTGCGGTGATGACCGAGTCGAGTGAAAAAATGATGTCTATGAGCACAATCTGAAACACCACGCCGCGGAGCGTCGGCATTAGGCTCGAATCCTTCACTCGAAGCTCGCTCTCCTCGCCAAGAGTCTTATCGTGAATTTCTTTGGTCGCCTTGTAAATCAGGAACACTCCTCCCAGGATGAGGATGATATCCCGGCCGCTCAGGTCTCGATCGCCGTAGGCGAGCAACGGCTCAGTCATTGAAGCCAGGTACGACAGCGTAAAGAGCAGCATGAGTCGAGTGATGACCGCCACCGCGAGACCGAGTAGCCTTGCCAGGCGACGCTGCTCCTCCGGAAGCCTGCCTGCAACGATTGCGATGAACACGATGTTATCGATGCCAAGCACAACCTCAAGCGAGGTCAGGGTGAAGAGCGCAATAAGGTTAGGTACCGTCAGGAGATCCATGGTGTGCCGCTAGTTGTCGCACGGCTTGAGTTTTTTTGAAACTGCCCAGGATCAATCAAACGCCCTAGCCTCAACCTTGTGTATCTCGCCTTCGTCATCCTGTTCGATGAACTGAGGCGCCAAGTGCCAAAGCCAAGTATCACTGCCCTTCAAGAGCCGCGAACTGGCACCAGCACGAAGAGCATCTCCCGAGTCGCCGAACAGCGCCGATTCAACCTGCCACTCGCTACGTGAGGCTTGATAGAAGTAGTACTCCGAATCGAAGATGAGGATGATCCGAGAAGCTGCCGATCCGAATAAGGCCCGGAGGTGCGCGGCTTGAAGCTCACCCATGGACCTCACGAGCTGTGCTTCCTCGTGTTCCGAAAGCTCGCCGTATCTTGAGCGGACGAAGTCTCGCCAGTAGAGCGGTATCTGACCTAGCAGGTTGAGTGAAATAATAAGGTCGAAGGGCTCATCAGCCCAGGCTGGTCGGGGGGCCTGCAAGGTACTGAGCCCCGTGGCCAGCGCAGCCCTCTGTCTGCGTGCACACAGCTGCCTAGACCATGGCTCTATACAGTCCGTGACATCTCTTGTTTGCGCCACGAGCTTGCTACGGTGCTGTGGGGAGATTACAGCTCGCCACACGGACCGACACCCAGGGTCTGCATCGATCAGGTGAACTTCCCGGCTTCTCTCTAGCAAGCGTTCAGCATCGAGGTCGATGAGCCGTCCAGCTCCCAGAACCGCAACCCGCAGCCCCGCTGGGATCTGTAGATCCAGAAACTCCCTCGTGTTGCGAACGTGCGGAGCCCACCAACTCGCACAGCGGCGGTGACGCGCCTCGATCTGCGCTCCCATCGTGGCGAAGCTGCTGCTCGGACTGCGCGAAAATAGTGGGAGCCTCATCTGTTCTCTCTCCGAGCGGGTCCTTAGGGTCATCAGGTAATCGGGCAACTCACGAGAATACTTGCTCTTCCGCTAAGACGCCGAGTCATTCCCACGAGGCGAAGACCTCCCTGTTACGATTCGCAAACTTTCGCACACGGTGCATTTGAGTTGGTCGTAAGCCTTGAAGTATAACCTCGGTATGGCATGGGAAAACCAGTACATGCAGATGGTTAAAAGCAAGCCGGGGATCATCCTCGCGGAGGAAGACCGCTCGGATGTGTCTGATGCTGCGCGGCTTGAGCTTCGCCAGCGGATCGCCTCGCATACCCGCATCTTCGTTGAGCTCGGCTCGGGCTCAGGGCTGCACCTTCTGACGCTTGCGGAACGCAACCGCGATGCTCTCTGCCTCGGCCTAGAAATTCGCTTCAAGAGAGCATTCAAGACCGGCGAAAAAGCAGAACGAATGGGGCTCTCAAACCTGCTCATCATGCGCTCGGATGCGCGCCAGATAGGGCAGCTTTTTCAGGACGGTGAGGTGGACGGATTCTTCGTGAATTATCCAGATCCGTGGGATAAGCGCCGCTGGCTCAAAAATCGGCTCCTCAATCCAGAGCTGCTGCTCACGATGCGACGACTCTTGAAGCCCGGCGGATTTCTCCGATACAAAACCGACCACCAAGAGTACTTTGCCAGCACTGCAAAGCTGCTCACCGACGGCGGCTGGCGAATCGGAAAACACACGACCGACCTGCTGAGCAGCTCGTGGACAGGCGAAAATATCCCTACAGAGTTTGAGTACCTCTTTAAATCCCAGGGCAAGCCGCTCTGCATGCTCGAAGCCCTGAGCTAGTGTTCCGCAGCACCAGCACCGAAAAAACCGCGTATCTTGAACTAACATCCTGCAACAACTGAGCCTTCCCGCCCTTTCTCGGCCCTAGCCCTGCGCACAATTTCCCGCTTCAAAAGCATCCTAGTTAACTGGGTCTCAGTCTATCTCCCGGCACTATGATTACCCTAGAGCGAGTTACAAAACGGTACGGCTCCTTCACCGCAGTGGACAGCGTTTCGCTCTCCATCCCTGCAGGCGGTATCTTTGCGTTCCTCGGCGTGAACGGAGCGGGCAAAACAACGACCATCCGGATGATGACTGGCATCCTGCGTCCAACCACCGGGACCATTACGGTTGGGGGCTTCGATATCGTTGAGCAGCCGCTTGAGGCGAAATCAATCATCGGCTACGTCCCTGACAGACCTAATCTGTACCAGAAGCTCACCGGCCGGGAGTTCCTCTACTTTATCTGCGACCTGTATCGAATGAGCCGCAAGCATGCGGAGCGCCGGATCGACGAGACTTTAGAGGAGTACTCGCTCCAGCAGTGGCAAGACGATCTCATAGAAAGCTACTCACACGGCATGAAGCAGAGGCTCGCGGCGTGCGCAGCTCTCGTGCACGACCCGCGTGTGCTCGTCTTTGATGAGCCGATGGTAGGGTTGGACCCTCATGGAGCGAAGCATCTCAAGGAGTCGCTCAAGCGTTACGCAAGCCAAGGGCTGACCGTCTTCCTCTCAACCCATAGCCTCCACGTCGCCGAGGAGCTTGCAGACTTCCTCGCGATCATCCACCGCGGCTCTTTGTTGACAGCGGGCACTCTCGACGAAATCCGCACGAAGACTGGGCGTCAAAAAGAGGAAGATCTGGAGCACATGTTCCTTGAGCTGACGTCGTCCGCGGCTGAGCACTAAACTGAGGAGGAGCTATGGAGGACGCCGCATGACCCCCATTCCCCTCCTGCTAAAGCCCCCGCTACTTGGCCTTAAGAACCGCTACGCGTGGCGAGGAGTGCGCTCTCTCCGTGACTACGTAGGTCTCTTTGCATCTGCTACCATGGTAGTTGCGGTTTTCTTGTCTACCCGTGCTGCTCTGCAAGCAAGCTCGCATTTTATTGAGAGTGGCGCACTCGACCCCTTTATACCCCTCAGCCTTCTACTAACCAGCTTGTTCATCATGCTCGTTCTCTCGGCTGCTATAGCGGCGATTGGGTCACTATTCTTCGCCAAAGACCTTGATCTCATACTCTCTTCGCCCGTGCCACTCACCCGTTTTCTCCGTGGAAGATGCTGCGAAGTTGCCCTATCGACCAGTTGGATGGTGTGTGTCTTCGGGCTGCCCTCGTTACTCGCTTTCGGCACATTCTTTCGATCAGGCCTGTCCTTCTTCCTTATGGCATTAATTCTCTCGGCAGTTGCTGTTGGTGTCGCCGTGCTAACCGGTGTTCTCGCCGCTGTCATCTTCGGAGCCGCCATCTCTCCGCGGCGGGGACGCACCTTGCTGCTGTTTCTCTTCATGCTATCGCTGCTACTTTTCTTCTGCTCCCTGAATTCCGCCTCTGTAACCTCTGCACTTGCAACCCACTCCCTGGCTCCGCATATCGAGATGCTTCATGCGGCGGCCTCTTCTTGGACACCAGGGCACTTCTGGGCACGGGCCATCCTCGATATCCGAAACGGATCGGTTGCAACTGCTGGCCTAACACTGCTCGGAGCCTGTGCAGCTGCTGTAGTCCTCTGGTCAGCCCTCGTGGCTATTGCTTCTAGAACCTACCTCTGCGCCTACACGCACCTGCGGCATGATGGCGAGCTCCTGAAACTAAACAGCCGTGCGAGCCAAACCCTGGCCCGACTCATGATGCCGTTTGTGCGCATAGACCGTCGCGCGTTGATTACAAAAGAGTTTAAGCTCTTCGCGCGGGACCTGAGTCACACCATTCAGCTCGCGATGCTGCTCGCGATCTGCTTCATCTACCTCTACAATTTCAAGGCGCTCGAGGGGCCGACGAGCATGGCTGAAGAGGTCAGGGTTCTTTGGCAGCTCCTGCTCCTGCTGGTCAACGCTGTCCTAAGCTTCCTGGTGGTGACCTGCATCTGCTCCCGATTCGTGTTCCCGTCCGTTTCCCTTGAGGGCACCTCCTTCTGGATTCTGCAGAGCGCTCCCGTCTCGATGCGAAATATCTTACGGGCGAAGGTAGCAGGCTGGTTCATGCCGATGGCTGCGATCAGCTCAGTGATCTTCATGTCAGGAGCAATGGCGATCGGTGCTGATGAATCCCTCGTGCTTGCGTCGGGCGCGGCTGGCGTAATCCTTGCCTACGGTCTTGTTGGTCTCGGTGTAGGCTTAGGAGCGCTCTTCGCTAACTTTGAGTGGGAGTACGCGAGTCAGGTGTCAACTAACGTCGGAAGCTTTCTCTACATGGCTCTTAGCCTGCTCTTCCTATTCGTGAGCCTCGTTCCTATCACGCTGGCTTTCGGCGCATACGCACTGGTCCCAAACTTGCTGCCCTTCTCGGACTCTCCGATTATCATCTTAATCGGCGGGCTGTTTATCCTGGCGATCCTCAACTATGCCTGCGCTGCCACAGCTCTGTCCGTTGGCTCGCGGTCCCTGAAAGCACGGTAGCCTCGTTAGAAGTGGCCCACTCGCAACTTTCGCCTGGCTAAGCGCGAATGCACCCTCAGAATCTTGAAACGGGCCGCGACGAGCCCACCCCCAGAGCGAAACATGATCCGCGCCACGCTTCATCCCCGTGTAAACCCAAGCCATGAGCTATCTCTTGTGGCCTGCCAACGCGCCACCACAGAGGTATTGTCCCACGCCACCCGCCGAGCACGGGACAGCAGGCAGCGCCTCGCGAGGCGGTTACGCACTGCCCGAGCCCGGGCCTTTCAGCAGGGATACCAGCGTGGGCTCGCGGCAGCCCAGACAGAGCTCCAACAGGTGGCTGAGCAGGTCCGGTCGCAGTACGCGTCCGTGTGCGCAGCGGCCTATAAAGATGTCCGGGCCGTAGCGGTCGAGGTATGCGAAGAGCTGCTCCAAGGGCAGGCCCCTGAAATTCTCCTACCCTGGCTCGACAGGGCTGTAGCTATCCTCGGGTCTCGACGGAAGGCTACTATCCAAGTCCAGCAGCGCTACGCCGCGTGTGCAAAAGCACACATGCAAGCGACTCACGGTGGTATCAGCGTCATCATCGCTCCTCCCTCTCAGTCTGCTGGGTTCGTGGTCTCCACCGAAAGCGGGGAAATTACTTTTGCTTGGCGTACTGCATTAGAGGATCTGCTGAGAATGAGGACAGCAGAATGAGCCTCTCAGCACCTTTTCGAGTCTCCGGCGAAATTACCTCGGTCCATGGCAACGCGGTGACTGCTCGCATTCCTCAGGCAGCCGTCGGTGACTTGTGCTGGGTATCCTGTCGTTCCGGAAATCCGCTCCTTGCACAGGTTGTCTCGTTTGAGGGTCGCCGCTTTTCATTAGCTATCTTCGGTGAGCCCGATGGCATATGTCCCGGGGCATCGGTAGCCACTCACGGTAGCTCGCTGCGGGTGCCCGTAGGACAGGAGCTACTGGGCCGAATTATTAATCCACTTGGTGAACCGGTCGATGATGTCGCTGCACCGCTGCTGTGCAAGGCGACTCGCCCACTGGCGAGCAAGCCACCAGCCCCATCCGAGCGCCTCTTAATCGATTCGCCGTTTCATACCGGAGTGCGGGCTATCGACGGTTTCTGCACACTCGGGTGCGGACAACGAATCGGTATCTTCGCTTCTGCGGGCGCAGGGAAGTCAACCCTGCTCGCGATGATTGCCCGGCAAGCCTCTGCCGATGTCATAGTGGTCGCGCTGGTCGGAGAACGTGGTCGTGAGGTGCGTGAGTTCGTCGAAGAAACTCTCGGAAGCGCTGGGCTCCGCCGCTCCATCCTGGTAGTCGCAACGAGCGACGACTCGCCGCTCCTGAGGCAAACCGCGCCGCTTACGGCGACTGCAATCGCCGAGCACTTCCGTGATGACGGAAAACATGTGCTACTAATCGTTGACTCGCTGACGCGCATGGCGCGGGCGATTCGGGAGACCAGCATAGCGGCCGGTGAGCTTCCAGTCCGGCACGGGTATACCAACTCAGTGTACACCCAGCTACCGAAGCTCGTGGAGCGTGCTGGTCGGGCAGGTGCCGGGTCGATTACTGCCGTATATACCGTCCTCACGAACCATGATGACGACATCGATCCGCTCGCTGACGAGATTAAAAGCCTGCTCGATGGTCACATCTGTCTCCGAGCCTCTGTTGCTGCTCTCGGAGTCATGCCCGCTGTTGACATAACGGCGAGCGTCTCTCGCCTGTTTCCTCGGATCGCTTCACCAGCGCACCGGCAACGCGCCCACGAAGTCTCGTACGCCTTCTCGCGTCTGCTGAAGGAGCGGCAGATCCTCCTGCTCGGTGGAACTCCCGACGAGGAGCTTGAAAGAATCCTCGCTTGCAGGGAACAGCTTCTGGCTTGCTTGAAGCAGCGGTTTGACGAGCCGGCCGCTTTCTCCGACACACTTATGCGCCTGGAGGAAGCCGGCGGAAAGCTCCGCCAAGGGACTCGGTGAGGGGAGAGGCAGAGCCGTGTCTGTCTCTCAAGGTTAATAAAAAAACGAAATCCAGTTAGGCAGCGGGGCGAATCTCAAGGACTTTGCCTGTGAGTCGGTCCCGAGCCACTTCGACGTGCAGTGTAGTGCCCGGCAAGACGCGGCGCGGCGCAGCAAAGCTGATGAACGCTTCGGGATACTGCGGACAGACGATCACATTGAGGACCGGCTTGTCCGAAAGATTCTCGAAAACGGTCGGGACGTGCTTGCCCACCTGCATCAGGCCTGACCAGAGCCAAAACGGATGTCTCCGCGGAGCGAGATTCTCGGCGACGAGAATCTCTTCCTGGCTCCTCTTCGCGTACTTGAGGTCAAGCTCGCGAAGCCGATCACGCAGCCGAATACCTGCCAAAAAGACACCACTCATAATCCCGATTGTGCAAACCGCCGTGAAGGTGGCCGCACCATTGAGGATGTACACGAGCGTCTCCATAAAACCTCCATAAAAAAGAGAAAACCTTCCTGGAACAAGAGACAGATACGCTCTGCCTCGAGAAACAGCCCAACAGGCTCTCTCTCCAAGCAGACTGCATTGGTGGCGACAGTACTCACCAACGAATTACCCCCGCAGAGCGAGCGGCACTCCCCTCATCTACCGATTCGAAATAAGGGCCCAATCCTAGCGTGATTTTCGTCCGATTCAACCCCAAGAAGCAGGGGGAGAGTATCCAAGCCTTAATGCGGCGCTGCGGCTTCGCCTGTGCTCGTGAAAGGTAGCTTCTCAGCCGATTGATCAAGACAGATTCCGACACCCTCCTCTCAGAGAGGACACAACGAATCGGGCTGGCATGCAGTCGGCACTACCTGATGAGCGCTATCGTGCCCTTAAGCATCTCACTCGCCGCTGAGAGCACTTGGGAGTTCGCCTGGTATCCGCGCTGGTAGATGACTAGTTCAACAAACTGATTTGCGATATCGACGTTCGAGCTCTCGAGTGAGTTAGGAGCGAGCTGACCCGAGCCCCCCTGCCCTGCGAGTCCAATCTGCAAGGCGCCCGATTCGGCCGACGTCGCGAACAGTGCACCGCCTTGTCGCTTTAAGCCATCGACGTTCTGCACCACTGCAACCGGCAAAGTGCCAACTTGTGCCCGATCACCAGACGCTAGCAGCGCGAATATGCCTCCAGCTGAGTCGATATCGTAGGCGAGAATCTCACCCCCACCCCGACCATCCTGAGTGCTGTTGGTAACACGCGAGCCACCAGCGTACTGCGTGAATGCCTGCAGGTCGATCGTCAAGTTGCTCGCCGCAGCGCCATTGGACCAGTTGATGGTGCCCTGAATGTTTGCAGTAGGAGCTGCAGCATCGTCGATCTGCCCATTTGAATTAAAGTTCAGGACGACTTGCCCGACCTGTACCGGCACGTTCTCGCCGGCGCCCGTTTCTGATCCATTAACGTATGACTGGACTGTCCACTGGTTGGCCGAGTTTTTAAAGAAACAGACCGTCACGTCGTGACGCTCACCGAGAGAATCATAGACACTCTGTGAAGCAACAAAGGTTGCCGCATTGTTGATGTCGGCGAAAGTCGATCCGGCTGGAGGCGGTGTAGTGACGGGCAGGCTCGCATCAATATTCCCAAATAGCTCAAGGGTTGTGGTCGCTACAGCCTGGATATTGACCTGCTCCATGTTAATCGGGACAAGCTGGGCGACATCAGCGCCCTGGTAGCCGAGGACCGGCTCTCCCGCCGCTGTCTGCAGTGCTCCGTCGGCGGCTATCTGGAAGTTGCCAAGGCGAGTGAGCATAGGGGCTGCAGGGTCCCCAACTAGGAAGAAACCGTTTCCCGTGAGCGCTACATCAAGAGAGCGTCCTGTGTAGTCCACGGCACCCGCCTCAAAGTTTAGTCGTGTGCGGCGAATAAAGGCTCCGTCTCCAGCACCCGTGCGGGTCTCTGCATTCCTGGAATCCGCTATTTCACCCATAATGTCGGCGAATTCAGCCCTACCACGCTTGAACGCTGGAGTGCTGGCATTCGAAATGTTGTCGCCCACCACCGCTATTGCCTGTCCGTGTGCGGTGATGCCTTCTCTGCTAGTATTGATCGCTGATTCGAGTCTCATCTCGGCGTGCTCTCTTAAACAGAACCTGTCCGCCGGCAATCCTTGCCTGGTTACAGGTCCCCCGAATTGTGAGGTGCAAACCCTCTGCCACACGGAGGGAATCCCCAATTCAGCAACTTACGGAGGTCCTGCCCGGAGAAACATGCCTGCTGGGGAAGTTTGTACCCTGCAAACACTCCTTGTCGACGAACGGAAGCCACCTGTATAAGACCAGCATGCACGTGCTGCTCTCAGGCGCTTCCGGATTCCTCGGAAGTGCCTGCGTAGACCTTCTGAAAAGGTTTCCCGAGATCGAACTCTCGGTTGTGCGCGCTTCCCGCGTCGATTGCGTGCTTCCGCTCGGCTCCAGGGAATTGCTGCTTGCGGATCCGGCTGACTACCACGCCCTGCGACGGCTCGTGGGGACACGGCCTCCGACCCACATTATTCACGTGGCTGGTGTCTCATCGGCTGCGGTATGTGAGCGTGATCCGCAGCTCGCTCAGCGAGGCAACGTCGCTTTTACTGACTCTCTCGTGCGCCTTGCGGCTGAGTGTGGAGCTCATATCGTATCGACTTCCACTGATCTTGTGTTCGATGGAGCGACAGCGTGGCAAGGCGGATTCACAGAAGATGCGCAGCCAGCTCCTGCCTCTGTGTACAGCCGGTCGAAGTACGCAGCTGAACAGATAACGCTGAACCACACGCGTGGCTGTGTTGTCCGATGCTCGCTGTTGTATGGGCACTCCCTCTCTGCATCTCGCGGAGTTCTCGGTTGGATGGAAGACGCGTTGCATGCCCAGGAGGAACTAATCCTCTTCGAGGATGAGTTTCGAACCCCGATTCATGTTGCCGATGCTGCGCGAGCCCTTCTGGAGCTAAGTCAGAGGCAGCAAATCGGCATCTGGCATTGCGGGGGCCCTGACCGATTGTCACGGCTTGAGTTTGGGCTGACTGTTGCGGAAAGTCTCGGGTACAACCCACGCGTCATTCGGTCGGCCACGCGAGCCGATCTGCCTTCACTGCCAGCGCGCCCCGAAGACGTTAGCCTCAACTCTAATAGGCTGTGGGGGCTGCTGAACTTTCCCCCAAAAACTGTCCACGAAGCCCTTTCGAGCGAGTAACCGGGGCCGAAGCAGGACTAAAAACGACTATTACGAGCAACCGCCTCTAATGGCACCCGAAAGCACTTCCGCCCCATATCGCTATGGTAAGAACTGGGGTGGTGCTATAATCGCCCAAGTCTCACCGAATCGGAGCTAAACTCTATGCGCTCTCTCTGCTTTACCGTCGTAGCAACACTGGCACTCGCATTCACTACTACCGCTCAGGCTGAGTGCTTCGGCGAGGCCGCAGATGCCTACGGCTGCGGTATGGCTGGCCCTCAGGAGGGCTCTCTCGTTTCGTTCGGTACACAGGGACAGTCGGTAGTTCCTCGGTACGCACGGGCATCGGGCTCACCCTTCGACGGACTCTTCAGCGCTACCGAGCACAGACAGATGCTTCGTGGAATCGTCATAAACAACATGAACGGTGCTCGAGCAGCTTCGAATGCCTTCAATCGCGCAGTCAACTCGAATGCGCGGGCTCTACGGAAGAGCAACAACAGGCGGGTCAACGTCTATTACGGTGGCTACGGCTACGGTTACTAGCTGCCTAGTCCGAAGCACTTTACTCACCACTGCCCTAATTCCTGGGAGAGTGGCTCTGTAGCCACTCTTGGAGAGCGTCCCCGATATCATCCGGCGTCACTGAGTACTCCCGGCTGCCCCGAGCGGACTCTCTCTTAAAAGCGTTCAGCCCAGCTTGGTTGCAGATCTCTCGGATATCAGCCGCGCACCTCCCGTCGGTCGAACGCGCTAGGGCCTCGATATTGACAACACCCTCCAGCGGCAACTTTTTGAGGTACAGCTCGAAAAGCTTTTCGCGAGCCTTACAGTTTGGCAGGGGAACCTCGATGGTCTTGTTCAAGCGCCCACCTCGCTTTAGCGCAGGATCCACCAGGTCAGCGCGATTTGTGGCAGCAATTACATACACACCCTCACGCTGAACGACTCCATCGATAAGCTGTAGGAGGTGATTGAGCAGGTTGTCTGAGTGCTGCGCATTGCCCTCGGCTCTGTTCTTCGCAATTGAATCAACCTCGTCGATGAAGATAACAGCTGGGGCAGCCCGAGCGGCTGCTTTGAAGAGTCGGGTCAGATTCTTCTCTGACTCTCCAACCCACTTCGACACAATGTCGTTGGTTTGGAGCACAAAAAACGCGAGCTTGGCCTCATTCGCGATGACTTTTGCAATCGTTGTCTTTCCGGTCCCTGGAGGACCATTGAGCAGGATTCCTTTCGGGACTGAGATGCCGTACCGATTCGCGGTTGCCGGATCTTTTAGTAGCTCTATGACGCTCTTCAGCTCTGTCTCAAGCCCCGGGTCGATAATGATATCGCTCCATGTGAGCTTCTCTATTTTTCCGTTCATCGCCTCAGGCTTGGATTCCGACTCGATTCGCTCTGCCTCTTCCTCATCCACAGAGAACATCTCCAGAGCGGCCTCGATATCAGCCGAGGATACGACTCTCTTGCGCTGGGGCTCTGGAAGCGCCTGTTCTCGTTGATAGGCCTGCAGGCCAGCCTGATTGCAAATCGCTTTGATGTCGGCGCCTGAGCTGCCTTCGGTGGCTCTTGCCAACGCTTCGATATCGATATCTTGCGCCAGCTTCAATGAGCGAGAGTATACCCGGAAGAGCTTGCGCCTCGACTCCAGATCCGGGAGCGGAATCTCTATCACTCGATTTAACCGGCCAGCTCGACGCAGGGCTTCATCAACGAGGTCTGCGCGATTGGTGGCCGCTATAATGTAGACTCCTTCGGCTTTGAGCACACCATCGATCAGTTGCAGCAGGTGATTGAGCAGGTTGTCTCCAGGCGCAGCATCGGCGCCAGATCGCTTCTTTCCGAGCGAATCGATTTCGTCGATGAAGATAACGGCCGGGGCGTTCTTTGTGGCTGTTTCAAAGAGCTTGGAGAGATTCTTTTCGGAGTCTCCGACCCACTTCGAGACGATTTCATTTGCTCTCAGTACGAAGAAATTCAGCTGCGCCATCGTCGCCACAGCTTTTGCGATGGTAGTTTTGCCGGTGCCAGGCGGGCCGTTGAAGAGGATGCCCTTCGGTAACGCAATTCCGTACTGACGCGCATTCTCGGGATTCTTGAGCAGGGTGATCACGGACTGAAGCTCGTCTTTCGTCTGCTGAGATACAATCAGATCGTCCCATGCAATCTCATCTACTTCTTCGTTCCGAGCACGCGGCGTAAAACCTGTGCTCTCCTCGGACTGCGGCCCTCGACCGCCGCTGCTACTCTGGGGTGCCTCACCAAGTCCGAGTTTCTTTCCGCGAGAAACGGCGAGGAACGCGAGCACAAGCGGCGCGAGGTGCAAGAGCCCCCAACGCAGCTGCTCCCCCTCGCCCGAAACTCCGGCGCCATACATGTAGAGTGCCACGGCGAGTGCGAGCAGCCCCGAGACACACTGCAGAAGGAAATCGAAGAACCGAAGCCGCTCGCCTGAATACCAGAATTGCGCGTGGTAGCCGTAGTACGAGAACGGAAACAGGAAGAGCAGAAGGAGCGTTACCTGCCCCAACCCTCCCCAGCCACTGATTGTATCGTAGACCGTTAGCATCCAACTTTGGTTATCGGCCAATCGCGGTGGTTGCTCAAGGGCAACCCGGCAGGACGCCACACCACGAAGTCGATCGATTGCGCTTCCGCCCCGCAGTCGCGCGATCCCGCTCTTCTTACAGTGTTATTGCGCGCGTTGTGGGAGCGATGCCATTGCGCGGGACAATCAATGTTCTAGAATCTGCCGCCCTAAAAAGCTGTACTTCGTTGCAAAAAGAGCATTACAAGTACCAGGTATAATTGGCCGCAGGCTTTCAATGGATAGAAAGTGCCAAAAACGTCACATTTGGCTCCGTTTTACCCATAACAACCAAGATTTAGTATGGGACGCCCAATTCTGTCACAACGTGGTATAGGCGATCTGCAGCGTTCTCTGGAGCGCTTTGAGAGCTACAACGACGGGTTCATCCTGCCGGACACGTTCCTGGTAGTGCGCCTGGACGCCCACCGCATGGGTGATTGGGGCGCGCTCAACGCAGAGTACCCGTGCGGCCCCGCAGTTACAAAGGCTCTTCACACTACCGCTCGCACGCTCATGACCTCAACGTTTCGGTTGCTCGTTGCTTTCGTGCATGGAGACGAGATCTCGCTCTTACTTGACCCGACAGAGACCCTCAACCCGATGCGGCGGAGCAAGCTGATATCGACGGTTGCTTCCGCGGCAGCGGTTCATTTCATGCAAGCGAGCGGCAAAGAGGCCCTGTTTGAAGCCCGTCTCAGTGAACTTCCATCTGTTGAGCGAGTGGTAGAGTATTTCTTTTGGCAACGACGCTACTGCTTCCGAAACGCGGTCACGATAGCGTTGCGCGCCGCTTTAACCTCGTCAGGGCTCTCTGCCGAAGATGCAGAGAAGTTTATTCATGGGGTTTCCGAGCAGGCCCGCCTGGCGAAGCTGCAAGAGGCTGGAGTCCCGCTAGAGAGCATCGCCCACACGACTCGCCGAGGTGCTCTCTTCTTCTTTGAAACGCTTCTCCATGACGGGCGCGAGCATTTTCGGCTCAACTCCAACACGACGCTACCAGATGATGACGAGGAGAGTGTGCGGCTTCTTACCCATGTCCTTGAGTCGGCACTCGGAGAAGATTGCCCGGAGCATGTAGCCCCAGTTGCGCGACGAGAGCCGCCTTCCCCGACGGTTCCTGCCAATTCCGATCAGCAGCCAAAAGCCCCTCAGAGCCGTCAATTTAAAGGCAACAAGAAGACAAACGTCTCGGTATTCAAGGTCGCCTCGTCCTAGGCCACGTCGCTACTGAGCGCGAGGCACTCTCACGCGCCAGGCGAGTGTGCTGCGGTGCTCTGATACCCCTTCAAATAGCTCAAAGCCAATGACCGCCACGTCCTTCGAAACAAACGCGTTATCGAGCGGGAGCCTCACAAACGGTTCGGTCAGGTCAAATGTCCGAATGAACCCCTGCCCAAACATCACTGAACGCATA
This sequence comes from uncultured Bdellovibrionales bacterium, assembly GCA_964654585.1. Taxonomy (GTDB): domain Bacteria; phylum Bdellovibrionota_C; class UBA2361; order UBA2361; family OMII01; genus OMII01. The sequence goes on from CAZZJR010000002.1 coordinate 72,901, forward strand.
CTGAGCTGGCGACGGTACATGTTTACGAGCGGTGCGAACGGCGTCGCATTGAAGTTTCCAACTACAATCCTGGGCTCCTTGCGGTAACGCATCAGTGTCGCAAGCCGTCGTGAGGTGACCTTGCTTGCAAAGAAATCGTCCTGAGAAGCCGCTGGGATGAGGTCGAGCGCCCCCAGCAACACCGGGCCAACTTCTGGCACCTTAAGGTTCAAAAAAAGTCCAGGTAATGAATCGAGCCCCAGGCTTACTCGACTCTCCTCGCTCGGCTCAAATCGAGACAGCACCAGCAATCCAGCTGGCTCGCTCTCAACGACAAACGGATATGCCGGGAGGCTCTCCTGGGCACGCATGAGCTGCTCGCGTTGACCGACGAGGATGATGATGCCCGGAGCCTGAGCTGAAACGATACCTGCCAGCCGTTGGGCTCCGCCCGGGGTGAAGTCCGTGTGCGACAGCAGCATCGGAAGGTCTACGCTACGGCTCGACTCAATTGCAGCCCAACGGGAGAAGTGTAGGTAGGGGCTCGCGAGTGCAGACACTCGGTAGACCAGAAAGCCCTGCACTACCAGCGCATAGAGCAGAATGAGAGAACACGACGCAGTCCGAATACAGCGCCACAGGACTGCGACAAACCCAGCAAGAACCGCAGGCAACCAGTACAGCGACACACTACAGAGGATGTCTTGAATCCAGAGCCGAGGGTGATTTAGGTGGCAGATTGCAAGAGCTGTGCACACGAGAAGCCACGAAGCCGATCCTACGAGACCGATTCTGCTCATGCGGTCACCGCAAGCGGGGATAGCCGGGCCTACTCGTTCCAGTTGAGAACGCCCTTCTGCCAGACGTAGACCAGACCAACAACCAGCACCCCCATGAATGAGAGCATCGACCAGAGCGCAAAAGAGCCCATCTGGTCGAGCACGACAGCCCACGGGTACATGAAGATAACTTCGATATCGAAGAGGATGAATAGCATTGCGACGAGGTAGAATCGAACGGGGAACCGCTGCTCGCGCACTGAGCCTACAGGGATTCCACCACACTCCCACGGCATCTGCTTCGTCTTTGTGGGGTTCTTCGGACCGAGGAAGATCGCGAGTAGAACCATCGTGATGAGGAATCCTGCGGCGGCTACGCCGAGCAGCAGCACACCGAGGTAGGGATCGAGTTGACTCACAAAGCCTCACACAAAAAACGCACCCGAGAGGATTCGAACCTCTGACCACCCACTTAGAAGGCGGGTGCTCTATCCAACTGAGCTACGGGTGCACAGTGATCGCTGTGCTACTGGCCACCGCATCGAGTGAGACGCGGCGCAGCAGCTCGACCTCGGCGGACAGCGCCGAGTCATGCGGAACAATACCACGCGACTCCACCTACGGGGACCCGCATCGTTCCTGCAAGGACCGGCAGCGTAGTCCATGCGAGTTGTAGGCTCAACTCGCTACGTAATGAACAATCCACCGGCCGAGTAAAAAAATCATGCCAATCCGCTGTAGAAATGCCTTCCCGAGCTCCTTCAGCCAGCGCCCGCGAGGTGATGCACCCCAAACGGAAAACTCACTTACAACCGACTCGAACACGCGATAGGCTTCCACTTTCGTCTACGATCCTCACGTGAAATCAGCATGTTAGGTTTTGTTATGCATCACCCTGAAGCAGATTTTCCAAAACTAAAGATTATAGGATAGAACACCTCCGAACCAGGCTGACCAGCAAGGGAGGCGGGTATGCCCCGACTTTGATTGGAAAGTGTTCGGAATGGTTTTTAGGTAGGGACCCAGCAAGGTCATCGCATGGCGCTGCCAAGCAATTCGAAACGAAAAATTTTTGACGGGCGGTACGAAGTCCTGTCAATCGTCGGTCGGGGTACCGACAGCGTGGTGTACCATGCTCGGCACATCCAAGGCTCGCATCAGGAAGTCGCTCTCAAGGTACTGCTCAATCAGAAGAGCAACATCTCTCTCTCGGAGCGTCTGCGCAAAGAAGCCCTCACCCTCGTATCTTGTCGCCACCGCTACGTCGTGCGCCTTGACGACTTTCACTCGGTAGACGACCTCTGTTACCTCTCGATGGAGTACGCCGCTCAGGGAGACTTGCGCAAAGTCCTCGCCCAACTCGCCGGTCCTCTCTCCGTCGAGCAAGGAGAAACATACCTGCGGCAGTGCCTTGAAGCCCTCGATTTCATCCATGCAACGGGAGTTATCCATCGCGATATCAAGCCCGACAACATCCTTGTGTTGAACGATAAAGAGGCTCGGCTAGCAGACTTCGGCTTAGCGCTACTTCCGGGGGACGAGATTGACATTGAGGACCTGCAACGCGGCGTTGGCTCATTCTCGTACCTGCCGCCCGAGGTCGTTGAGGGCGTACGCTACGACGAGCGCTCTGACCTTTACTCGCTCGGACTCTGCTTTTACGAGGCCCTCGCCGGATTCCATCCGTTCTCAAGTCTCCCGATCGCCGAGCAGCTTGAAGCGCGACGGGACGGCAAAATTGCGCCGCTTCGGGACGTAGCTCCCGGCGTCTCGCCGAACCTTTCTGACGTCATTGTAAGACTGATTCGCTACCAGGCGGAGGATCGCTTTCAGTCAGCTGTTGAGGCACTCAGAGCGCTTGATAGCAAGGGGAATGCCGCTCTCCCTTCAGCGTCTGCTGTGCCAGAGGCTGTCGCTGTAAACACTGACGCTGTTGGCGCAGTGGCAACGGCAGCTCAGCTCTCTCAAGCTGCTGCCGTGAACTCCCCAGAGAGCTTCATCGATCCGTTCGACGATGACGACTTCGAGCTCGATGACCTCGATGACCTGGACGATTTAGATGATGAAGCACCGCCAGCTAAGCGTGAAGCGCAACCTACCGAAGAAGTAGACTTGGCAAGAATCAAAGAGATTCTCTCTCGTGACGCCGAGCAAAAAGCGCCAGTTGCAGCCCGTCATCAGCAGACTGAACCGGAAACACCACCACCTCCCGTTATTCCCCCGAAGCAGGGACGATACAACCTGGAGCCCAAATCCAATCAGATGAAGCCGCGACCACCCGCGCAAAAACCGCCCCGACCCCGCGGGCGATTGCAGCGACTCCTCTCTATCGGGGTGGCAGCGGCGGCTCTAACGGTCATATTCTCGGCAGTGCTGCAGAGGTTTCCAGAGCTCGTCGGCAAGAACCCTTCAAGCTCAAACGCTACCGATGAGAAGTTCGATCCGCTGACAGCTCCCGCCAAACTTGACTCCTCGGTCGAGGAAACCGAGTCTGCGGAAATAGCCTTCCCGGTCATCCCCGGTGGGCTTTACTCGGGCGGAATAGATGGAATCATCCCGGGAGTTCGCTCGCCACTCGCCCTCATCTCATTTCCGGGCAAGCACGAAGTAGCAGTTATAATCGGTATTGAGGGTTGGTCGCCCTCGATCAGCTCCACGCTCGATGAAGGGGCTGCTGAGAGCCAGACCCTAGTGGTCCGCTCCAACGGAGTCGTCTTAAACCTCTCTGGGGAGCTGTCGTCTGACTCAATTACTGGTACATTCGTTAACACCATGACCGGAGAAACCGGCACCTGGAGCGCAAAGAAGGCCCCGTAATGTTCCGTATGTTTCGTCGACTGCCCCTCACAATGATTGCTTTTGCGATCGTTGCTGCCGTTGGTAGGGTCAATGTGGCGTACGCTGAGCCGGAACCAACCTCCACCCAGTCGCCCTCGAAGCTTCAAGTCGGTCACCGTCAGCCGGAGACAGCAAAGGTCCCGCTCCCTGGCTCGCCCATGACCCTGACGGTTGAGCTCGTTAACTCGCGTGATGTCGAAACAAAAATCCGCCTTGTCGGCTCACGGGACGGACGGTTCATGGACATCGCATTTCCTCTTGGAGCACTCAACAAGCTTGACCACGCAGAGTTCTCGGTTAGCATCCCTGCTCCGTTAGCAGCGATGACCTACCAGTTCATCATTCATCAGCCAGACGGGTCGCTGTCAACCTCCGCTCGGTACCTCATCAAGCGCCCGTGCATCCAAAATTTTAGGGTAGAGGTCTCGAAAGACGACCCGAATGCTCGCATCAAGCACGAGCTCGGCACTCTCATCGCAAAATCTAAATCGCTCGAGCGAGACACCCAAAACCTTGAGGCCGCTCTCAAGGCGCTCAAAGATATTACGACATCATTGAACCAGTGAGGGAATCCCGATGATGAAGCGCATCACCCTCACGTACCTATCAATTGCAGCAACGGTTTTCTCAATCGCGCTTTCTCGCCCTTCAGTAGTGCATGCTGCCCCCCAATCTGGCCCGGTAGTCATAAAAGTGAAGGTTGAGGCGAAGCCGGAACCGAGCAAGGCGATCGGTATAGTGCTCTCCGCCGGCGAAACGATTCAGGTCAACGACACCACGATTGAGAAAGTGGGCGACAAGCTGTTCGACATTTCATTTAGGGTCGATGCCTCGGCGCTCTCCGAAGACAGCGTGGCAACTGCCATGGCATTCAACTCGAACGGCGATGTTGTCTTCGCTAACGTGACCCCTGCTCTCTTGTCGAGCACCGCAGCACTCGTAGCCTCGATACCAAACTGCCCGCCGGAAGATCCTTCGCTCGCTATTCAGTTTAACCACTTTGGCCCGCTGCAACAGCTCGTTGACGTCCGAATCGCTCGCACTGAATTGCTCCGCTCAAACATTACTAGCATGCTCACCCCAGAGCTAACGCAGAGGCTCACGCAGCTCGAAACAGCCCTCGGCCTTTCTCGACAGGAGCCTCTCTCTTCGTCCCTGCCACCGTCTGAGCTAGTTGATCGTCTCACTCGTCTCGACCACGCCCTCAAAAAGTACAAGAGCTTCAAAAACCAGTAGCTCTCTCCGCCTGGTCTCTACTCCATGAGCGATTCGAAGCATGAAAACACTCGCGTCTCTCCAGGGGCGAATTGTGCCATAGACATTGGGCGCGTCGAAAACACACTGCGCACCTCCTACCACTGCTTCACGCTTTTTTCGCCCTCCGACGGGCCATCTTCCCTGCAAGAGCTGCTCTTGCGGCGCCTCCCTCACATTCCACTCGGTTCTTGGAGAGAGCGTTTTGACTTCGGCGGCGTGTACGTGAATGGCCACGAGGCACTTGCGGACCAGCAGCTGCCGTACCCGTGCAAGGTCGAGTACTACGAGCCCAAATTCCCGATCTCGGAAGCTGTGGCTATTTTCCCCGCCTTCGAGGATCGCTTCGTTGTGTTTCGCGATGAGGCAGTCGCCGTGGTCTTCAAACCGCCCGGCTTGCCGAGCATGCCGGCGAAGGAGCAGCGCCACTTCAGCCTGAAGGCGTCCCTCGATGCCTTATTCGGAGTGCAGGTTCACATGCCTTCGCGACTCGATGTTTCAGCGCAAGGAATTGTAGTTGTGAGCCTTAATCCCGGAACCCACGCCCACCTGCAAAAGGCATTCGAGTCTCGGAGCGTCCACAAGACCTACTACTTGGCCACAGCTGCGTCGGTGCCGTGGGAGGCGCTGAATGTCGAGCTCCCGATCTGCCGCGACCCGCGCCATCCCGTGCTGCGAAGCGTGACTGGAAACGATGGCCTTGCGGCCGAGACGCGGCTCTCACGCGTCGGAACATCCTCGTCTGAAGGAACTTCGGTTACTGTGGTTCGTGCTGAGCCAGTCACTGGCCGCACACACCAAATCCGCGTCCACGCTGCTTCGCAAGGGGCACCGATCTTCGGCGATAATTTCTACGGCGGAGCTCCCGCGTCTTCGCTGCACCTCGTGAGCCACTCGATCGCTTTCACGCATCCGCTCTCCGGCGAAGCAGTTGCTGTTTCGCTTCCGAGGGAACTCACTCCGAATTGGCTGATCACCGAAGCGGCGAGCCCTCCCGCCCGCGCTGGAAAGCCGTGATCAATAGCGGCTTGCTCCCGCTCTCGCGCGCCGCGGCTACTCCCTGAGCACGGTCATACGACGAACTCGCGCCTTCATCATTCCGGCAACTTGCGATTTAACTCTCTGCTTTCTTCCCCTACTATGCGGGCGCTGATCCGATAGTCGGTGACACGTTGTCGGTATCAGCATAACTTTTTGTGCAGCTGCGGCTGTTGTGGAGGGACTTCTGATGGCTACCAGGGTGATGATTGTGGAAGACGAAGCGGTTGTGGCACTCGACATGACCCATGAGCTTGAGTCCGCAGGGTACTCCGTCGTCTGCCACGTCACCAATGGCGAGGAAGCTGTGGAGAAGGCGCTCGAGCTCAAGCCCGACGTGATCCTCATGGACATCACGATTCAAGGAGAGATGGACGGGATCTCGGCTGCCCAACGTATCGCGGATCGGTCACGCATCCCGTTTGTCTTTGTCACCGCCCACGCTGATGAGGCCACCCTGCAGCGCGCGAAGATAACCCGTCCCTACGGATACATCCTCAAGCCGTTTGAGCCAAACGAGCTTCGGGCGAACATAGAGATCGCCCTGCACAACGCCCAGCTCCGGCAAGCGGCGCCAGTTGATGAGCTCGACGAGGAGCGTCAGGTTGTTGAGGAAGCTGTGCTCGCCCCTGGCGGGATAGACGAGTACAAGTACGAGGCTATCAAGGCGATCGGGCTCTTCGACGGGATGGCGCTCAAAGACCTGCACGATATCGCGAACTGTGCCGTAGTGCGCGACGTCCACGCGGGAGAGTTTGTTTCGATGGACGGCGAGAGGCCTGAGTTTGGGTTCATGGTGATCTCTGGCCGGTTGGCTGTGATCAAGTCCACGCCCCAGGGTAAGGAGCTGACCCTTGAGCTCCTCATTCCAGGCGATTGCACGGGGATCCTCCGGGCGCTTGAGCCAACTGAGATGGACACCTCCATTCGTGGGCAAGTCGACGCAAAGGTCCTCGCCATCCCGACACCAAATCTCCGGGCTATTGTAGAGAAGAACCCTCTCATTTACCGCCGAGTCGCAATCGAGCTCATGCAGCGTTCGCGGCGCGCCAACAACCTGGCACTCGGCCTCGCCCACTCGCGAGTCGAGAGCCGGATAGTTGCCGCGCTGCTCGCGCTCGCTCCCCGGTTCGGCCGCCCCTCTACCTCCGACGATCAGACCCGCATCTTCCTGACTCGCAAGGAGCTCGCCGACTTGACCGGCACAACTCCAGAGACCGCCATCCGTGTCACCAAGAACCTTGAGCGCGAAGGTCTGCTCGATCTCACCAAGCCCGGAGTGATCAAGATCCTCTCTCTGCATCAGCTCAAAGAGGCCGTTGAGTAAGTGCTGGCGCGGCCTGATCGCCGTTAGCAACTGAAAGCTGCTCGCCTCGTGCCTTGCGCGCGCCGCTGGTACTCTGCTCGCGTTGCTGTGAAAAGAGAGGTCTTATGGAAAACAACCCGTTCGTTGAGAAAGCGCTGCGAGACTTTAAAGCTAGAGTGCCCGACTGCATTGAGCTGCACGACGCCCGCCTGGATTCGATCCTTGAGCAGGTGCAGAAGCTCCCGTCACCCGAGAGGGAGGCTCGTCTTGTGGAGCTGATACTGGACGCGGGCGAGCCTGATTCGTCGCCTCTGCCTCGGGAGAATGTTCCTGATCCTCAGCGGCTTGTGCCTGGCCTGTAACAGCGGCTGGTCACTCAACTGCGCCGGGCTTAATCTTGCGCCGTACGGCCTTTCGCTCTCCGTGCGCCTTCTTGGAGTCCAGCCGCCGTCTCTGGCTCGCGCGCGTCTTCTTCGTCGGGATGCGCTTCTTCGGGGGCCGAATCGCTTGCCGCACGAGTTCATGCAGCTTCCGAATGGCGTCCTCTCGGTTGAGAAGCTGGCTGCGGTGACGCTGCGAAGAGACGGCTATCATCCCCGAAGCATCCAGGCTTCCCAACACCGCAGGATGCTGCCCGAGGCGCCCCTTCTGCTCCCAAGAGAGACGGCGAGAAGCTGTATAGTCGAACGTGACCGTGACTTTGGTCTCGACCTTGTTCACGTTCTGTCCGCCCGGACCCGAGGAGCGTGCTGTCGAAAAGACAAGCTCAGACTCCGGGATAACGAACGGCGCCGGTCGAGGCTTTGTGGGGCTGCTGGACATGCTTCGCACGGTACCATGAAGGACTAGCAGCCGCATGCGAAACCTGCGGCCTGAGCATCATCTTGTCCGCTCGCAACCACCCGCAAAAACTGGTGTTTGCTAGTGCTTGCGAAGTGCAGTATGTAACCTCCAACATACGGCGCCGGGCACCCCTTTTTCATTCGTGATCCCGGGCTATCTTGTAGTCTAGGAGCACCCACATATGGCGAGTCAGTCAAAGGATCTCATCGTTCTCGGTTCAGGCCCAGGCGGGTACGTTGCCGCCATCCGCGCGGCTCAGCTCGGACGCACGGTGTCGATCGTCGAGCGCGAGGCGCTTGGCGGCGTGTGCCTCAACTGGGGATGCATCCCCTCAAAAGCTTTGCTCCGCTCAGCGCAGCTATACAACGACATGAAGCACGCCAAGGAGTTCGGCTTCGAGACCGGCAAGGTCTCAATCGATTTCCCGCGCATCATCGAGCGCTCGCGCGAGGTTGCAGGCAAGCTCTCCGGTGGCGTGAACTACCTGATGCGCAAAGGCAAGATCGAGGTCATCTCAGGCAACGGCGTGCTCGAGAAGGGCAATAAGCTAGTCGTCACTGACAGCGCAAAGAAAAGCACGACGTACGATTTCAAGGACGTCATCATCGCCACCGGCGCCCGTCCTCGCCCGTTCCCTGGTGTCGATGTCGACGGCGAGGTGATTCACACCTCTCGCACTATCCTTGAGAATAAGCGGCTCCCGCAGAAGATGCTCATCATAGGGGCCGGAGCTATTGGAATTGAGTTCGCCTACTTCTTCAGCACCCTTGGGACCCAAGTTACCGTGGTGGAGATGGCTGACCAGATACTGCCTGTCGAGGATACCGAAGTTGCCCAGGCTTTGGAGAAGATCTTCACCAAGAACGGCATGACGATTCGCACCGGGACTGGGGTCCACGATCTCAAGCGCTCTGGCAAGTCAGTGAGCGCAACCCTCAAGGGCAAGAACGGCGACGAGCAGTGGAGCGGCGACGCGTGCCTGGTAGCTATCGGCATCATGCCAAACACCGAGAACATCGGCCTCGAAAAGGCCGGCATCGAGGCGAACCGCGGGTTCATCAAGGTCGACGAGCTGATGCGCACTAACGTTGCGCACCACTACGCAATCGGAGACGTCGCCGGTGGGCCAGCGCTCGCCCACAAGGCGAGCCACGAGGCGATCGTTGCCGCGGAGGTTGCGGCAGGCAAGTCGAAGCACCCGATGAAGTACGACAACATCCCGGGCTGTACCTACTGTCAGCCTCAAGTTGCCTCCGTTGGCCTCACTGAGCGCGCGTGCAAGGAGAAGGGCATCAAGTACCGCGTCGGAAAGATGCCGTTCCAGGCGGTAGGAAAGGCTATCGCCATCGGAGAGCAAGACGGTTTCGTAAAAGTCATCATCGACGATCAGGTGGGCGAGGTTCTCGGCGTGCACATTATTCACTCCGAGGCTACCGAGCTGATCTCCGAGGCTGCTATCATCCGGTCACACGAGGGTATCGCGGCGAGCGTGGTCGACACGATACACCCGCATCCGACCCTGTCGGAGGCAACGATGGAGGCGATGGCGATCGCGCTTGGAAGACCGATCAACTTCTAGCACTTTGGGCACGAGCGACGCAGACGGAGAGAAGCTGCTCCTTGAGGTGTACGACCTCGGTACTATCGAGTACCAGAAGGCTCTGGAGCTGCAGCGGCACTACCACAAAAAGCTGATCGAGGGCTCACAGGACGACCTTCTGCTCGTCTGCTCGCACCCGCCGGTTATCACCTGCGGCACGTCGACCGAAGACGCCCACATCTTTGCCTCTCCCGAAGAGCTTGCGGCGCGCGGCACTCCCCTCGTTCGTGTCGAGCGTGGCGGAAGCGTCACCTACCACGGCCCGGAACAGTCGATCTTTTATCCGATAATCAGCCTGCACAACCACAAAACCGATGTGGGCTGGTACATGCGCTCGCTTGAAGAGGTCATCATCAAGACTCTGGCTGACTATGGAATCGAGGGGCGCCGAATCCCAGGAAAGACCGGTGTTTGGACCGACGAAAACAGCAAGATCGCCTTCAGCGGGGTTCGTATATCCCGTTGGTGCACTTTGCACGGCTTCTCGCTAAACGTTCTGCCCTGCAGCGAGAGATTCCGTGCAATCAACCCCTGTGGGCTAGGTGAGATACAGGTGGTATCGGTCGCCGAGCTAGCGTCGAGACCGGCAACTGTTCCCGACGCTAACCAGATGCTCTTGCGGCACTTCTGTGAGGTTTTCGGATACGAAACGTAGCTTTTACATTACTAAGGTTCGGGCCGGCAAAATCTCCTGCTCGTGACTCATGGTTATGCAGCTCGTTTGGTGCTATGCAGCGAGTTGTCGGGTTGCCCGGCGCGCCCTTCCGGCGTTGGATCAAAAAGCTCTTAGTGGTGGACGCTTCTGGATGTCCGCAGTAGGTGGCCCTGTAAAGAAACGAAACTCTGGCAAGAAACGAACGGTCCGAAGATGCAGAAAGCAAACAAGGCAACTCAGCTAACGTCACGTCCGGCCAATACTCCTGCTCCAACCTTCGCCCTCGACAAGGAGAGCGCCCTCTCGTTGTACCGCACGATGCTGCTTGCTCGTATCGCCGACGAGAAGACGATCACGCTCTACAAGCAGAACAAGTGCCACTTCCAGATTAGCTGCGCTGGGCACGAGGGTGTTCAGGTGGCGGCTGCTCACGTATTTCGAGCGGGACAGGATTGGTTCTACCCGTACTACCGCGACATGGCGCTCGTAGTCGGCGTCGGCATGTCAGCCGAGCAGCTCATGATGAACGCCATGAACAAGGTGCAGGACCCCAATTCACACGGCCGGATGATGCCGATGCACTGGGCAGATGTGGGTCTTCGGATTCCGCCGCAGAGCTCGCCCACGGGCAGCCAGTTCCTGCAGGCGGTTGGATGCGCGCTCGGCGCAAAGATGAAGCGCCTCGACGAGGTAGTGTACGTGTCGGCTGGCGAGGGCACCTGCTCTCAAGGCGACTTCCACGAGGCGCTGAACTGGGCGGCCCGAGAGAAGCTGCCCGTGGTGTTCGTGATTCAGAACAACGACTTCGCAATCTCGGTCCCTATTCGGGAGCAGCTCGCGGGCTCGAGTGTCGCCAAGATGGTCGAAGGGTACGAGAACCTCTCTGCCACCCAGGTGAACGGCTCTGACCTTGAGGCGTGCATTCCGGTCCTGAAAGAAGCGCACGACCGCGCTCGTCGCGGCGATGGGCCTTCGCTCATTGAAGCTCACGTTCCTCGGCTGCAGAGCCACTCGATCTCAGACAACCACCTCAAGTACCGCACCCCGGAGGAGCTCGCGAAAGAGCAGCTGCGCTGTCCGCTGCGGCTCACTCGTGCGCTGATGCTCGACAGAAAGTTCGCCACCCAGGGTGAGATCGAGAAGATTCATGCCGAAGTCAAGAAGCTCGTGGATGAGGCAGCGGAGCTGGCCGAGGCAACTCCGGACCCAGATGCTACAGACGCCTGCTCCCACACCCTGAAGAACCCTACGCCTTGGGAAGGGGTCCGAGAGGGAACGGCGACCGGCGAAGAAGTTTTTATTGTCGATGCTCTGAACCACGCACTCGACGAGGAGCTCGCCCGAAATCCTGACATGTGCATCTTCGGCGAAGATGTCGCCCACGGAAAAGGTGGCGTGTTCACGGTCACGGCTGGACTCACCGCGAAGTACGGCGTCACGAGAGTTTTCAATAGCCAGCTCGCTGAGAGCGCGATTGTTGGCGCTGCTGTAGGGCTTGCGACCCGCGGCATGAAGCCTGTCGCCGAAATCCAGTTCGGCGACTACGTCTGGACCGGGGCCAACCAGATCCGCAACGAGCTTGCGATGCTGCACTACCGCTGCGCAGGAGACTTTAGCTGCCCAGCGGTGCTGCGCATCCCGGTCGGCGGATACATCCGAGGCGGCGCGTACCATTCGCAGAACATCGAGGCAACTTTTGCGCACTTCCCGGGGCTGCTGGTGCTCTACCCGTCAAATGCCACCGACGCCAAGGGGCTGCTCAAGGCGGCGATTCGTGCGCAGGATCCTGTTCTCTTCCTTGAGCACAAGGGTCTCTACCGGCAGGTCTACGCAAAGGGCCCAGAGGGTGATGCAGACTTCCTCGTGCCGATCGGCAAGGCGAAGACTGTGCGCGAGGGCGAAGACGCCACGATCGTCACGTGGGGCGCGCTCGTTCAAAAGAGCCTTCTAGCGGCACACGCATTGGAGTCGCGTGGCTGCTCGGTGGAGGTGATCGACATTCGCTCGATCGTGCCGCTCGACATCGAGCATATCTTTAACAGCGTCCGGAAAACCGGCCGGGTTCTCGTTGCCCAGGAGGACGTGCTGTTCGGCGGGTTCGGCGGCGAGATAGCAGCGCAGATAGCCGAGGCCTGCTTCTCTAGTTTAGACGCCCCCGTGAAGCGGGTCGGGATGAAGTACGCGGCTGCTGTGCCACACGCCCCAGTGCTTGAAGACGTTGTTCTTCCCCAGACGGAGGATATCTTGAGTGCGCTAGAAGAGCTGTTGGAATTCTAGTAATCGGCTGAAAACAATTTCCAGCCGCGCCGCAGATGGCGCGGTCGATGGCACTCCTCCTCTTCATCCTGCTCCTTCTCCTCGTCCTGCACCTGCACCAATCTCCTGCTCATAATCATTTTCCGCAGATTACCCTCGATACGCGTTTTGAGAGGACCAGGATGAGGACTAGGAATACGGTGCAAGTGCGGGAGGATCAGAAGGAGAAAGGTGAGGAAAATGACTACTGGCCCGGAACTCTTTTGAGGAAAGACGTTTTCTGCAGGGCAGAAGCCCACCTTTGAAACTGCCTCTAGCGGGGCAGCGGGCTGGTGCTGCCCGCGGAAAAGCTGGAAAACGCCGCGTTACCGTGCTCTAATCCGCGCTCGGTACAGGTATGGCAAAGCTCTATTTCCGTTACGGCACAGTTGGCAGCGCAAAGACGCTAAACCTCCTGGCTGTTGCACACGCCTACAATCAGCAGAACAAGCGCGTGCTCGTCATTAAGCCAGCGCTCGATGATCGCTTCGGGCGAGAGACGGTGAAGTCTCGTGCTGGCCTCGAGCGGGAGGCCGACCTGCTCGTGCATCCTGAGTCAACGCTTGACCCGAGAGCTTTCGAGGGGGTCAACTGTGTGCTCGTCGACGAGGCGCAGTTCCTGAGCACGGACCTCGTCGACCAGCTCCGACGCATTTCGTGCGAGCTCGACATTCCGATCATCTGCTACGGCCTACGCACCGACTTCCGCACAGATCTCTTCTCCGGCTCGCGCCGTCTCTTCGAGCTGGCCGACGAGATCTCTGAGGTGAAGACCACCTGCTTCTTCTGTGACAGCCGCGCGCTCTTTAATCTCAAGTTCGCCAACGGCAAGCCAACGCGCGAGGGACCGGCAATCGATCTCGGTGCAGAGGAGAAGTACCTGCCCGCGTGCGCACGCTGCTACTCAGGCCACTTCTCGCAACCTTCTGATATAATGAGCTAAAAAGACCAATCCAATTGAGGGCGTCGACTTCGAAGACGACTCGGCTTTTGCAAAACATCGTTTGCGGAATGGATCTCAGGTTCCTGCGAACGCGCGCAGGGTAAGATCATCTAACCTCTGCCTCGAATCTTTATCAAAGCGCCGTACGGGGCTATAACCACGAGGCTAATTTCGTTGAGCCAAGGAGCTGTTGACCATGAAAGTTGAGATGCTGATGCCGCAGATGGGCGAGTCTATTGCAGAGGCTACCATCTCGAAGTGGCGCAAGAAGCCAGGCGATGCCGTCCAGAA
>CAZZJR010000003.1:0-75059 GCA_964654585.1 uncultured Bdellovibrionales bacterium
TGGGCGATGAACACTTTGGGCGAACCTTTCATCCGCGGCTCCTCGTGCGGAGTGGGAACCAGCCCAGCCAGGAGACCGAGCCCGGCCAGCTCAAGGTCTCCCGACAAAACAGCGCTCGAAAGCAGCACGGCGCCCTGTGAGAATCCAAGCGCCACAATCTGCGAGGGCTCAAGCCCCTCTAAGTCGATAAAGCGTTCAAGCGCGAACGAGAGCCGCTTCGCTGCCGACGCAATCGCTTCCCGCTTCGAGCCTGGCGCGAGGAAGTCCCACCAGCTAAAGCCGCCAGCCGGGTCGGTGAGGAAGGCCTGAAAAGAAACAACAGCAGCGCCGCTCGGAATGGCGCGCTCGAACGACCACATGACATCGCGGTTCCCGGCGCGACCGTGAACGAGCACCACGAGCGGCGATCGAGCCGATGCGCCGGGGCGATCGACGAACTTCAGGCCGACGTACTCTTCTGCCTCTGGAGTTGATGGGGCTCGCATGAGTCGACACTACCTGAAGCAGTGGCGCAGCGGCAACTCAGTGCGTATCGGTGTGCGCTGTGGGCGCCTCAACTGGCACGAGCTCTTCAGCGCTCTTGGCCGGCAGGGGGAATCGGTCCGACTTCTCAAGGCCGACTAAGATTAAGATATGGTGCGGGTTGATATTGAGAAACCCGCAGACCGACTGAAACGAGAAGAGATAGTCGTCCTCCTTGCTGGTGAAGTAGTCCCGCGCCTTGCGCGAAAATTCCCCTTCCCGGTTCATGTCCGAGATGGCGTTCAGCAGGACTGCCCGCAGCAAGTTTCTTTCAGGTGTTGCCAGCTCGGGCTGCTCAAGGTCGTCGTACGCTGTGAAGATCGCCGTGTTTCGCTTCTCGTTCGCCATAACTTTATGATGCGCTCTCCCGGGCGCGGGCACTTGCTCCGCTGCCTACATTGAGGCTCGGCAAAAAGGCGCCCAACCTTAAGAGGCGGCGTCTCTTTTTCTCCCTGGCGGGCCAAGGCGTTGGGCCCTAACCCGCTGTTTCTCTTGCTAGGACAAGCTCTCTCGCAATCGGGCTTAAGGAATTCGGGGTTTAATCCGAACCTTATCGTATCAAGGATGAGTGAACGTCAGCTGCTGCCAAGGAGGGCACCATGCACGTTGATAGAGGCTACCTACATATTCTCGCACCAGCGTACGCTGTGCTGCATGCTCAGGAAGTTGGGGCGCGAGTGACCAATACCGGCGATGCCCCGAGGCGCGAAAAGCGCCAGCATGGGCCACAAGGTGAGAGTCGTGAGGCTTCGCAGGAAGCTCGCGCCGAGACGGAGATCCACCAACCGTCGCCAGACCGTACCCTCGACATCGTAGTATAACGGGGACGCGGCTGCATTCCGCTGTTGGTCGCTGGGGTCACCCCGCCGAACGAAGCTGCTCTTCGATGCGAGCTTTCGCGCGCTCCAGCAGCGCGAGCTCCCCGAGCCCAAGCTCCCCAAGCGAGATCTCAGTGCCGTGCACTGTAACACGCACCTCCAGCCCCTCACGGAACGGCCGTCGGTAGAAGCGCAGCTCAAAGCTCTCTCCGCACACTTCAACTTCGCGAGTCCAGCTCTCTTCCACCTACTCCCACTCAATAGTTGCAGGTGGCTTGCTCGATATGTCGAGTACTACTCGGTTGACACCCTTTACTTCATTCACGATCCGGTTGCTCACTCGCCGCAGCAGCGCCTCAGGCAAGAAAGCCCAGTCCGCTGTCATTCCGTCCTCTGAATGTACCGCGCGCAGCGCGACTGTCTCATCGTACGTACGACCATCGCCCATGACGCCAACGCTGCGAACGGGCAAGAGCACCGCAAAGCTCTGCCAGAGCCCCGCGTAGAGCCCCTCGGCCCGCACCTCCTCCAGGAAGATGCTATCGGCTTCCTGCAGCGTCTTGACGCGCTCAGGGGTGACCTCGCCCAGCACTCGAACAGCGAGCCCCGGACCTGGGAAGGGCTGTCGTTGCAGGATCTCTGTCGGCATCTCCAGTTCTCGGCCTAAGGCCCGAACCTCATCCTTGAACAGCTCCCGAAACGGCTCGATCAGCTTGAAGTTGAGCCTTTCGGGTAGGCCACCAACGTTGTGGTGAGTCTTGATAGTCGCAGACGGTCCACGCACCGACACGCTCTCTATCACGTCCGGGTAGAGCGTGCCCTGAACAAGGTGTGTCACTCCTTGCAACCGTTTTGCCTGCTCCTCAAAGACCTCAATGAACACACGCCCGATAATCTTTCGCTTGCGCTCCGGCTCGGTGACTCCCTTGAGCTCGCGCAGGAACCGCGCCCCGGCGTCGACAAGCTCCACATTGAGGTCGAGCCCCTTGAGCCTCTTCATCACCTGCTCCGCCTCTCCCTTGCGCAGCAGGCCGTTGTCGACGAAGAAACAGTGCAGCCTCTTTCCGAGGGCACGGGACACCAGCACAGCTGCAACAGTGGAGTCCACACCTCCGCTCAGTGCGCACAGCGCCTGCGCCGTTGGGCCAACTTCGTCCGCAATCCGCTTGACTGACTGCTCAATGAAGTTCCCCGGCGTCCAGTCCGGCTTGCATCCCGCGATGCCGTGAACGAAGCTCTTGAGCATCTCTTTACCCTGCGGCGTGTGCACAACTTCGGGGTGAAATTGCAACGCGACAAAGGGCTTCGATGTGTGCTGCATCGCTGCAATCGGCGCCCCTGGACTGGACGCCACGCCGACGAACCCTTCAGGGAGGCGTTCAACGTGGTCCCCGTGGCTCATCCATACAGAGAGCGAATCCCCCTTCTTCCACCCCGCAAAAATCCCTTCGGGCCGCTCAACTGTGATAGTCGAAGGGCCGTACTCCCGAGCCGCACCACGGCCGAGTGAGCCACCGAAGTGGTGGGCCATGAGCTGCATGCCGTAACAGATTCCAAGGGTGGGCAGTCCCGTAGACAGCCACTGGTCGTTGAAGTCAGGCGCATCCGCTTCAGTCACGCTGGCTGGCCCACCGGAGAGCACAATCGCCTTCACTCCGCTGAGGTCGACGGTCTTAGGGTCAGAGGTGCATGGCCGCACCTCGCTGTAGACGTTGAGCTCCCGTACCCGACGGGCGATTAGCTGCGTGTACTGGGAACCGAAATCGAGAATGAGAATCACAACACCCCGCGAAAAGTAAAACTACGTTTATTCAACGCGCCGACTGCAACGCATTAGCGCAGTTTCGCAAGTAACCGGGGCGAAGTATAGCGTAAGTGATGATTTACCTGAAACGGCTCGCATCAAATAAGGTCGGCAGCGCAAAATGCGCTCAAGCTGCCTTTAACGCTGCGCCGATACTAAACGTGGGCGAGGGAGCGTACGTGATTTGGCGTACCTGCTCTTGCTCAAGCGGAGGGACTCAAGGGCACATGGGACGGTTTAGGGCAGGGTCAATGCGCGCAGTTGGGCTTCTGGCGGCCGGACTGTTGGCTTTCGGTTGCTCAGCTCAATTCGCGAAAGCGGACTTCATTCAGACCATGGCGTCCGGCGTTTACCAGAGCACCGATGGTCAGACAAAAGTGCTGGTCAGCTCCAGGCCAAACGCCCAAGGAATCTTCATACTAGAAGGCCCTGCCATCCCCCCGCAGGAGTTTAACCTAGAGAGCATGCCAGCCGACGGCTCGCGGCATGTCTTCGTCAAGTTCGATGAGAACGCGCAACCGCCGGTGTACTCCGAAGTTGTAATAAACAAGAAGAGCTACAAGATTACGGGGAACCTCACCCTGGGCGTGGGCTCTCACACGATCGTGAGCGTCGACAACAACAACCCATACCTGACTGTCTCAACCGAGCCGTCAGGCCCGGGAGCCGCTCCAGCCGTTCTCGGCTTCTCAGGGCTCAACGAAGTCATCCGGGAGAAAGGGAACGTCGCGATGCTGCTCGCAGCGAACCAGCTTGATCCCGATGTAGCCAGAGTGATTAAGCCATACATAGTCAGCGAGGGCGAGCTTACGCTGAACGGTAAGCCCGTCTCGACCGCCACGATCGGAACCTTCGTCAAACCTGACAATGACTGCCTCAACCCAGGATTCGTTGTGCTCAGTGCTGCCCAGACGGCACAGATTCGGGCCACCAAGACGCAGGATGAGCGCTTAAAAAAGATTGAAGGATTTCTCAAGGAGAACAAGAAGTCAGATCCACTCGGCGGCTACCTCGTGCTGAAGGCCGACAAGAAGGCGGCCTTCCTGCTCAACGTAAAAGAGAAGAACATTCGGCAGCTCTACCCTCTCTCGGTTGAGCGCAAGATCTGCGTGATTGCCGATCTCTCGTAGAGAGACCGCGCCCCAGCTGAACGCACTCCGGGACGGGATGATACCCGAAACAGAAGTTCCGCAACCCAAAGGGAAAAACAAACAGGACAGCGAGGGGGTGTGAAGAAAGCTTCAGTCCGCACCTCTCCGCTATCGCCGCTCTGTTTCCGGTGCCGCGCCCGGGCAAGACGCGTTGTAGCGTGTGCCCCGCTACGCGGGAGCGGCAACGGTTCCGCAGCGCGTATCGGAACTGTGTTCCGTGTACGGGTACGTCCACGTTCGCGTATCTGCTTTGAGGAATTGCCGCTGGCCGAGAATGCCGTTCGATGACGCTACGCCACTCGTCGACGGTCGTTTGTCAGCCGGCTGCGGCGCCTGAAGAGTATGCGGATATCGTTGCCGATAAACGGCAGAACTTTGCGAACGGAGTTCTTGAGGTACCGCTCGTAATTGAACCGCAATCGCTCCGGGTAGTTCACGAATACAGCGAACGTGGGAGGCTTCGTTGCCACCTGTGTGGCATACAGGAGCTTAACAGGGTTGCCACGGTACACCGGCGGTGGCTTGGCCTTGAAAGCTTCAGTGAAGATCCTGTTCGCTTCCGATGTTGAAAGCCGTATGCGCGCAGCATCCGCAACCTCCGCCACGGCGTCGAGCACTGCGAGACACCGCTGGCCGGTTAACGCCGAAACGAACACCACCGGAGCGTACGCAGCGAACTTGAATACAGAACGAACTGCATGTCGGTACGCCTCCGCAGTGCGCGGCTCTTTCTCAATCAGGTCCCACTTATTCACGACGATTACGAGGCTTTTTCCCTTCTCGTGGGCGAGCCCGACAATCCTGGCGTCTTGCTCGGTTGGAATCCCCTCCGCCGCATCGAGCAGGAAAACTGCCACGTCGCTCTGTGCCAGCGACCGCAGGGTTCGAATGTTGCTGAATCGCTCTACTGTGCCGTCGCGCACTCCTGCCTTCTTGCGCAGGCCGGCAGTATCGACGATCTCAAACGTCCGGCCGCCACGGCCAAGCTCGCTCTTGATGCTGTCTCTCGTGGTTCCAGCGATCGGAGAGCAGATCATCCGCTCCTCGCCGAGCAGTCGATTGACGAAAGTGCTCTTGCCCACATTTGGTTTCCCGATGATGGCAAGGTTGATGCGCTGCGCCGGACCACTCTCGTCTTCTGGCACCACATGCTCGGGCAGCAACCGCACATCGAGGTCACCCTCCTCAGAATCGATATCCTGTGTTTCGGGCATCTCAATGTTGATATCAAGTGGGGCAACAATCTCGCGTACCTTGGCCATTAGGTCCCGGATACCGCGCCTATGTGCTGCGCTGATCGGAATAATCTCCTCGATCCCTAAACCATAGAGCTCTGTTGCAGTCATCGCTGCCGAAGGCTTCTCGCACTTGTTGGCCACAAAGATCGTTGGCTTCCCAGCCTGTCGCACCAGGTCAAGCACTTCACTATCGAGCGGGTGCAGCCCGTGCAGGCCGTCGAACACGACGATGATCACGTCGCTCTGTCGCATGGCAAGCTCACTCTGCTGCCTAACGGACTCGTGCAGCGCGATGTCCTCCTCTCCAACGAGGGCTCCGGTATCGATCAGCGTAAAGGGAAAATCGAAGCGAGTAACGAGCTCGTAGAAGCGGTCGCGCGTGACGCCAGGCTGGTCTTTCACCACCGCCTTGCGCCGTCCGGCCAGCGCGTTGAAGAGTGTCGACTTTCCGACGTTAGTTCGGCCAACTATACAGACCGTTGGCACCGCCGTATTAGTCGTCATGACTATCTCCCTCATCTGCCGGCGGCTTAGCGGCTTCGTCATCCGTCTGAAGGAACCGCGCGTCGATTTCGTCAGATGGCTTTAACCGCGCGAGCGCTTCCTCGGCAGCGATCTGCTGAGAAGCCTTCTTAGTAGCACCACGGCCGCGGCCAACTATCTGGCCATCGACTTCCACAACTGAAATGAAGACTGGGGCATGTTCAGGTCCCTCAACGCACTCAAGGCGGTAGACTGGTGCCTCACTTCCTGATGCATGCAACGCCTCTTGCAGCTCAGTTTTTGGGTCGCGCGGCGTCACGTTTACCAGCTGCTCTCCGAGCAGTCGCTCGATACATGCCCGCGCGGTATCGTAGCCACCCTCCCGGTACACGGCTCCAAGTACAGCCTCAACAACATCAGCGAGGATCGAGGCCCTATCAGCCCCCCCACTCGCCAGTTCTCCGCGGCTTAAACGAACAAATTTTCCGAGCTGCAGACCACGGCCAATCTCCGCAAGCGAGCTCGTGTTTACGAGCGCAGCGCGCATCTTAGAAAGGTCCCCTTCCTTTGCATCCGGGTGCCGATCAAGAAGCAGGTGGGCCACCGCTAAATCGAAGACCGCATCGCCCAGAAACTCCAGCCTCTCGTAGTCGCTCTTTACCCCTTTTCCATGCACCGACCGATGCGTCAGGGCACGCTCGAGCCACTCACGCTCTCGGAACACGTAGCCGAGGGATTCCTCGATCTGGCCGTATCGCTCACGACCTAACGGCTCTGGTGCGGGGCGCTGGGGTTTTTTTTCAGTGTCAGACTCATCGCCGGCGCTGCCGACTATTCCAAATCGCATGGGGCTCCTCTCAGGTAAGAGCCTCACAATCACAAAAGCAGCCGCCGGATACCGCTCAGGCGCAGCTCTCTTTGGTGATTGAGAGGAAGTGTAACCGGTTAAGTGTACCAGATTGCGGGGTGTACTCAAAACCCGCCTACCCCAACAACAGCGGGGGGTTAGCGGCTCGTAGCCCATCCCCTCAGGCGTTTTGGCATCTGTTTCAACAGCGCCGCGGGAGGTATACAACCGGGATGTCTTTGCCGTCACAGCGGCGATCGGTTGCTTGCGCCCTCCTGCTGCTGCTCGTCACCCTGCTTGCAGCACCCCCGTGTGCTGCCGAGGGCTATTATCCCGAGTCCTCACTCTCAGTGCCCCCCGCGGGGTTGCTGCTGCTGGCCGCGGCGCTCTCCATGGCGCTCGCTGCATACCTGGCGATCCGAGCCCCAAAGACGCGCGATCCCTCGCAGCGCACACTCGTAGCCTGGCTGACCATCGGCGCGTTTTTCGTCGCCCTGATGTTTGTTCTCGGCGCTTCGAGCATCTCCCTTTCCAGCCCCGCCGTGGGCTTTATCCCAATGACCGATCGTGGCGCCCAGGTTTTGCGGCTCGTGGTTAGCGCCCTGCTCCTTGCGCACATTCTTCTGCGGGTTTACCTCCAGTCACAAGGTCTCTCTGAGCGCTGGGCAACGGCTCGAGCTCGGGCTCTGCTCCTGTTAGCTGCCCTCGCCCTAGCCGGCTACTTCAACTGGGGAGCGCTTCACTTCGGCAGCTTTGTTCACCGGCATGAGCTTCTTCACTACTTCCTCGGCGCGAAGAATGCTCCTGAGCTGCGCTACACTCGGCTGTATGACTGCGCGCTTCAGGCACTCCGTGAGGATCGTCCGGATTGGCTCAACATGCAGGAGCAGCGCGTGCAGGATCTTGTCACCAACCAGATAGTCTTCGCCTACCAGCTTGATGAGCGGATGAGCTCCTGTCCGAAGCACTTTTCGCCTGAACGCTGGCAGAAGTTTAAGACTGATGTGGTGGCGCTTCGGGGCAAGACCGATTCAGCCATGTGGAACGCGTCGCTCATAGACTACGGGTACAACCCGCCACCGACGTGGAATGTCTTGCCAGGGGCGATCGTGCGCAACCTAGAGCTGACCGACGGCAACTTGACGCTCGTCGCCTTAATCGATCCGCTGCTGGTTGCCGTGGGTTTGGTCGCTGTAACCTGGGCCTTCGGACTTGAAATCGCTTGTTACGCGGCCTGCACCTTCGGGTTGATCTTCCCGGCCCGGTTCTACTGGACAGGAGGAGGGTTCATGCGGCAGGACTGGCTAGCCTGTCTCCTGCTAGGCATCAGCCTGCTGCGACGCAGCTTCCCCCTCTCAGGGGGATTTTTCCTGGGCTGCTCAGCGCTGCTGAGGATCTTTCCGCTCTGCTTCCTGTTTGGGCCCCTCGTACTCGCAGCGCTGCGCCTCGCGCGAGCCAAGGCCGTTGAGCGCGAGCCTGTTCGACTCCTAGTCGGTGTGCTGCTCTCCTGCGCTGTGCTCCTTCCGCTCGGAGCTTTGAGCATGGGGGGCTCGTCGGCGTACCGCGAGTTTGCGCAGAACTCTGTTAAGCACCTCTCATTCCCTTTTACGAACAACATGGGCTTCCCCTCACTAGTGTCTTTTGGGGTAGCGCCCGAAGGTAGTGACGAGACACGGCAGGGAGACGAGTTTCAGAAGCTTGAGACGTACAAAGCTATCCGTGCAGAGACCTTCGAGCGGCGAAAGCCGCTCTTGGTAGCGGGTACCGCGGGATTCCTGGCTCTCTTCATTTTCTGTCTGCGGAGGGAGCGGCGGCTGTGGGTGCTCGCAACCTTTGGCTTTACGCTTGTGCCAGTGGCAACACAGATCTCCTGCTACTACTATTCGTTCCTGATGGTGGCAGCTTTCATGTTGCGCGAGGAACCCCGCATCGTTGTGCTGCTCGTCGTGACTACGTTTCTCGGACAGGTCCTGGGGCTCGCGCTTGGGCGGGGCGAGCTTCTCTACAGCTCTCTCTCTCTCTTGGCAGTCTACTTTGCGGCGGAGAGTGTACTAACCTACCGCCATCGACTGCAGCGCCCTCCTGGTTAGCAGCCTGCCTCGCGCTCAATCCGTCCGCCGCCGAGCACCTCTTCATTGCACAGGTCGTAAAATACTGCCGCCTGTCCGGGGGCAACGGCGGCCCAGTCATCAATCCACGAGACTCGGCAGGAACCGCTGCTATCCACCCTCACCTTCGCCCGGACTCCGCGATGCCTAGAGCGCACCTGAACGATCGAGTCGAATTCCCGCGGCATGTTGCTCTGGCCTCCCGTCTGAACCAGCTCCGGCGCAACCCAATGCACCTCGCCCACTTGGAATGACTCCCGCTTGAGGTCATCTCGGCTTCCTACCACGACCTGATCTAAGGCTGGGTCGATGTCGATGACGTACAGCGGCTCAGCTTGTCCGCCTAAACTCAGCCCTCTGCGCTGACCAACAGTGTAGCGGTGAATCCCATCGTGCTCTCCGATTCTCTTCCCTTCTTTTGTGACGAACGCACCGCGCGGCCTTCTGCCCCCAATCGTGGCGACAAAATCGTGAGCACTGCCAGCAACAAAGCAGATATCCTGGCTCTCCGGCTTTTCGGCGGTGACGAGTCCAGCCTCTCGGGCGATCTCGCGGATCTCTGATTTGGTGTATCCCCCTATAGGAAAAATTGTTCGTTCAAGCTCATCTTGCCTGCATGTGTAGAGGAAGTAGCTCTGGTCCTTCTCACTGTCTATTCCGCGCAGCAGCCTGAAGCCTTCCTCGGAACGCGCGATTCGTGCGTAGTGGCCAGTAGCGACGTGTGAGCAGCCAAAGGTCGAAGCTCGCTCGCGCAGCTCACGAAACTTCACCTTACTGTTGCAGTCGATACACGGGTTCGGTGTGCGGCCCTGCCTATATGTTTCTACGAACCGCTCGATGACTTCCCGCTCAAATGTGCGCTCAAAATCAACTACGTAGTATGGTATGTCGAGCGCTGCCGCTACTCGCCGCGCATCACAAAAGTCCGCCGGGCTGCAGCAGGTCGCCCGGGAGTTTTCAGCCGAATTTTTCTTATAGTCCCACACCTGCATCGAAACACCCACGACGTGTTCCCCAGCTTTCGACAGCAGGTACGCCGCAACGGAAGAGTCCACACCCCCCGACATGGCAACTACTACAGAGCGGCTACTGGCTTGTTTCGATGAGGACGCCGTAAGCATGGAGAGAATGTACCGTATCCGAGTTTGAATTGCACACCGCGGTGGCGTTTCGCACCGAGCCTTTGCATCTCAGGCCCTTAAGCACCTGAGGGGGTCTCCCGCACCCTATTTGCCACTCTGGCAATGGCCTCCGCTACCGTGCGAGCAACCCCCAGATCGCTGTCACCACGAAAACTTATCCGCACCGTGCTTCCCACCCGGTCGTCGGATAGCCCCATCGCCTGCAGCACGTGCGACGGACCGGGCTTGCCAGAGGAGCATGCGGCTCCCGCTGACACGAGGATCCCTTCCAAATCAAGCGCGACAACTAGGTCATCTGCCCGAACGCCTGGCACAAAGAGCGATGAAGTATTCGGTAGCCGCTCATGCCCCGCACCGTTCACTGCGGCGCCCACCACCAACGTACAGACCGATTTCTCAAAATCACTCCGCAAGGCCTCCATGCGATCAATCCGCGCCGAGAGAGACGCCGACACATTTCGGGCCGCGGCCGCCATTGCACAAGCACCGAACACGTTCTCGGTCCCCCCCCGCATCTTCCCTTCCTGTGGCCCGCCAAGGATACACGGCGCGATATGCACACCATCGCGCACAACGAGCACCCCGATACCCGATGGAGCACCGAACTTGTGCCCTGAGATCGTCATGCAATCGACCCCTAGCGCAGAGAACGAGAGTGCTCCTTTTCCCGGAATCTGAGCGGCGTCGGTATGCACAACCGCTCCCGGAGCAACAGACCGTACGACTCCAGCTACCTCGGCGACAGGATTGAGCACTCCTGTTTCGTTGTTTGCCGCCATGATCGACACCAACGCGCAATCGGGCGTGAGCGCAGCAGCAACGCTTTTGGAGGCTATTCGCCCGCCGCTATCCGGAGCAACGAGCACGACATCCCTGCCATACGCAGCAACACGCTTGAGGGGCTCAAGAACACACGGATGCTCGACGGCGCTCGCCACTAGCCTTCCTGGGGAGAGGGCCGCACACGAAGCCACAACCGTATTGTTTGCCTCAGTAGCCCCAGAAGTGAAGATAACGTGGTCGCGCTCTCCAGCACCGAGGAAACTGCGAAGCTCCGCCCGAGCCTCTTCAAGCGCTGCTCGAGCTAGCTGCCCGTTGCGGTGTAGAGAGCTTGGATTTCCACAGCGGCGTAGGTACGCAGTTATAACCCCCTGGAGTTCCTCATCTGGGGTGTAGGTAGCATTTGCGTCGCAGTCAATTACCACAGGAATTAGGCTCAAATTCTAATGCAAACAGGCGATCCCGGCCGAACATTCCTACGGGAGGAAAGCGCCGATTAGGTTGCCCTTCCCGGAGACGTTACAATGGCTCCCGCACCAACGCAAAGTATAGGAGTTGCAAGCGCGCAAGTGCTCGGCACTGCCTACCCGGCCCAGCAGATTCGCTTCACCGAGGCGGCCCAGACGGCTGGCGTTCAAACAAACCAGAATGTAGCGCGATCACAAAGCAGCGCCACCCAGGCCAGCAGCGACAAGAGCCGCGCGGTAAGCGAGGAGAAGCGCACCGAAGGTATATTCGCCGACCAGTCGCTGAGCGATGAGGATGACCGGCACGGCTCGGCGGAGCAGCCTCGTAAAGGCAAGCTCAATAAAGTGGCCTAGCCGAGTCTTATTGAGCATCACTTCGCAGTCCACACAACCAAGCCGCTAGCAAACGAAACTGCGGCATGAGAAATGTCGAACAGTCTGGTATGCGTTGGAGGATCCTCTCGCTCACATCTCTACTTGGAATCGCTGTAATCCTGCGCGACGGCGGGAGCTTCGTTGTCTCCAGAACGCTCCACCCTCTGCTTAACACCGCTCGCTTGAACCGAAACGACGCCGAAAGTCTTCTAGCCCAGGGGCGTCCGCTGTCCCTACTGTGCTCAAGTGCGCAGGACCTTGAGCTGCTCCTAGGGGTCACCGACCGCGTAGCCTCCGAGCTGCTCAGGGAAGCCGAAAGCCTAGTACGTTTAGCACCGGTGATAGG
Organism: uncultured Bdellovibrionales bacterium; assembly: GCA_964654585.1. Classification (GTDB taxonomy): domain Bacteria; phylum Bdellovibrionota_C; class UBA2361; order UBA2361; family OMII01; genus OMII01. The sequence goes on from CAZZJR010000003.1 coordinate 12,082, forward strand.
GGAAGAGGCTGCCTTTGAGAGAGTCCACGGCATCGGCCCGAAACGAGCAGCTTTCTTCGCCACTCACCTCTCTCTGAACAACTCATGTAGCATGCTTCAGAAAAATATCGACTGATAGTGGCTCCATCCGTTATAAAAACTCGGGTTTCGTTTTTTTCGCCCTGGGGACGTTAAACGCCAGCGTATGAAGATACTTGTCGTCTGCAAAGCACTTGATCGGCCGGAATCGTTCATCCTGAAGGGCCTGCAAGATTTGGGCGAATCGGTGACGGTGCTCACAAGCCAAGAGAACGCACACTCGGAAATGTTGCGTGGAGCTGGCGTGCACGTTCAAACTTTCGTGCTTTCCAGCCGACTCGACCTGCGTGGAATGCTCCGTCTGCGGCGCATCGTGCTTGAGTCAAAGCCGGATGTGCTCTACGCCCTATCGAATGCGGGACTCGCTGCCGCAAACCTTGGGCTGATCGGCCTCGGCGTTCCCGTCGCCACGTACCGCGGTACTGTTGGGCACCTGAGTTGGTGGGATCCCTCTTCCTGGCTTACCTTTCTCAATCCAAGGGTGTCGAAAATTGTTTGCGTCTCCCAGGCGGTCGAGCAGCACCTCAAGGAGCTAGGACTCCCTCAAGAGCGCGTGGTAACAGTCTACAAGGGGCACGATGTGGCATGGTACAGCGCCCCGCCACCCTGCTCTCGGAGAGACCTGGGCCTGCCCGAAAATGCTTTCGTCGTTGGCTGCACCGCTGTCATTAGGGCAGTCAAGGGTGTTGATATCCTCATCGCCGCCTGCGCCTCGCTGCTGACAGAGATTCCTTCTCTTCACCTACTCTTGGTGGGTTCAATCCAGGACCCCAACGTCGAAGCAATGATAGCTAGCTTTCCTGAAAAAAGTCGGGTGCACGTGACCGGGTTCCGCGAAGACGCAACTCGCCTCGCAACGCTATGCGATGTGACTGTCATGGCGTCCAAGAATCGCGAAGGCTTCCCCAAATCGGTGGTCGAGGCGATGTCTCAGGGGGTTCCCGCTATCGTCACGTCGGTCGGCGGTATGCCTGAGCTAGTGGGTCATGGCGAAGCCGGTCTTATGGTTCCCCCGAGCGACTCGGAGGCGCTCGCAGCGGCGATTCGCACACTGGCAACGGACTCTATGCGACGCGAGGCCTTAGGAAGAGCCGGGAGGCAGCGAATCAAAACGGTGTTTAATGTGGATGGTAGTGTGAGAGCGATGCAGGCGCTTTTTAGGGAGCTATCAACCACAAAACCAACGACTCAGCGCAACGACCAGAACGCTGCCTAAAGCTCCCGCTCCCATCTGCCGTTACTGAATGCATGGATCTGAGCAACCTTGAGAATGGCGATATCGTCATGCTGTGTGTGGTCGTAAGCGGCATGCTTCTCACTCTCGGCGTGGTAATGCTGCTGAGACCCACGCTCCGATTAATCATTCGTTGGCTGATGAGTGTTATGAACTCAACCAGCAGGACCGCGCGCGGAAATGCTGCTGAGCTTGGCACAGTCCTCGCGGAGCTTCGAGCTCTCGTCAAGGAGCTTGCGCCGTATGAAGTCGATTACCACCACGCATTTTCCCAGGTCGGATGGCCGGAGCTACAGCAGCAGGTACACTCCCTCGGCGAGGCTGAGCAGCGAATTACGGCTTTAATTGAAGAGGGTTACTACCGTGACGCCGTAACGCTCACATCTTTCCTACTCGACCAGCTTTCCGAACACGCGTGTGATGAAGCAGCCACTCATTTTCCAGAGTTCGAATCGCTGCGCGGATGGAACGCGCGAGCACACTCAACCCTCGTCTCGATGATTGATGCAGTGCACACGGCAGCCTCTGAGAAACGCAGCCTCGGAATCCAGCCCAGCCGGGAACGCCGACCTACCCTTGAAACCCTTGCAGAGCTGCGCGAGATTCTTCGCACCCAATAGCACGACTGCTGAGAACCTCGGGAGCGAACTCGTCATTGAGCGCCCTCACCGCTGCCTCGCAGTGCTTTCGGGCCACAAGCAGGGAGATCTTGACCTCTGACGTGTTCACCATCTGTATGTCAATGCTCTGCTCAGCCAGAGCGCGAAACGTCCTGCCGGCAACATCGGTGTGGCTTCTCATTCCGAGGCCCACAACCGATACCTTGGCGATATTTCGCTCTACCGATACTCCCGCGGCACACAGCTCCGGAACAGCCTCACGGACAACGTTGAGAGCCAAGCTACTCTGCTCATCGGCAACCGTCAGGCTGACCTTTACGCGCCCCGAACCAACACCCTCTTGCGAGATCATGTCAACCATCACGTCACGTCGCCCAAGCACAGAGAATAGCCGCGCCATCGTCGCGATGTCCGCCGGCATCGACTCAATAACCAAACGTGCCTCATCGAGCCGGTGCGTAACACCAGTCACCACAGGCTTCTCCATAAGCTCCTCCTCAGGCACAATCCATGTTCCATTGACCCCTGGCACAAACGGTCCGTCAAAGGTCGAAAGCACTGCAAGCGGCACACCGTAGCGCATCGCGAAGAATACTGAGCGCGTGTGCAGCACCTTCGCCCCGAGGCTTGCCATCTCAAGCATCTCCTCGTGCGCGACGCGCTCGAGCAGGCGCGCGGTCCGACAGATACGGGGGTCAGCAGAGTAGACACCTCTCACATCCGTGTAGATCAGGCAGGCCTCGGCCCGAAGCGCAGCCGCCACCGCTACCGCGGTGATGTCCGACCCGCCACGCCCAAGCGTAGTAATGTCGCCCGAGTCGGTGACACCCTGAAAGCCTGCGATCACCGGGACACCTCCAAGCGCAAGCACAGCTTCTATGGAATCAGTCCCAACTTCCTCAATCAGGGCGTTGGTGTGGCGCGCACTGGTAGAGATCTTCGCCTGCGGCCCAAGCAAGCTCTTCGAAGGTACACCGAGTGCGTTGAGCCGCATCGCCAGCAGTGCCACTGTCACCTGCTCTCCGCTCGAAAGGAGCACGTCGAGCTCCCTGCCTTCCGGCTCGTCGACACAGCTCTGTGCCAGGGCGACGAGCTTGTTTGTCTCTCCAGCCATGGCCGAAAGTACAACTACCAGCCCGACCCTTGGGCGCGATCGACGGTGCTCGGCTACGATATCCGCCACCCGCTTCACACGCGACACGTCGCCAACCGACGTACCGCCGAACTTCATTACTACGATAGGCCGGCGTATCATTTTCATCGCCGCAACTCCTCAACGAGCGAGCCTGAGATCTCAGCGCTTCGTATTCCAGCTTCGCCTACCGCTATAACAATCGTAAGGTCAACGCCGACTGCCGCCTCGGGACACCTGCTCGCCCATTCGATCACCCGCACCACAGCGCGCGCCGGAGGCTCAAGCACCTCTGCCGGGGCGCTCGAAAGCCGGTACAGGTCCCAGTGCTCGACTGCCAGTCCTTGCCGCACGACGTAGTCGTGCTCAAGCGCGAATGTCGGCGAGGAAACATCTTCGCTCCGTCCCCCAAGGGCTGCCACCAAATAACGCACGAGCGTTGTCTTTCCTGCTCCGAGATCCCCCTCAAGCGCCACAGTCTTCCCAGCAAGGGGGAGCCTAGCTATCTCTTGGGCTAGCTTCGCAGTGTCAGCCTCGCTCAGCAGAATCCGACGAATCATCTGTCGAGCGCTCCAATCACAGCCGACGTAGCACGGGCAATCTCTGTGGCAAGCACTGGCCCGCCACTCTCAGCCGCTGCACGCTCTCCCGCACAGGCGTGTACGTAAGCAGCGACCGCCGCAGCATCGTAGAGCGAATCTGCACGTGCCGTGCACGCAGCAACAACTCCGGATAGGACATCCCCGCTACCCGCAGTCGCCATGTACGGCGATCCTCGAGCCACTACGCCGCATCTCCCCTCACCGCACACAATCGTGCCCGCACCTTTGAGCACGACCACACACCCAAGCCGTTCGGCCAAGGCCTGCGCCGCCGCAAATCGATCGGCCTGAAGCTCCTCAACACTGGCCCCCAGCAGTCGCGCCGCTTCCCCCGGATGTGGGGTGGCGATGGCTCGAACGGCACTAAGCGTTGCCCCCGTTTGTGCAACAGCATTGAGCGCATCTGCGTCGACGACTACCCTCACACGCGTGGAAGAAAGCTCTGCAAGGAGCCGCTCGACAAGAGCCACAGTCTCTGGAGCGACGCCAAGACCTGGGCCAAGAACCACACAATCTGCCCGCGTTGCAAGACCTGCGAGCAGGGGAAGATCGGACGCCTCGAGGAACGGAGACTCCCCTGGCAGCAGCGCATTCATGCACTCAGGAATCGCAGCCGACGAACCCCACGCCGTCCGCCACGAGCGGGTTACCAGACCGGCTCCGGCGTGCAGCGCTCCAGTGGCTGCCAACAGAGGCGCGCCCGGCATCGCAGCGCACCCCCCCACAACGACGATCCTGCCCGACTGGCCTTTGTGCCCATCCACCAGACGACGAGCGATGCGCGGACGTGCGGCTCCCTCAATCGCGGTCGCAAGAGTGCCACCCACGCCGGCAATCCCGATCGATGCGGCGACTATCTCCCCGCACGCGGCTCGCCCAGGGAATTGCATGCAACCTCTCTTAATGAGCTCAAGAGCAACCGTTACGTCCGCCCGCACGTGCAGCTCAGCTAGCGCGCCTGTGTCCGCGCATACCCCCGTTGGAAGATCCACAGCGAGAACCTTTAGGGCCGGACGGCTTATCTGCTCACTGCGAAGCTGTGCAACGAGGGACGCGACCGAGCCGCCGAGCGGAAGTCGCTGCCCAGTGCCTAGCAGCGCATCAACCACAACAGCCGCCGACGCAAAGACCTCCCGCTCCCGTTTTGGATCGGCAACCTCAACACAGCGCCCGATTTCAGCCAGCGCCAGCGGCACGCTGCCAGCGGACAGGGCATCTCCATACAGTTTTAGCTGTTCAACGAAATCACGGGAATAGCGGTCAGCGTGAGCCACAAGAGCCGTCACCGCTACTCCGCGCTGCGCCAAAAGCCGCGCGGCAACCAATCCATCCCCACCGTTATTCCCAGAGCCACAGAGCACGAGTACTCGACCGTGGCTCCCTCCGAGGAGAGCCTGAACGCTCCCAGCTACCGCAGACCCAGCTCGCTCCATGAGTTCGAGCGCTGGCGTCCCGGATTGAATTGCACGAGAGTCGAGAGAGGCCATCTCGGTGCTAGACGGGAGACGCCATGCTCCCGGCTCATTAGAAGGCACAGAGAATGGAGCAAAGCTCCCGGCTTGCACTCGGCTCACACGGCACCGATCTCTTTCTCAAGGATAGCAGCCAGGTCAGTCGCATGTTTCTTGCACGACTCCTCGTCCTCGCACTCGACCATGACTCGGACCTTGTTCTCGGTTCCCGAGTACCTGACAAGGATGCGACCAGAAGCGCCGAGCTCCTTCTCTTTCTGAGAAATAGCCGCGGCAAGCGGGGCTATCTGTTCTAGCGGTGGCTTACTCGCCACTTTGATGTTGATGAGCTTCTGGGGAAACGTGACGAATGGCGCCGCAAGCTCCGAAAGCGGCTTCTGCTTGCGGCACATGACCGATAGCACCATAAGCGCCGTGAGCATGCCGTCACCCGTCGTCGAGACGTCCGAAAATATAGTGTGGCCAGACTGCTCGCCGCCCAGCTGGCAGCCCTGGCGTATCATCTCTTCAAGCACAGCCCGGTCACCGACATTTGCACGAACCACCCCAATGTCGTGCACGTTGAGCAACTTCTCGAGACCGAGATTGGACATCACGGTTGCCACAACAGCATTTTTGCGGAGTAGTCCCCTCTCTTTCAGGTCAAGAGCGCAGATCGCCAAGACGACATCACCATCGAGAACGCGCCCCTTTTCATCCACCAGGATACACCGGTCGGCATCTCCATCGAGCGAGATTCCGACATTCAAATTCTGCTCAACGACCAGCTTCCCGACTACCTCTGGATAGAGGCTGCCGAATCCCGCGTTGATGTTTCGCCCGCTCGGGCTGACGCCGCGCGAGACAACTTCCGCCCCCAGCTCTGAGAGAGTCTGTGGAGCGACTACGTATGCAGCGCCGTTGGCGCAGTCCAGGCCCACCTTGATCCCCTCGAGCGAGAGCTCGCGCGGAAAGCTCTCCTTGAGGTAGACGGTGTAGCGACCGACCGCATCGTTAATCCGAGTGGCTTTGCCGATGTGACCTGCATCCGTCACCTTTCCGTCGAGCACACCGGGCTCAAGCAGTCGCTCGATCTCATTCTCAATCTCGTCAGGAAGCTTAAAGCCGTCTGACCCAAATATCTTAATACCATTGTCCTCGAAAGGGTTGTGTGATGCGGAGATGACGATCCCTGCATCAGCACGCATGCTCTTGGCGAGATACGCCACGCCAGGTGTCGGAATTGGACCACTCAGCATCAGGTCTGCCCCCATCGCTGTGATACCGGCTGCCAGCGAGCTCTCAATCATGTAGCCGGACAGGCGGGTATCCTTGCCAATGAGGATGCGGCGCTTCTTGTCGCCCTTCATGAACACCTGGGCTACCGCCTTTCCGAGCCTCACCAACGTTTCTGGGTCGAGTGGAGAGACCCCCGCAACGCCCCGAATACCGTCCGTGCCAAAGTGTTTTCTCTCTGTTGTCATACCTTCCTCGCTACAAACTAACGCTTTTTTACCTGGCCCGATGGGGCGCCTTTCGACGGCCCGTGGTACCATGCCGTCACGCTCGACGGCGTAACCTTAACCACCTTAACGCCCTTTGGCGCGTCAACTTCGACTTCGTAAAATTCCCCCTCTCGTGAGGGCTGGCCCTTCGGCTTGACGAACGGTAGCACCTCATCAGGCTCAATCTCAGCCAGAGCCGTCGGCTCGCCTGAGAGCACTACTGTGACCGCAGCGGGATTGAGCTTAACCCACTTCGAGTCACCCGAGAGCCGAAGCTCGACAGGGCGCGCGACAAACTGCCGCTCCACGGGTCTCTTCTCAACACGAACGCGGGCACTCACTGCCTCAACTGAAACGGAAGAGAGTGCTCCGGGCTTTCTGAGGCGGAGCGAAACTGTCTCTGATGCCTTTATCTCTCGCAAGTCGAGCGGCTCCGTCGCTATCGAACGGAGCTGCCGTACCTCGGAGAGCGGCCCCTTGACGGTTACCGCTGGTGGGTCGAGCTCAATCTCGCCCAACACAAGATCTTTCGCGAGCAGCCCGAGCTGCGGCACCTCTACTCGCACGTCGCGTTCCTCAATGCTCTCAAAGATAAGCTCGACCTCGGGGGGATCGAGCGTCAGCACACTCACAGACGGCGGCAGAGATATATCACTCGCCATCAGCTGTGCTGTGTACTTTCCGCCGACCCCATCCGGAAGCTTTAGCCGCAGCGGCGGCGGCGATGCGGCAACTTCCCCTATCAGAAACGATGGCCCTTTAATCGTTATCTGTACCCCCTGCTTCATCCGCTTGACGAGCGCCTTGTCTGCAGGAGGGTTGCGCAGCTCAATCGGAACAAAGAGGCTCACGACACTAGCATTGCTCGCATCCTGCAGCGCAAATGCCAGCAGGGTCGCTGCAATCACCGACACCAGCTTGAGGGTCAGGTTCTTCGTCACGAAGCCTCCTGGCCAGAGAAAAAGTTGCTCCGCTTCGCCACCGGCGCTTGTCGATTGCTGTTGCGCTCAAGCAGCTCTTGAAGCGAGGCTGCATCGAGGTTGCGGTAGAATCGACCTTCGATAATCAGCGTAATCGAGCCTGTCTCCTCTGAAACGACGATTACCATCGCATCGCTGCGCTCGGTCAGGCCCAACGCCGCACGATGTCGGGTGCCGAGGCTCGGATCGAGGTCTGGGTTGAAGCTAAGAGGCAGGACACACCCCGCTGCTTTAATGCGATGCCCGTCGATCAGCACCGCACCGTCGTGAAGGGGGGATTCCTTGACAAAAATGCTGTACAGGAGCTTGCGGCTTAGCTCAGCATTCAGCACCACTCCCTCCTCCATGAACTCGTCGAGCCCGAGATCACGCCGAATGACTATCAGGCTGCCGAGCTTCGCTTTCGCCAGCTTGCTCGCTGTCACCGCGATCTCTGCAAACGCGTTGCCCCGCTCCTGGCGCTGCGGCTGCGCGAAGAGAAAAGGCCGGACTCCAACTTTGGTAAGCGTTCTCCGGATTTCGTCCTGAAAAATGACAACGATGACTAAGATAATAGAGTTGAGAAAATTGTCGATGAGCCACGCGACCGTTACGAGTCCGAGAGGCTTCGCCAGCACGTACACGAGCGCGATGCTCGCTAGCCCCACCAACATCGGCGCAGCCCGGGTGCCGCGCACAACAAGCAGCACCCGGTATATGATGACCGACACCAGCAGGATGTCCAGCAGCTGGACCAGCAGGGACACCGATACGCCGAACAGTTCATGCCTCATACGCCGCTACTGGCCAAACCTGTGCGGTGAAACTACGCCAACTACGCCGCTACCGAAACGCCGCCGCTGGATTCCCCCGGGCCAGCGGGTCCGCCTTGCGGCCCCGGCGACAGTGTTTCTCCGCGCACGATGCGCTCGATATCGTCCGAATCGAGCGTCTCTTTCTCCATAACCGCCTTAGCGAGCCTGTGGAGCACATCGAGATTCTCGCCGACGATCTTCTTGGCAACTTCATACTGGGACTCCAGGATCCGCTTCACCTCCTGGTCGATCTCAAGCTGCACCGCTTCTGAGTGCTCGCGAGGCTTTCCGATCTCTCTGCCGAGGAACACGTGCTCCTCTTTTGTGTTGTAGTGAATAGGCCCGAGCGCCGTGCTCATGCCCCACTCACACACCATTCGGCGCGCGATCTCTGTTGCGCGCTGGATATCAGAGCTCGCCCCAGTGTTCATCTCTTGAAACACCGCCTCCTCGGCGACTCTGCCGCCGAAGAACACCGCGAGCTGGTCCATCCAGTACGAGCGCGAGTAGGTATGCTTGTCGGTCTCAGGAAGCTGTTGCATCAACCCGAGCGCCATGCCGCGCGGCACGATCGTCAGCTTGTGCACAGGATCAGCATTCGAGAGCTTCTTCGCCACCAAGGCATGACCCGATTCGTGGTATGCAGTGGTAAGCTTCTCCTTCTCGGAGAGCAGCATCGAACGGCGCTCGGCGCCCATCATGACTTTGTCTTTGGCGTACTCGAAATCGCTCTTCTCGACGACCGACTTGTTCTTGCGCGCCGCGTAGAGCGCCGCCTCGTTGACGAGAATCTCAAGGTCCGCGCCGGAGAAGCCAGGCGTACCGCGCGCGATTGTCGTGAGATCCACATCCGGCGCTACTGGAACCTTCTTGGTGTGAACCTTGAGGATTCCGAGCCGTCCGTTTAGGTCAGGTCGTGACACAACCACCCGCCTATCGAAACGTCCTGGGCGCAAAAGCGCAGGGTCAAGAACGTCTGGACGATTCGTCGCTGCGATGAGAATCACGCCCTCGTTGCTCTCAAAGCCATCCATCTCGACAAGTAGCTGGTTAAGCGTCTGCTCTCGCTCGTCATGCCCGCCGCCCATTCCGGCACCACGGTGGCGTCCGACGGCATCAATTTCATCGATAAAGATTATGCACGGTGCATTCTTCTTTCCTTGAATGAAGAGGTCTCGCACTCGCGAGGCGCCTACGCCCACGAACATCTCAACGAAATCTGAGCCCGAGATGCTGAAGAACGGAACACCAGCTTCGCCCGCGATGGCTTTCGCTAGCAACGTTTTACCGGTGCCGGGAGAACCGATCAGGAGCACCCCCTTCGGGATTCGACCACCGAGACGCGTAAACTTCTTGGGGTCCTTGAGAAAATCGATAATCTCCTCAAGCTCGGCACGGGCCTCATCGATCCCCGCCACGTCGGCAAAGGTTACTTTTTGTTGGCTCTCCGTCAGCAGCTTGGCGCGGGACTTCCCGAAGCTCATCCCCTTGCCGGCGCCCATCTGGACCTGTCGCCAGAAAAAGAACCACACTCCTATCAGGAGCAGCACGGGCAGGATGTTTATCAGGAACACCAGGTACGAAGACTGATCGGGCGGCTCCTGCACGTTTACGATAACATTCTTTTCGATCAGCTTCGGAACGAGCGTGTCGTCTTTCGGGACACGCACAACAAATGCGCCACCTTTCGGAGAAGAGGCGTTCGAAGGATCGCTGTACACGCCGTGCACGAGGTCTCCCTCAATCCGCACCTCGCGGATCTCCCCCTTTTCGACCCTTGAGAGAAAGTCGCTGTACGCAAACTCCGACGGCTGCGGGATGTTCTTCTTCGCAACGCTCCAGATGCTGAGGCTAAGGGCAATAATGAGGATCCAAAACAGACCGTTTTTTGACACGTGACGCACTCTCCGAGCACTCCGGCGTGAGCAGCAGCCACAAACCGAAGCTAGTTATCGTTGAGCCGAGCCGACGCCGGGTCTCAAGCCCCGCGACAACAACGGCCTACGGACCTCCTTACCCCCGCCACCAGCTCTCGGCTCAGCGAAGGTCTCAAGACCCGTTTTGGGCGCTCTTTCTTCGGAATAAATTCAAAAGAAACGGCTACCTAGACTCTACTCTGTACACCAGACGTAGCCATCCTACAACCTTCAGCTTTTGATCACCTGGGGCGGCAACACCCGCAGCCCAAAGCGATCCCTAAGCACCTCAATTCCCTCTTTGAGTTGAAGGGAGTCTACCTCGCCCCGAAGCAGCTTCAGCGCCTCATGGGCCCCCTTCTCGCCGATCTCATATCCCAGTACGGGGCGGAAAAGCCTCTGCGACACCCGCCAGGCGAGTGCCTCGGGTAGAGTTCTGAGTCGATCAGCGCAACGAGCCAGCCAAGCTGGGTCCGCTTCGGCCAGGGTACCTACCAACTGAGCCTCCCTCTCTGCCCATGCGTCGAGGGCCTCGCAGTCCGCTCCGATGGAGCGGGCTCGGTCCGCCAAGATCCAGACCGCTGACGGATCGAACTCGCGCTCCAGACTTGGGAGAAGCGAGTGACGCACTCTGTTTCGCACGAGGCGAATGTCATCATTGCTCGGGTCATCGATATACGGCACCGCAAAGCGCGAGGCGTATTCATTGATCTGCTCCCGAGAGATATCGAGAAAGGGGCGAAGACATCGGCGACGCTCGTCGCGCCGCTCGATCGTTGTCAGCTCCTTGTTAGCCAAGAGTTTGATGAGTAGCGTCTCAGCAACGTCGTTCGCATTGTGCGCAGTTACCACCCAATCAAGATCGCGAGCGACGAGGGCCTCGCGCAAAAGCCGGTAGCGTTGCTGACGAGCCCAGGCTTCCATGTTAGCCGAAACCGGCTTCGCTCCAAGCCGCTCAACGAGACAGGGCACTCCCCACTCATGACAACGCTCCTCCACAAAGCGAGCATCATCGACACTAGAGGGGCGCAGTCCGTGGTCTACGTGCAGCGCCTCAACCCGTACCTTGAGCAGCCCCCGAGAGCGCAGCAATGCGTCAAAGAGCACCATAGAATCGCGGCCGCCGGAAAGCGCCACAAGGACACCTGTTCCTGACGGAACCTCCTGCTTGAGAGCGGTTTCTATGGAGCGACGACGACGAGCCATACCGACAGGCAATTACGGGAATTCGCGCCACTACTCAGCGCGAATACTTACCTTTCGCACTCCGCTGGCGGAGGACGCACGGAGGGGAAGGCTGATGGTGACAACTCCCTTACTCGACGTTGCCTCGACTCGATCTTCATCAACACTGAGTCCCGACAGCGGAACGATCCTCTCGAAAGCGCCGTAGAGGCTCTCTACGTACTCCTCTTGCTCTCCGTCTGGCCCGGCGAGTTGAAAAACTGCCCGACGTTCACCGCGTATACTGAGACCCTCTGTTGTCAGCGAGATCTCGACATCTCGCTCATCCATCCCCGGAACCTCAACGCTCACGAGAAGCTGGTTGGCACTCTTGAGGACGTTTACCGCCGGCGAAAAGCCAGTGAGTCGATCGCCGAGAGATGAAAGAGGCTCCGAGATCAGCTCGGGCACGATCGAGCTGGTCAGGAACTCATTGAACAGGCGGCCTACGTGGCGCTGAATCGCGCCACTGGCGGGATCCTGCCTCGCGAGAAGCACTTTCTTCTTTCTGCTTGACCAGGGTACGATGTTGCTCGCCATACTGCCTCCCAACAGGGTTTGCGAGCACAGTAGCACACTACCGGCAGGCGGAAAGAACGAGTTGAGCGATAGGGACCGAGTTGAGCGATAGGGATAGCCACCCAGCGTGGAGAGCTACGCAGGCGACTGCTTGCCGATATTGTCGATGCTAAACGCGCCCGGACCGCTGTACAGGAGCGAACAGGCTGCAGCCAGAAGAATCAGGTCCTTATTGAAAATGTCGTGCGTCCCGGGAAACACCCCGAAGGCCAACACAAAGGAGAGTATCATAAGCCCCGCCAGCACCCCGCTTAGGGTGGTCCACATACCGATGATCAGCAGCGCGCCAACGGTCACCTCGACGTACGGCAGGAGGATGCCGTAGACGGCAGCTATGTTGCCCGGAAGGACACCGAAAGAACGAACTTGGTCCACGAATGCCGCCAGCAGATTGAGCTTCCCCATGCCGGCCAGGATAAAGTACGCACCCAAAGCTAGCCGGATAATCATGGGCCCGTAGTGAGAGGCTCCCAGAGGCTGATTCATCTTCATAAAGCGGGCTCCCGTGCACCACCGATCCAAAGAAATCGCCTTTTTAGCGATGACGAGACCGGCTACAATTTCAGGGTGGGCGACCCGAAGTAAGCCTTCATGGCGCCCAGCATAACGGCTTTCCAGAATAAATGTATTCCGAGATAGCCTCGGCTACAACCACCTAATTATTCTCAAGTCGCCTCGGGCAGAAAGAAGCTCTGGGCGGCGAACCGGATGGAGTGACGTATGGAAACAAATGAGCCAACCAATCCCATCGGCGAGGTCTTCGACAGTATTCGGCGCGAGCTTCATCGAGAGATTGTCGGTCAGGAAAAGCTCATCGACCGGCTCCTCGTAGCGCTCCTCGCGGACGGGCATATTCTGCTAGAGGGTGTTCCGGGACTGGCAAAGACGAAGACTCTTACGGCTCTCACACAGGTGCTCGACGCGCACATGAGCCGAATTCAATTTACTCCGGACATCCTGCCGTCCGATGTGGTCGGCACGGAGGTCTACCGGCCGCAGAGCGGCGACTTTGTGACACGCAAAGGACCTGTTTTCACGAACCTGCTTCTGGCGGATGAGATCAACCGAGCTCCGGCAAAGGTCCAGTCAGCGCTGCTCCAGGCGATGCAGGAGCGCGAAGTGACCATCGGAGAGCAAACCTTCAAGCTGCCCGATCCGTTCCTGGTTCTAGCCACGCAGAATCCGCTTGAGCAAGAGGGCACGTACGCTCTCCCTGAGGCGCAGGTGGACCGCTTCCTCATGAAGGTCAAGGTGGGATACCCCTCATTTGACGAAGAGGTGGCGATCGTTGACATCGCTGCCTCAACCACCGCGCGAAAAGCAGTGCTCAACAAAGTCCTCCCGCTCTCCCAGCTCCTTGAGCTACGAGAGGCTTGTCGCGCTGTCTACGTGGATCCAAAAATTGACCGCTACATCGTCTCCCTCGTGCATGCAACCCGCAGTGGCGACTCGTACGGGCTCAAGGGACTAATCGAGTGGGGCGCATCTCCGCGAGCCAGCATCGCACTCAAGGTCTGTGCTCGCGCCCTAGCGTTCATCAAGGGGAAGAATTTCGTCACCCCCGACGACGTCAAAGAGATCGCGCCCGACGTTCTACGACACCGGGTGCTCCTCACTTTTGAGGCAGAGGCCCGTGGCGTCGATAGCGATGAAGTTATTCGCTCACTCCTCTCAGGTGTAACCGTACCGTAAAAAACCTCAAGGCCTGCGCATGGCTGCCCTGCCGGCACTCCCTCCCGTCCCCTCGACCACCGAGCTCAAGCGCATCACTTTGCGCTCGCGGAGGCTAGTAACTGGAGACCTCTTGGGTCAGTACCGTTCAGCTTTTCGCGGCACGGGTCTCGTGTACACCGATATTCGTGCGTATCAGCCAGGCGACGACGTAAAGCACATACACTGGAAGGCCACTGCTCGAACGGGCACGGTGTTCGTCAAGTCGTACGAAGAGGACCGACAGTTGCGGGTCCTGCTCGCAGTAGATACCAGCACTTCGATGCGCGCGCCGCAAGCAAACGAAGCGTTCGCGAAAGCGCTTGAGTTTTCCTCGCTCGTCGGTGCCCTAACACAGCGCGGCAACGACCAGCTCGGACTCCTCCGCTTCGGAGCCTCAGTCGAAGGATTCCTGCCACCGAAGTCGGGGCGCAGACGGAGCTCTCAGGTTCTGTCTCAGCTCCTCGCGCCCACTCCGCAGAGCGTTCGGACGGACATCGCTGGGGCGTTACACCATTTGGCCGGAGTGCTCCGCAAGCCAAGTATTGTTTTTCTCCTCTCTGATTTCTTTGCTCAGCCCTTTCGGCCAGAGCTGAAAACGCTGTGCACAAGGCACGACGTTGTGCTCGTGCACATCCAGACCCCCCTGGAAACGCTCGACCGTCTCGGCCTCGTGCTCTTTAACGATGCTGAAACAGGACAGCGGGTCATGGTAGACACGTCAAGCTCTATGGTACGGCGCCGGTGGCGACAGCTTGCTGACGCAAACCGAGCCGAAGTGGGAGATCTGGCGAGGAGCTGCGGGGCAGAGCACATTCTCGTTACTGACAGCGCCTCGCGACCCCTGGTTCGACTCATGCGCGAGAGAGCAGCTCGGGGGATTCGGTAGATGAAGGCCCCCCGTAGCTCCTCCTCCGCAACCAGGTTCGGGTACAATGACAGGGTTAACCATGAGTGAACCAATTGCTACCCCGTACGACATCGTCGACATTCCCTACTTCGCTTGGGAGCCTAGCATCGCCGACTGGCTGCTCGCGCTCGTTCTCTTCGGAGTCGCCGCCCTCGTCATCGGAGTGGCCGCTCTACTCAAGCGGCGCAACCCTTCGGCGCGCGTGCTTGAGCGCTTGCTTAATCAGCTGGCGGACTCACACGTGATCGCCCCCGGAATTGAATGCGAGAGATTCTCCCGTCTGTGCAAACGAATCATCTCGTTTGTCGCATGTGTGGACCTCTCGGGTTGCACCGGCCAGGAGCTGCGCGACCTCGCCAACGCCTCAGCGGATGCCCAGGAGGCGGAGGCACTACGGGCGGTAGCCCTGATCGAAGACCGCGCCTACGCCCCAGCCGAAGCTGCTTCCAGCAAGCCGCTCTCAGAACTTTGCGAGGCGGCGAAGAGGTCATTGTCGGCCTTCGCGTCCGAAAGGAGGCGCCGATGACCTTGCTGTACCCGTGGCTCCTGCTCCTCCCGGTTATCTTCCTGTTGCTGCGGTTCACGGTCCGTCCTCCCCAGGCTGCCGCCCCCTTTCCGAGCAGCACATTCTTGGGCTCCCTCCCGAGGAGCCTCAAAGCCCGTCTGTGCGAGCCAACTCTCTTTGTCCTCGCGACAGTTGCGGTCTGCTCCCTCTCGGTCGCAGCGGCTCGACCACAACGGGTTACGACTATCGAGGCTCCGCAGCGAGCCCGAAATATTATGCTTGTGATCGATGCGTCAAATAGCATGTCGGCTGAGGACTTTCCGACCTCGTTCGGATACGCCTCTCGTATGGAAGGGGTAAAGCGTGCGGTGGCTGAGTACGTTAAGTCTCGAAAGTCAGACCGGATCGGCATCGTGGTGTTCGGCGAGACTGGCTATCTGCAGTGTCCCCTGACACGGGACACCGCACTGGTCGAAAACCTTGTGCAGTCACTCTACCCCCGAATGGCTGGCGACGGCACAGCAATCGGAGATGGATTAGGCCTCGCCCTCAAGCGGCTGCGTGATGTCGAGGGGGCCTCAAAGGCGGTCATTCTCATGACGGACGGCGTCAACACTGCTGGTCGCGTGAGCCCGCTCAAAGCCGCCGCTGTTGCCAAGGAACTCGGCATACAAGTGAATACGATCGGTATCGGAACTCGCTCGGCCCCGATCGGCGGAGTGGGTATGGGTGGGCTACTGCCGGTACCTCCAAACATGATGGCGGACTTCGACGAAAAGACGCTGAAAGAGATCGCTCAGATGACCGGTGGTGCATACTTCAACGCTTCGAGCTTGGAGGGGTTTCAAGAGGTATACCGCAAAATCGAGAAACTCCAGGAAACTGAATCGCAGCAACCAGAGCAGCGGATTGTGCATGAGCTTTTTCCCCTCTTCGCGGTGGTCGGACTGCTCGCTTTCGTCCTCGGCACTCTGCTCAAAGCGACGATTTTTATGAGGGTACCGTGAGAAACCAACTGTTTCCCATCAGTCGAAATGGACTTCTCGTTCAGGAGGCGCAGTAGGGTGAATTTCGCGGGTGATTTCGGAACAGTCTGGCCTCAAGCTCTGCTGGGGCTGCCCGTTGCGGTGGCATTCGCGTTTTTCCTTTTCTGGCGGCTCTCGGTGCGGCGTGCGCGACGGGCGGCACTCGGCGTGGACGGAAGCAGCAGGATGGCTCTCGGTCTCTTCTCTGCCCTCGCGCCCACGGCCCTTCTCATCCTTGCCGTCAGCCGGCCCTACGTGGGCCGGGAAACGATCGAGCTGCCGTCGGCCAATTCTGACTACATGTTTATCGTCGACGTAAGTCGCAGCATGCTCGCCAAGGATATAACTCCTTCAAGAATGGAGTTAGCGAAGCGCAAAATGAAGGACATTGTCCGTGCGTTTGCGCGAGAGGGTGTGGCCACGCGCTTCGGCATAACTGTTTTCGCCGGCGGTGTGTACACCATCTGTCCGCTGACCGATGATTCCGCCGCGGTGCTCCAATTTATCGACCAAATTAGCCCCGACCTTGTTACGAGTGTTGGGTCGAACCTCGAACAAGCAATCGCTACCGTGCTTGAACGCATCAAAGCATCTGCCGCCCGATACCCGCGCATGCTGCTCATCTCTGACGGCGAAGATAACCTGCTCAACGTGCAGCAGGTCGTGGGCCTATTGCGGAGCGCAAAGATCCGGCTCGATGTCCTAGGGGTTGGCACCCCCATCGGTTCGCCAATAGAGCTGCCCGATGGGCGCTACGTGCGAGACAAGGCGGGGTCGATCGTACATTCGCGGCTTAATGAACAGTCCCTTCAGCTCATCGCCGCGGCTGGGGACGGCACCTATGTTCGCGCGACAATTTCTGACAAGGATGTAGATGAGCTCGTTGCCGCCGCAACACCCTTGCTTAAAAGCTCAACCGGAGAGAGTAAACGCTCGGTCACCAACTACCGAGAAGTCGGCTCGTGGTTCGCCTTGGCTGCCGTGCTGCTCATTCTCATGCTGGTACTTGCGCACCGAAATGGCGTCGCCCTAACAGCTCTGCTGTTGGCTCTTTTCAGCGCAACACCCCTGTTCGCCGAACCGGCTTCGACGCCCATTCCTCCAGAGATTTCCGGGCGGGCTGGGTTCGACCTGTACCAGACGGGGAAGTACGAGCAAGCTGCCTCAGTCTTCGCACAAGCCCTTGAGGAAGATCCGTCGAATCGGGCCCTCGCACAGGGGCTGGCAAGCGCACTCTTCAAGACCGGACAGTTTTCGCGCGCCCAGGAGATCTTCCGAAAGTTAGCCGACTCTGCCGAAGATGGAAGGGGCTACTTCGAAAACACCTACAACGAGGGCAACGCGTTCCTCGCTATGGGGCGCTTCCAAGATGCCATCGATGCCTACAGCAAAGCCTTGGACGTAAAGCCTGAGGACGCGATGGCGCTTCACAACCGGACTCTTGCCCGTCGACTGCTTGAGGAATCGAAGCGCGCAACACCAACGAACACTCCGACATCAACGCCGCCACAATCTCCCTCCGCTGCTCCATCCCCATCAGCTGCCCCCTCGCCATCACCCGACTCGTCGCCCTCGGCCGCACCATCGCCGTCAGCGGCACCATCACCTTCCGCAGAGCCCTCTCCGTCGGGTCAGCCTTCGGCCAATCCCTCGGCACAACCTTCGTCACAACCATCGCCGAGCGCGTCGGGTCAGCCATCCCCCTCACCCGGCGCCTCCGCAGCACCGAGCGCTGGTTCGGCCCCAAGTGGCTCCTTGACCCCCTCTGCTCCCGGCTCTCCGACTGCGGCAGCCACTCCCTCTACTTCTGGGCAGGCGCCCGACTCGAACACGCCCGAACCAAGCGAGAGACGCAAAGAAGCCGTCGAGCAAGAAACCAGGACGCCCTTTGCAGGAGCGGCAGCGGCCCGGCCAACCGCCCCGTCACTCGACCCATCCCTGCGGGAAGCAGAAAACTGGCTCAAGTCTCTTCCGGATGCGCCGCTGCTGCTCCGACGAGACAAGTCGCGGCGGGATAGCTCTGAACAGACATGGTGACACAAACGATGAAATCAAGCTCTTTCCGCTCAGTGCTCGCAACTCTCCTCCTACTCGTCGTAACCGCGCTGGCCGGAGCATCTGCCGCTTTTGCGCAAGTCACTGTGCGAGCAGAGATCTCGCCCCAGTCCGGTGACACCGAAGACATCTTCACGTACGCCGTGGTTATCGAGGGTGCGCGGAGCGCCGCCGCCCCTGCTCTCTCCGGTGGCGCAGACTTTCAAGTGCGCTATGTCGGGCCAAACTCGTTCGTCTCCATCGTGAATGGATCAATTACTGCTCGCACGTCACACATATTTCAGATGACTCCTCGACGCGAGGGCGATCTGCTCACTCCGACGGCGCGGGTGACGATCGATGGACACGACTACGAAGTCGCCCCGGTATCGGTGAAGGTGGAGAAAGGGAAACCCGCCGCAAACCTGTCTGGAAAACCCGGGGAGGCGGATGTCATTTTCCGTCAGTCAGCAACCCCCTCTAGCGCTTACGAGGGCCAGCAGATCATCAACATCGTAGACCTCTACACTGCAGTCTCACTGGCGGAGCTTGAGCCGATGGATCCAACTACTGATGGGTTCTGGCAGGAGCCGATCGCCGACGCAGACCGCGCGCAGCGGAATGTCAATGGGCGCCCCTACGAGACTTTGCAGTTCGTGCGGGCGCTGTACCCGCTCGCTAGCGGCACGATGGTGATACCGCCTCGGCGACTTCGAGCCAAGGCGTTGCGCCCCCCTACCGGTCGTGGCGGATCGCCATTCGATCCCTTCGATCCGTTCTCAAGCGACCTCGTTGACCAGCTATTCCAGCGACCTCAGTACGAGCAGATCTCGCTGCGCACGAACCCAATCTCGTTAACGGTGAAGCCTCTACCACCTCCTCCCCCCGAGATGCAGCCGCTCCTTGGGTCCTCGACATTGGTGGGGAACACCTCCGTTAGTGTCGACTCAGATGTTTCGCTCGGCCGCGTTGGGGAGAGCAAAACAATCACCTACCACGTCATCTCCGAAGGCAATCTCAATCCCCTCACCGAACTCCCGATGGTCGTACCCGATGGCTTGAAGGTGTACCCAGAGCGCCCCGAAACGAAGCGCGAGCGGAGAGGCGGAAAGCTCCTTCTTCATCGGTCATTCCCTTTCTCTGTCGTGCCGCTGAAACCAGGGCTAATAAAAATCCCGCCCGTCCAGCTTGCGTTCTTCAATCCTGACAAAGGCCAGTACGAGCTCGCCGCATCTAAGGAGGTCTCCTTCGCAGCGCAGGGAGAATCCCTGATCGACGAGAGAGGAAAGCCGAAGGGAGGCGCTTCCGCCCCGAATTCTCCCCTTCCAACTCTCCCTCCTCTGCCGTTCGGGCCTGACCTGGAATACAACGAAGCAACACTACTGGAGAGGATCTCATCAGCTATCAGCCTCAAGACTGCCCTGCTCATTTCGACTGCGCTCGTGGGACTTTGGCTCCTTTTCACGCTTGTAGCTCGCCTAAAGGGAGCCGCACCACCGGAGGGGCTTGCCGTTGAGGATCTCGAACGAGTCGAAACTCTCGCGCAGCTTGAAGACTTCCTCCGACGCCTGGCAGCAAGTCGAATTCAGATGCTACGGGATGACGCTTCGCTCGACGAAATTCGTGCTCGAGTCTCCTCACAGACGAAAGATCCGGACCTGTCACTCGCTATCCGCTCGGTCTTTGACGAGCTGGAGCTGCTTCGCTACGGGCGGCGCGGGGACACCGAGGATCGAGAGGCAACAGCAAGCCTGAAAGCCCGAGTTCGGCCGTTGCTCAAGGCGTGGCGAGTCGGGAAGTAGGTATTGTCAGCCTCGGTGAGGTCGTTCAACTGGATTACGTCTGGCACGGAAGCGTCTGCCTAGGTGCCTCCGGCGAGAGCAGCTAGATCCGGGTTTTGACCCCTGCCAAAAGCCGCTGTAGCATACGGCGCATGCCTATCGACGCCCCCTCAGTAAAGGAAACCTACCGACAGATGCAGGCCAAGCTGTCAAAGCTTGTGCCTGACGTTGAGCTGCGTATCAAAGCCGAGCTCGTATACGAGATTCAGCGCCGCAAGAAGGAGCGAGGCGCTATCATTCTCGGTCATAACTACATGGAAGCGGCTCTCTATCACACGGTCGCAGACGTCGTAGGAGATTCACTCGAACTCTCGCGCCGCGCAGCGGCTACCGACTGCGACCCGATTGTCTTCTGCGGTGTCAGGTTTATGGCCGAGACAGCCAAGATTCTCAATCCAACAAAAACCGTGCTGCTGCCGGCAAAAGTTGCGGGCTGTTCGTTGGCTTCAAGTCTGACCGCCCAGGACGTGCGCAACTTAAAAGAGCGATACCCGGGCGTTCCAGTAGTTAGCTACATCAATACGTACGCAGACGTAAAAGCTGAATCCGACATCATCTGCACTTCGGGGAATGCGGTGAGAGTTGTGGAGTCCCTCAAGAGCGACACAGTGATTTTTCTCCCTGACCGGTACCTAGCCGCAAATGTTGCGAAAGAGACCGGCAAGAAGATCATCTTCCCACACCTCGGCGAACAGCCCAGACTCGGTGAGCAGGCGATGATTGGATGGAACGGGGTATGCGAGGTGCACGAGCAGTTTACCGTTGATGATATTAACAACGTGCGCAAGCAGTTCCCCGACGTGGTCGTGCTGACTCACCCGGAGTGCAGCCCCGAGGTGGTTGCTGCTTCGGACTTCTCCGCAAGCACCTCCCGTATGGTTTCGTTCGTAAAGGAATCGAAGGCGCCGCACTTTTTAATCCTGACCGAGTGCAGCATGGCAGACAACATCATCGCTGAGAACCCAGATAAAAACGTGCTTCGACTCTGCAGCGTTCGCTGCCCTCACATGAACGAGATAACACTTGAGGATACCCTCAATGCCCTCGTTAATAACGAACAGGTGATCGAGGTTCCCGAAGAGGTCCGCGTCAAAGCGCGCCGCTCTCTCGATGCGATGCTTTCGGTGCCTTAGTGGCTCGACGAAGAGCGCAGCTCAACGCGCATGGCGCGCAAGCTCTTTCATCAGCTCAACCGCATCTCGAAAGGCGTGGGCTTTCTTGTACCCGCGCTCCGGAATGAAGCCGGCCAACGCCAGTATTCGGAGGTCTGCAAGCATCTTGGCCTGATGCGAGTCACCGTCTAGCTCGTGTTTGACACGACGCAGGGCCGAGTCCACACCGAAGAAGCGGGCCTCTAACGGCAGCTCAGCCGCTGTTTGGCACCCCTGCTCCAGCTCTTCGCGGATGTTTGGGATTGTCTCTGTCCAAGGATTCATACTACTTCCCTGTCTTATGCACTGAGCGACTCCAAAAGAGCCGCTGAGGGGACCCGTTCCCCTCAGGGGTAAGGTACGACCGAATCCGCCCTTGGCTTAAGAATTCGCCGCGAAAAAGCGCTTCGCGCCGCAATGTGCGTGTAACCTACTGCGAACACGGCTAATTCTCCGCCTCTGCGGCTCTGGACGATGCACCGGAGTGCCGGCTCACAAAGAGCAACTCTTCAGTAACTGCCCGAGAGGAGGTACTATAGCAGGGTCGTTCAATCGTGCATTCTCCAACTCTCAGGCCCTAGTCCATGCGTGTTGTTTGCCTTCATATCCCCCGTCGATCGGTAAGCGACAGCGCCGAATTCATCAACACGACTTGGGATGTCAACAACCAGAGCGTCTTCAAGATTCAGCTAGAAGAGCTGTGCGAGTGCCTGTGGCAACCATTCTCGCTAGAGCTCTACGCACACAGCAACATGGTGTACGTGACCATTGCGGCAAGTAACGAGGTGGTCGACTTTCTCATGACAGGTCTCTACTCTTGGATGTCGGACCTAGAGATTCATGACGTCGAGGACTACACCTTCAACACGACCCAGAAGACATTGATTGCGGGGGCCGATTTCAAGCTTTGGCGATCCGACATTTATTGCCTCAACACGTATCACAACCTGCGCCCCGACTCGCTCATACCTGTCGTCACGGCTCTCTCGCAGATACCCGAGAGTGACAGAATGCTGATCCAAATTCTCGTGAAGCCAATGGCCCAAGACCTGATGCACCACATCGGGCTTTGGAATGCTCGGTCAACGGACAAGATTAGCCGACTCTTCCACAGCCGGAACTGGTTCAAGCGTGACATGGGCACCGACACCATCAAGCGTTCCGTCGAGAAGTGCTCAAAGCGCTTGTTCAAGGTGAACTACAGGATTTCCTCGATTTACGAGCCGCCGGCAGACGCCGCAGAACCGTCGGGGAAAGTATTGCAGCGCCTAGCACGAAACGTTGAAGCCATAGCTGCCGCGGCGAAAAACTACAACACGGCTGAGGACAACAAACTTGTCCTGCGTTCAATCGAGAGCGGGAGAAAATGGCTGAGAAAGGTTCAATCGCGCGAGTTCAGCGCTCCATTTAGGGTCACCGCTGACGAATTAACCACTTTTTGGCATCCACCTCTGCTCTCGGCACTGCCCAACACCGCTCAGGTGCTCGCCAAACGCTCCGTGCCACCACGCGGCTTGCCAACAAATCTTGACGACCCGGAAGTTTGCGCCTTCGCCCACACCAACTTCCGTGACCGCGAAGATGTCTTCGGAATAAAACGCTTCGACCGGCGGAGGCATCTGTACGTCGTCGGCAAGTCTGGAAGCGGAAAATCGTGTCTGCTCCAGCTCCTCGTAAAAAATGACATTGAAAAGGGGTTCGGATGTGCGGTTCTCGATCCGCACGGAGATCTGGTCGATGACATCCTGCGACTTGTTCCAAAGCACCGTATCAACGATGTCGTTCTCTTTGATCCCTCTGACCCACGCTACGCTCCAAGCTTCAATCCAATGGACCCGATCAGGCCGGAGCTGAAACTCCGAGTGGCACTGAGCTTCCTCGACGCATTCAAGCGCGCTTTTGGCGCCGACTGGTCGGAGCGCATGGACCACGTACTGCGCTACGCAATGCTCGGGCTTCTCAGTGTGCCAGGCTCAAATATTCTATCGCTCCGCCGGATGCTCTCGGATGACGCGTTTCGGGCGGAAATCGTCCGAAAGGCGTCAGATGAGTCTGTCAAGCGTTTTTGGCTCCGCGAATTCGCCGCGCGGCGTCCCGATTTTGAGGAAGGACCGATCTCCCGACTTCTCAACCGAATTGACGAGCTTCTCGCCACTGAAACGATGAGAAACGTCCTAGGCCAATCGTCGAACCTCTTCAACTTTCGCGATTTCATGGACAATCGAAAGATTGTCCTGCTCAAAATATCGAAGGGCACTCTCGGATCAGAAAACGCAAACCTCCTTGGTTCCATGCTCATCTGGAAGATTTATGAGGCAGCGATGTCTCGAGCGGACATCCCCGCAGAGCAGCGCGAAGACTTCTTCTTCTACGTGGATGAGTTCCAAAATTTTGCGACGGATTCTTTTAGCGAGATCCTCAGTGAGTCGCGAAAGTACAAGCTCTGTCTGACGTTCGCCAACCAGTTTTTGGGGCAATTACCGGGTCACGTCAGGCAGACTGTTTTCGGCAACATTTCAAACCTGATATCATTCCGGATTGGGGCCGACGACGCTGGCATGGTCTCTTCGGAGCTGACCCCCCACTTCAGCACGGAGGATCTCATAAACCTCCCGCTGCGCGAATTTTACGTGAAGCTCAGTATCGACGGCGAAGTGCAAGACGCGTTCTCCGGCCGAACAATTGACCTTCTCTATCCGCCTGACACCGACAACCATTCGGAGGCGTGCATCCTTCAGTCACGTCAGAAGTACTGCGTGCCTCTGGGGCAGGTACGCCAGAAAGCTGCTAGCGGTCCGGCTGGCGGTGCTCCGACAGCGAAATAGTTGCTATCTGCGCGAAGGCCGGCGACACTACGAACGTGTGTTCTAGCTCTGCCTAAAATCTTCAGGCCTTGCGCACTCGCGGGCAACTATGCACTTAGAAAGTTATGAATAACTACCTGTATGTCGCATTCGGCGGGGGCATCGGGGCGGTGCTACGCGTCGCGGTTGCGGGCCTGATTCAACAGGCAGCTCCAACCCTATCGTTTCCACTCGCGACTTTCACAATAAACGTCCTAGGATGTTTCTTCGCCGGGATCATTCTCGCTCTAAGCGACCGGCTCGGCGGCATTGGCGAGCACTGGCGCCACCTCGTAATGACCGGCCTCCTCGGCGGGTTTACAACCTTCTCCGCTTTTGGGGTTGAAACAGTCGAGCTGATAAAGCGGGGTATGCCAGGGACAGCCGCGAGCTACGCGGCGGGAAGTGTCATCTGCGGGCTCGTGTCCCTCTACCTTGCGACTATGCTCGTCGGGCGCAGCTGATGTTTGAGCCTGTGCCCACACTCGTTGGCATCATTAACTGCTCTTCGGATAGCTTTTCAGACACGGGCCACGCGCCGTCTCCCGAGCAGCTTGTCTTGCTTGGCAGGAAGCTCATACATGATGATGCCGGAACACGTGATAGTCGAGCGTTAACGCTTGAAAGTCGTAGAGCGATGAGACATTTGGCACTCTCCCGATTCGACTCTCAACACACTGGAGTGCAGCTCGCAAGGTTGCGGGAGAGCCTCCGAGTTTCAGTGCGAAAGCCACGAAGACAATCTCTGAACGATCATCCCTCAGATGTGCAGCCAGAAACGAGGCGTTGTTTCGAGAAGACGAAAACATTCCCGGACTGAGGGATCACGAGCACCTCTTCGCCGAGGGCAACATTGCTGACACCGTGGGACCCCCCATTCAGAAGCTCCCTCTCAAGCGGCCACCGAACACCGGCGAGCGAGATGGTAGCCGAGGACCCAAAGGGCACTACCGAGACCTCATCACCCGCTCTGAGCGACAAGCGAAGCTCTACTCCTGGCGAAGCCACTCTGCACTCCATGCCGCAGTGCAAGGCGCAGATCGACAGCGTCCCGTGATGCCTGACAATAACGCCTAGGTTCGCCAGATTTTGGTCTGGCCGTCCGCCTAGCACGCCACACGCTAGCACTTCCCGAGCGCCACGCGCCGCGAGCAGCCGTAGCGCCTTCTCAAAGTCATTCTCGTTCTGGTCCTGGAGCTTCACGATTTCGGCACCGGCATGAAGCAGCGCAGCCTCACCGGGCGATATTGAGTCAAAGTCGCCGCACACGATACTTGGAGAAATACTCACGGGAATCTTTCGAGCCGCACCGTCGAGAGCCACAACCGGGAGGCCAGGGGCCGCCACTGCAGCGACACTGGCACTGTCACAATCGGGGCTATTACCGACCACTAGGTATCGCATCGCACGACCATACTATGCGGCGTGTAATCCTGTCACCGCCGCAGTACCCCGATCTTCGCCAGCACCACAGCCGCCGCCCGGAAAAGCTCGCGCGGGATGGGCCGGTCCAGTGGCAGTTCGGCAAGGGAGGCACACAGCTCAGGTTCTTCAATCACCGGGATACCGTAGCGGCGGGCCACCGCGACCATCTGCGCGGCAAGCTCCTCGCGCCCCACTGCAGCGAGCCTCGGAGGCTCCTCGTTGTCCGTGGTAGCGTCGAGCGCTGCCGCTTCAAGGTACCTTTCTCTCCTCATAGGCGTAGCTCTCTCGGTAGCCCAGCTAAGGGGCTACTCTCCAGTCTCCCTCTGGGAGACAGTTCGGTGCTCGCCTGAAAAAGTTGCCCCTGCCGCCCGGTCTTAGCTCAAGATCTGTTGGCTCATCTTGTACTGCCCCGCGTTCAGTATCGGCACGGTGAAGAATATTCCTACAAAGCACGCGATCATGCCGAGGCAAGCAATCACACTCAAAACAAAAACGGTTAGGGCCGCCATAAGTAAATTCGGCGCAAGAGCGCGCCAAGCTGCTTTGATCGCCTCGATTGCGTCCTTTTCGCCACGCATCACTATGCACAATGCAACCGGACTGAGTGGCATGAGAAGCAACCCAGGGATAATGCACAAGATAAATCCGAGATAGATTGCGCCCCAGACCAATAGAGACACGAGCAGCGAGGGAAGGATCTGCTCTAACCCGCTCAGGAGGTCTGCTACCTCTGGTGTTCCACCGGCATCGACCTTGGCCATGGCTCGGTAGTACCCTAGGTACAACGGTCCGTAGAGGAGACCGAATGAGGCTCCGGTTCCAATACCTATAATCAGGACCGAGAGAAGCTGGAATCCAAGCTGTTTCTTTAAACTATCAATCCCATACGAAATGCACTGACCGATATCTACCTTGCTCGCCATAGGCACCTCATCAAATGCTTTTATACGAGCACCGACCGAGCCTCTCTGTCAACGTGCATAAGGAGGTCTTGAGGATGACGACCGCGGCTGGTCTGCGTAGATCACCTCTAAGGCGACCAAAAAAGAGGGTGCCGTGGAAAGCTCAAGGAGCGAAAAACCACGGCGAGCGGAGTCGACACCGCTTTAAGGGATCTCTTCATGGCAGCAGCTTCAGGTAGAAAGCCGCAATCCCAAGAGCCCCGACAGCGAGTGCCGGTACACTCAAAAACCGAATCATTCGCCACGCAAGGTTCAAGGTCAGATTGACCATGAGAATCGAGACGAACCAGAGGGCGGCTTGCACCGTCACTGGACAGTCTGTTCGGCTGGCGATGATCTGGAAGAAAAAATCTGTCCATTTGAGAAATTCGATAACCATTTTTGGCCCTCTTCACAGGAATCTGTGCTGAGCTGAAAACCCGACTTGAGCTTTCCAACCAGCCGAGGATGCATTCGAGCAGCAGCCTAGGCTGGTAGGAGTGGAGCCATCTTCCCGTATGTTGCCGCGGCCCAAGAGAGCCAACGACGGATGTCGACGGGGAGTGTGTCACCTTCTGGGGGCTGAGGAGCGCTGCTGAGAGTTCAGATACCGCCTATGGGCAGAAACGAGGCCTCTTTTCCCTCACGTTCGGCTCTTTCATCCACGAACACCCGATCGAACTGTATCTGAATCTCTCTCTAGCCCCCCTCATACGAGCGTTCAGTTACTATCCCTGTTAATCAACTCGGCGGAGAGTCCCAAGCTATGCTGCACCACCAGGCCACAAAAATTCCAATCAACCCAATCAAAGGAGAATTTCCGGCCTCTGGCCCAAGCCTGCAGTCCTTGCGTTTTCCACGACCCGAAACGGCCAACACTCGCCAGCCTGAGAGCAACACTAAGGCACCGCCTCAGCAAAGCCCGACCAGGCTGCAGCGCCTCGCCTCACAGGCGAAGTCGCTCGGCATCTCATCTCTCCGCCTCGCAGGAGATGCCCTGATGTGGAGCGGCGATAAGCTACGAGCCCTAGCAGACGGCTTCGTCTCCGAACCTACACCTCAAGGACCCGTCGACGCTCTTCTGAGTCGTGCAACGTCGGGCGCGCCTGATAGTTGGCAGCCTCCTTTCGCTCCGGTCGGGAGGTCTTTAAGGGCCGTCGTTACAGAGGCATGCCGTAGCGGGCTCTCACTCTTGCAGCCCTCTTTCATAAAGGAGTCGCGGAAGATCATGGGCTACGAGACAGGAATTCTCAAAAAGAGCTCCGCTGTGTTAGCTCAAATTGCGAAGGGCCTTCCGAACCGAGCCGGTACGCATATCACTCCAGAGCGCATTCGAGCACTGCCCCACGAGTACAACGATCCCTATCTACAGAAGACTTTTCATCAGCTACGAAGAGAATACTTTCCGAAAAGATCCGACCTTGATGACTACAAAGTTGTTTGGCGAGACCACCCGATGCACCCCGCACGGGGAAAAGTGGCGGATGACCAGGTACACGGGTACATTTTGTACGGAACACGCACCATTCATATCGGGCGAGAGATGTCACATCCCGACGCAAAGAAGTGGATCCCGGCGCTCATTCACCACGAGCTGAGCCACGCCGTGCTTGACGGATTTCTCTCGCCACAGCAGGACGCGCACGATGAGTGGTTTAAGCGCCTCAACCTCAAGCACCCAGACGCGCGGGGGTTCTTGGAGTGGCGAGGATGGCACGACTGCTTTCGCAGCTACCACCAGCCAACCTGACAGTTCGGACGCTACCCCTGCTGGAATACTGACTGAGAGGCCGCAGCATGCAGTGACGAGAGCGCGCTAGTCAGGGTCGAGCGGATCGATTCTGACCCGCAGCCGCTGAAGCGCGGTCTCGACTGCCCATACGCCAACAGGTTTGTCGACGTACTCGATTCGTGACGAGGGCTCGACTGACCCGACCCACTCGGGAATAGACGATGCAATACCGAGAATACAAAGTTCAGGATTCTCCTCAAGCAGTTCGGAGCACAACCTCGCCGCAGACCCTCCTATCGTATCGAGGTCAACTGCGACGAAACCGTAGGCAGATGATTCCCGCTTCAGTATCTCTCGCACCTGGTGCCCGTCGTACGCTGCGCGCGCCCTACAACCTAACGAATCGAACAGCGACGCAAAGTACGGCTGAACTCCTGTCTCCATGCCCAGCATGAGAATGCCATTCCTCGCGCCTCGCGCGGCCGCAACAGCCCCGCCACCCGAGCCCGTACCCGATCGAACGCTAAGAACCGGAAGGTATACGCTGAAGGATGCCCCCCGACCCTGAAGGCTATCCACGGTTACCACACCTTCGTGCTGCTTAATAATCGAGTAAGCTGACGAGAGCCCTAGTCCCGCTCCGCTGAGGCCAACCCCGGTTGCCTTATCCACATTCTTGGTAGTGTAAAATGGCTCGAAGCAACGGGCACGCTGCTCTTCAGACATACCGACACCGTTGTCTCGTACCTCAAGCCGGATGTAGACGCCCGGCGCTAGCTCGGGGTGAACTTCACCAGAACGTAGCTTCACCTTGCGCGTGGCGATGGTGACTTCTCCCGGGGAATCCGGCGTTATCGCGTCCTTTGCGTTTGCGAGCAGCGCAGTGAGCACCTGCTGGAGCTGTGAACTATCCCCTATAATCTCTGGGCAATCAGCCGCGAGGTCCACAATGAGCCTAATCCGACGGCCGAGAAGAGACTCGAAGAGTTGTGACGCCCCTTGGACGAGGGTGTTAATCGAGATGCTCTGCCGGGCAGGCGCTGCTTGCGTTGAGAAATTCAGCAGCTGCGAGACTAGGCTAGCGCCGCGCTTAGCCGCCTCTGTAATGAGCTGCGCGGATTCCGCGGACTGCGAGCCCGGTGGAGACTGGAGCTCAATCAAAGAAACCTGCCCAAGAATGGCCTGGAGCAAGTTGTTGAAGTTGTGCGCCACCCCAGACGCGAGGAGCCCCGCCATTCGCATCTTAAACGATTCTGACATCTTCTGCTCGAAGCGCCGAGCCATAAAGACAGTCGCCATCTCGCTGGCAACTGTCACCAGAAGCTGCAACCGTCCCTCGCGCACGAATGCGCCGGGCGCCTTCGGTTCGACGACCATAGCGCCGACTACCTGTCCGAGAGAGACGAGCGGAATGACAACGAGAAGATCACACGAGAGCTGCCGCATGACGTCATTCAGCCCTGAGCACTCCATTGGCTGCCCACCTCGAATCGTGACTGGCCTCTGAGTTCGAATCGCCTCATCGAGGAAGTCGTGCCGCAGTGCGAGCTCAACCTGAACCTCCTTGAGCGTCTTCTTTACCCCAGGACCGAAGCCAGCCTGGCCAGCAAGATGGGTGCCTGGCTCATTCATGATGCCAAGCCAGCCACGCTTTAGGCCAAAATCCTGCTCGAGGATAGGAAAGGTATGTTGCGCGATCTCGGCGACAGTGCGGTGCTTTCCGAGCTCCTGGCTCACCCGATAGAGTGCGCTGAGAGCTTCGTTGTGTCGCCGCTCACTCTCAAACAGCTCTGCTTGGCGAACAGCCAAAGAAATCTGAGCAGCTGCGGCCTGCGCTAAATCACAATCGGCTTCTGCAAATGAGTTCGCTGCGCGCTTGAAGAGCACCAGTGCCCCTAGCACCTGCCCCTCAGCAGCTAGCGGCACTACTATGGCTCCGCGCACATTCTCCATCTTGGCAAGGGCAACAATCGCCCTTGAGTCAGATTGGAGATCCGGGACCACAATCCCTTCCCCAGTTTGTACAACGTGGCTCAGCAGGCTCGGACCGGTAAGCACTGGCCCCATCTTCTCGATGTACTTCTCGGACAGACCCTGCGCTGCTACTACCTCCAGCTCGGCGCCGTCGGGACGAGTCAATACTGCATAGCCACAGTGTGCTCCTGTCGCGCTCAGCACGGCTTTGAGCCCTTTAAAGGTTATTACCGCTGGGTCGATCTGGCCCTGCAGTGAGCGGGCAACCTCGAACAGCGCCTCCAGTCGACGGTTCTGGGTCACGAGCGCGTCCTGTGCCTGCCGACGGTCGGTAATGTCGATACCGAACCCTTCCCAGCCGAGGAACGTCCCTTGCGCTGAGAAGTGGGGGATCGCTCGAAGCATCATCCATCGCGCTTCACCACTCTGTTGGTGAATAACCCGAACCTCTTCACGCAGCTCGTCTCTCTCAACTCGCAATCGGGTTATCCGTCGCCGCAGCATCTCACGGTCCCGCGGATCGAGTATCGAGTCCCAGATTCCAGCATTGCTCAGCATCTGCGAGGCTGGTATCCCGAGAATCTGCTCGGTGTTGCCAAATACGTCTGTGATGCGGAACTGCGCATCGGTCATCAAGATGATGATGTTGCCGTAGCGCGCCATACGACGGTATTGGCCGCGCAGGTCTTCGCCAGCGACGGGCGAACTCGTCACTTGCTGCGGCACACCATTCTTGCTTCCGAGTCCCAAGCTACGGCCAATCTCGGCGAAGGCATCCAACTCCTCTTGGCGCCAACGATGGTACGAGCGCGTGTAGAAGCACTCCACAGAGCCCGACAGACGACCGTCGATAACTATCGGGAAAACGCCACCCGAGCGAACTTTGCGGACAGCAAGTTCGAGCGCCAAATCGCCCGAAACCCTGGCCCGCTGAAGGTCATTAATTACTATTGGCAGGGTCCACGTGCGGCCTGCAAATGAGGCAAGTCCCTCATTGAGAACGAAGATCGGAAGCTGCACACCCTGCCCATCCGTCGGACGCTTTGGGTACGAACCCACACAAGGTGCATTCTGATGGACGAGCGTGACCGTTACGCGGTCGCAACCGATCTCATGCGCGATCGACTCGGCAAGATGAGCGGCCACCGCTTCCGGCGTGGCATGCGGTCCAGTTTCAAACCGCAATTTCCTGACCGTGCTTTCGCTGGCGTCTTGCCCCATGAGATATCCACTACCGGCCCGAAACTACTCCGAGCCTTCCTTGCTGCCATTACTTGCTACGAGGTGCGCGACGCACCACAACTACCTTCGAGCGCCGAACCCGGCGCTCAAGATCCGCAAACACGAGCGCAGCATGCTCGTGCTTCCGGGATGCCTTCAGGTGCGGATCCCCTTCTCCCTCTTTGAGCTCCTCACGCAGCTCGTGCAACGACATCCGGTGCTGGCGGAAGAACCTCCAGCGGGTGAAGCCGTACGCGATTACCGCAACGAGCGACAACAGAATGGCAACCCGCACAGCGAGCCCCCAGACCATTGCCCCCAGTAGTCCGAGCATTTGCTGCCGTTCAACCGCTAGGAGAACACGAGAGTGCATCGCTAGCGCAACGAAGGCGGGCGTCACCGCCAGCACCAATCCGACCAGGCGAACCAACCCCAACGCGCCCTCCACGAAGCCTTGCTTCACACGGGAAAGGTACGAGCCAGGTCGTAGTCGCTGAAAACCTTGTAACAGAAGCGAGGGGACGATGAGCGCCCGGCTCTGAGCCAACTCCAGGACTACGGCACTCACAGCAACCGCCCCGATAGCGAGGGCGACAACCCGGAACCCATCAAGCAGCGCCGCTTTAAGCACCAGCTCTGGGGCCCACAACTCGCAATTCAACCATTGTATCAAGGAACCACCCCTCACCCAAGAAAGAGTTCCCGCTAGACAGAGCGTCGCTCCCCAACATCCGGAAGCAAGGGCAACCCATTGTGTTTTAACGACTTTTCCCTCCCTCTCAAGCCTACCCAAGCGCCTTGCAGAGGGTGGAAACTGCTTCTCTGACATCAGCCCCCCTCCCCCGACCCCACCAGCCACCCACCGAGAAGGCCGCCCTGTCGTGCCACGGGGAGCGGTGGGAGTCCGCACACCAGGTCGAGCAGCAGCGCCATAAGCACGAAGGTGAGAACCCCTTTTGCGATCGAACCGCCCTGAGTGAATTGAAGCCCGCGCACTAACCTGCCAGCTGCCGCTACGACGATGTCAACCATGAGGAACCCCGCCAACCAGAGGCCGGATATCCCAATCGCTCCCGACAGAATAGAAACGCTCCAACGCAAGAGGTCGTGCGCGCTCTGCATCCCACGCCACGGCGCCCCAAGAGGAAACACCTCATAGCTATTCGCAAGTTCTCTCAAGGTCACCTCAAGCGCTCCGAGGTACACTGCAACGCCAACTGAAGCCGCTCGACAGATAGCCGCCAGGTCCGATGCTCCTTGACCACCCAGTGGATCGACCACGGCTGAAATAGTTTGACCGCGCGATGTGTCTACTACCTCTCCACACAGCTCAGCAGTGTCGGAGAGGAGCCTCAATGGACCCGCTAGGAGTGCACCAACCGCAAACTCCCAGACGCACGAGAGCACCGAGAGGTCTTCGGCAACGGCTACTGATCCGAGCAGCGACCATGCTAATGCAAGGGCCACGAGCAGCCGCGGGACTGGCTGCATCGAGTCTCCGAATGGCAAGCACGCCAAAACACCGAAAGAGCGAGCCGCGAGCGCACACAAGAGAAGAGTCGTGTGCTCATCGATCACGGCAACTCCACAGCTGGCTGAGCTATCGACGATACAATCCCGAGAAAAAGCCGCTCAATCTCCCAAAAGGCCGCCCCTCCACCGAAGAGCAACAGGGCTGCCATGATCGTGATTCTTGCCAGGTGCACGATGCTTTGCTCTTGGACCTGGAGCATCGCCTGAACGAGTGAAACCGCACCTGCCCCAAGCGCGATCGCAACGAGGGGAACGAAAGAAAGAATAGCGGCCACAAAGAGCCCGTGCTCCACTGCCGTCTCCATACACGAATCTCACCCGTAGCTTCGCACTAGGCCGTCAGCAAGCAACAGCCAGCCGTCGGTCGAAATGAACAGAAGAATTTTAAGCGGTACGCTTACTACCACAGGGCTGAGCATCGTGAGCCCCATGCCAACTAGAAGGTTTGAAACGATCAAGTCTACCACGAAGAATGGGATGAGAAGAAAAAAACCCGTCACGAAGGCGCGCTTGATCTCCGAAAGCACGAAGCTGGCCAACAGTATCGGGAAGCCATCTCCCTGCGGGGCTTCGACCACCGGCACGGTGTGCCTGTTTCTAAGCTCTCGAAATACGGCGAGCTCTCGCGACCCGCAGTGTTTCTCAAGAAAATCTCGCCAGGGCACAAGGACCGAAGCAGCCTCTGACAGCAAGGCTGGCACCGGCTGAGCTGCAAGCCTATCGACTCGCACCCCTTTGATACGCTCAGCAGTGCTCTCCAACACTGGCTGCATCACGACGAGCGACATCACCAGCGAAAGCGCCATCACCATCGAGGAGCTCGGAGCCTGTTGGGTTCCAAATCCGCTCTTGAGCAACGTGAGCACGATTGAAAACTTGAGGTAACAGGTGCCAACTGATATCAGCAGTGGCACGAGAGCCACGACTACCGACGCGAGAAGCAGCGACTCAGGGGACGAGAGCTTCATCTTCATCCCTCCGGCGACTTCGGCGTTGGGCTGCTGGCCAACCTGTAGACAGGCTTGCGTTCTCAGGCGCTCCCTTTAACACCGCTACACTCTGTACCTGAACCCCGGCTCGTATCAATTCGCGCACAACTGCCCCACGCTCTTTCAGAAGCATCGTAAGGAGCTCCGGAAAAGCAGCTCGCAGCACGACCGAGACCCCCTCCGAACCGCGCTGACTCACTGTTAAGCTCACCGGACCGCCCCCGGTGACATGCGCACAAGCAACTTTCAGCGTATCCCCCTCTGTGTTTTCGCACGGTGCCGCCTGACACACTGCGGTACGGGGTATTCCTGCATCCCCTTGGGCGCCCGACTCCTCTGGTAAGTGTCTGGGCGAGAGGTTCAATGCTGCTGGTACGCCGGTCCGAGCCCCCTCATCCTGCAAGCCTCTATCGCTGGCAGAACTATTAAGGCTCTCCGAGACCCCCTCGCTCACCCGCGTTCGCGCGCGTAGAACCCTCTGAGTTAGGAACATTTCAAGGGAGTCTTCGCTCTGACGCGACTCCACAGCAGCTATGTCTTTCCGTCGGCACGCAGCCAACATCGCCACGACCTGCTCTCGCACCGACTCAGCTTTTTGGGTGGCACGGCTCTGCTTTTTCAATGCTCCCAGCGCCTGAGCATGCAGCTGCTGAGCCTGACTCAGGGCGCGATGCGCACTCAGCGGCCTATCGATACCGCCGATGTGTCCAGAGCCCGAGGCAACCCGGGCAATCTCGCTCCAGAGCACCCCCTCCGCTCGCTGCACCTGCTCTCGGCGGGTCACCTCTGCTCTATGGATAGAGCAGAGCCGAGCCTCCTCTCTCCGGCACTGAAGCTCAACACACGCTCTCTTCGCTGCTAGGAGGGCACGTTCCATCTCGACGCTCACTGCGGCTGCTGAAGCTTTCTCACCGAAGCTACCCCGCTCTCGGCTACTTTTGAGACGAGCTCGACCTGAACCTGATGCCGGCACACGTCCATCTGGAGCTTGATCATCTCGCTGAGCTGCTTCAATCGAAGGTCCGCACCGGCGCCCGCTCTTGGGGATCTGTTCGCCCCGCTCAGCGCCTGTTCGAACACCTCCCCCCAACCTGAACCGCTGTTCGCCCCTACAACGGACGAAACTGCCTCAGGAACTGCAACCGCTGCTCCCCCCCCTGTTACCCTCATGTTTCTCCTCCTACGAGCCAAGGCGCGCCTAGTGGTACCCCCGATCGGTGTGACGGCCCGACCTACTGATGAAGTTCGCGGCTCAAGGCCTAAAAGTTTCGGGCTCCGTTCACGCCCTTTTGCCAGTTGGAAAATCCCTTTCCTGGTGACTGGTTAGGGGGTAAGAAGAAGGTGTCTTCGCGAGCCTGCGCCGCGGACAAATAAAGCCATGAGCAGATTCATCGACCCAGCCCTGAACAGAAAAATCATCTCGTTTGGGTCAAACGTCTTCGCCGACCTCGAAGAGACCGAGGAATCTCCCCTCAGCATGCGCTACTGGAACTCCCAGCTCATGCGTTGGTCGATGTCTGTGCCCGATTTTAAAGTCAGCCTCTTCCGCCTCGTCGACGTTCTTCCAACTCTGAAGAGCCCCGAGGCGGTGGGCGAGCATGTGCGGCTGTACCTTACGGAAGCTGCAGGCCGGCTCCACCCCTCGATGGCCTGGCTCGTTGGACTCTCAGACAGCGCTATCGGAAGGTTTGCTACCTCGCTC
The DNA here is from genome assembly GCA_964654585.1 of uncultured Bdellovibrionales bacterium. Taxonomy (GTDB): domain Bacteria; phylum Bdellovibrionota_C; class UBA2361; order UBA2361; family OMII01; genus OMII01. The sequence goes on from CAZZJR010000003.1 coordinate 47,733, forward strand.
CTGGTCACTCGCGGTGTCCGCCAGATGGCGAGCCTCTTTATCGCTGGCGCTGGCCCCAAAGAGGCGCTGAAGCCGCTTCGCCGCTTGCGACGCAACGGGTACTGCTTCACGGTCGACCTGCTGGGTGAATTCTGCGTGTGTGAAGATGAGGCTTGTGAGTACCAAGAGAGGTACATCGACGCGCTCAATACCTTCGGTGATGAGGTGCCCTCGTGGAAGGAAGCTGCTCCGCTCGTCGCAGGGCACCCGGGAGAGCTTAGCCCAGTGTGCATTTCGGTCAAGCTGTCCGCGCTCTACTCCCAAACCAGCTCTCTCAACTTCAGACGTAGTGTCGACGTTCTCTCTGAGCGGTTGTCGGAGATCGCTCGCGTTGCACAACGCAGAGGAGCCCTGATGTACGTCGATGCAGAGGACTCGGGCAACAACCCGATTATCTACGAGTCGTTCAAGCGTGTATTCTCTTCCCCAGAGTTCGCCTCCATTCCCTATCCGGGCATAGTCATCCAAGCCTATGCGAAAAGTGCTGAGGCCCGCGTACACGAGATGCTCGACTTCGCTCGCACTCGGGGTGCGCCGATAGCGATACGGCTCGTTAAGGGCGCCTACTGGGACCTCGAACGAGTCTTGAGCGCCCAGAACGACTGGGAGTTTCCTCTCTGGAGCCAGAAAGAGAGCTCCGACGCCTGCTTCGAGCACCTCTCGCGAATCCTGCTAGACAATACGGAGCACTGCTTGCCGGCTTTTGGCTCCCACAACATTCGATCGCTCTCGCACGCGTGCTGCTACGCAGAGCATCGAGGACTTACTCCGAAGGATTTCGAGATTCAGGTGCTGTACGGGATGGCGGAGCCGATCGCGCACGCCTTCCAGACACGCGGCTACCTGACCAGGATGTACGTACCACTCGGAGACCTCCTTCCCGGGATGGGATACCTCGTGCGGCGCTTGCTTGAGAACACGTCGAACGAGTCATTCCTGCGCCACACGTTCTTTGATGCTGAGGAGGTCTCGATACTCCTCAGGGAGCCCCGGTACTCGGAGCCGCACGACTTAACGCAAGACACAAATACTCCCGCTCCTGCCGTCGAGCCGCAGGGTGACGGAGTCGTCATGCACCTTGACTACTGATCTGGAGAAGAGCCATGGAAACTATTAGCGCATTCAGGAATCAGCCCCTACGAGACTTCGGCGAGGAAAAAAACAGGGTGGCGATCGAATCCGCTCTGACCGAGGTCGAAGCCCTCATCCGCTCCCGCTCCCTCGCCGCCGCGCCGCTCATCTCTGGCTCGAAGCGGAGCGGCTGCGAGATATTCAGCCGTAAAGATCCGAGCAATCTCAATATCACCGTGGGAACGACTGAATTCGCGTCTGTAGAGCTGGCAGCCGAAGCAATCGAGAGCTGTCGCCGAGGCTTCCCTGCCTGGCGAGCTACCCCTTTCAGTAAGCGCGCAGCGATTCTTCATGAAGCTGCCTCGATCATGCGCGACAGGTCTGCGTTCCTGACGGCTCTGATTATTCGCGAGGCCGGGAAACCCTGGAGAGAGGCCGATGCTGATGTCGCCGAGGCGATTGATTTTTGCTCGTACTACGCCGACGAGATTCTTCGGATCAGTCCCGCCCGAAAAACTCAGGAAGTTCTCGGCGAAGAAAACCTCCTCTTGTACCAGCCGCGCGGCATTGCGGCGGTTATCTCTCCGTGGAATTTCCCTCTAGCGATTGCCGCGGGCATGACGGTGGCCGCGCTTGTCGCGGGCAACACGGTAGTGCTCAAGCCCTCGGAGCAAACCGGGCTCATTGCCCAAGAACTGGCCCGAATTCTCTTCGCTGCGGGCATTCCATCAGACGCCTTGGCGTTTCTCCCAGGTCGCGGGGAAACCGTTGGCAAGCTGCTCGTGGAACACCCGGATACGAGCTTGGTAGCTTTTACCGGGTCTCGGGCCGTCGGCCTAGAGATCGCGCGCTCAGCGGCTGAAGTCAGGCCAGGGCAACGGGGCTTGAAGCGTGTCATTGCAGAGCTTGGTGGGAAAAACGCTATTATTGTAGACGATGATGCTGACTTTGATGATGCCGTGCGCGGCGTGCTCCACTCAGCTTTCGGCTTCGCTGGGCAGAAGTGCTCAGCCTGTTCCCGTTTGATTGTCGTAGGGGACGCGTACGAGCCGTTTCTTGCCAGACTCGCTGCTGCGACCCGAGACGTAATCGTAAGCCGAGCCGAAGACCCCTCGGCATTTCTTGGGCCAGTGATAGACGAAGAGAGCCAGTCGCGCATACTCAGCACTGTCTCGGAGGCTCAGGGACAGTGTACGGTCCTTGCACAAGGTGTCGTGTCCGAAGAGGTTGCTCGCTCCGGCAACTTTGTTCCTCCGACGATCTTCCGCGACGTTTCTACCTCTCACCCGCTCTGGACAGACGAGATCTTCGGTCCCGTGCTCGCCTGCGCGAAAGCCGAGTCGTTCGAGCAGGCTCTTGAGATGGCTACTGCTTCAGACTATGCCCTAACCGGCGGAGTCTTCTCCCGACACCCAGGACACATCGCCTTAGCTCGCGAGAATTTTCGGGTCGGGAACCTCTATATAAATCGCGGTATCACCGGAGCGCTCGTAGCTCGCCAGCCGTTTGGAGGATTCGCCTTCTCCGGAATCGGCTCCAAGGCCGGAGGGCCCGACTACCTGCTTCAATTCCTTGAGCCCCGCGTCGTTACCGAGAACACGATGCGGCGCGGCTTTACTCCCGACCTCTCAAACTAACGATAGGAGACGCCTCCTTGCAGAACGGCCATTGATAGTAAGGGGGGGGGTATCGAACGGTGAACTTTCGGGCAGCAGCACTAGCTCTAGTATGGTCGGGTGCGCTTGGGTGCTCTACGGGTGCCCTGCCGGCCGTGATGATACCGCTTCAGTATCCAACCCATCCCCAAGCTGTACCCGCCGTTGCTCGGCTGCTCAGTGACGACCCTGTTCTAGTTGAAGAGGCGAAAGTCGAAGTCCGCTCTCTGGGCGAGGGGGCAACCCCCGAGATGCTTAGAGCGATGAGCTCTGCGTCATCTGAGGGGAAGCTTCGGCTACTCGATTCAGCAACCACGATCGGAAAGCCCCCCGCAGTCATCGGCCAGATGTACCTGCAGGCCGTGAGCGATCAAAACGAAAAGGTTCGACTAGGTGCCGCGTTTCAGGCTGCCCGGGCGCCTGACCTAGCTGCTCAGACTAGCCCCGCCCTCGAGCGGCTGCTCGTCGATAGCGTGCCGGAGGTAAAGGCTGCTGCCTTAAAGACACTCGCTTTAGTAGGCGACCGACAGGCCCTCAGCACCCAGAAGCTTGCTAGTTTCGTGAACGATGGCAACGCACTCATCTGTGCGACGGCTGTATCAATCGCCCTGTCACGTGGCGACTCACTACTTGAGCCCCTGTTGCGGCGGGCTCTTCCTCGGCTGGTTACTCAGCTCCACAACGCCCAGCCAAACACGCGCGCCGCAGTAATAACGGCGCTAGGAGGGTACGGTGAAGCCGCTGCGCCGACAGTGCCACCTCTCATCTCGGTAGCACGCACCGACACCGTTCCGGAAGTTCGGATTCAGGCAGCAATCGCTCTTACCCGGATCGGGACCCCTGCCGCTCGCGAGGCTGCGCACGACACTTTTGTTGAGTTTTCCTCAAGTCCAAACCCTTCGCTGAAGACGATTGCACAGGGATTCCTCAGTCAGAGCAAGAAATCAGCAGAGCCTCCCGTTGACCTTCGACCATAGGTCTATCCAGCCTCCGACGTAGCTCTCAGGCAGCACGACAATTCGAACTCCACAACGCGAGGGCATCGAAAACGTTTTCCTCAGATTCAGCCGCCATTTTTGCCTCCCGAGGCCTAACAGTATATAGTCCCGCGATGCTCGACGTTGTACTCAACACTCACGGTCTAGTGGCCTATCTCGCTGTTCTTGCTTGTCTTATGGCAGGGGCTCTCGGCCTTCCGGTGCCGGAGGACCTCGCGCTAATCACCGCCGGCGTTTTGGTGCACCTTGAGAAAGCTGAATTTTGGTTGATGCTTTCGGTCTGCTACGTAGGGATCATTTCAGGCGACCTGATCATCTTCCGTATCGGCTGGCTGGCCGGTCCCACGCTCTTCAGGCAGCGTTGGGTCAAGAGATTCATGAACTCCAAGAAGCTGCACTCTATCCGCGTAGGTCTCGAGAAGAAGACCTTCCTCACGATCGTCATCGCCCGACACCTGTTTTACCTTCGGACAGCGACCTTCCTCGTTTGCGGCTCGGTGCGAATGTCATTCGTGCGTTTTTTGGTAGCCGACGCAGTTGCCGCATTAATCACGGCGCCCCTCATGGTGAGCATCGGCTACATCGGAGCGCAGAACTACGACCTCATGCTGCAGTACGTGAAGCAGGCAAAGATAGTCCTCCTCATCGGCGGTATCATTACGTTCGCAATTGTAGGTACGTACATCTGGAGGCGCAGACACCACGGCCCCGAGGATGACGATATTGCGGTCGACGAGGTAGTCACAGTGGCGTCGCAGGCTGACACTAAGCAGCAATGACGTTGGTCCGGTGCCGACTACACGAAGATTCTTCTCCTCTCGCTGCCCCAAGAGACCCTGCTGCGCTCAACCCTTGAGCACTTCGGACATCCGGCTTTCACTCCTCTCCATCGCTTCAACCACAGCAAACTGAGTCCTCGCACGCTCAAGATTGTGCTCGGGCCGGTGAGTCCGGAAGTACGTGTCGCCGTTTAGGTAGTCTGTCAGAAATCGGGTACCGAGAACGAATGCCAGAACTCGCGGGGCGAACGGCAGTAGCTTCGCCTCTTGCGGCGTTAGCTGCCCACCCATCTCGCCCATGTACCCCTCGCATATAGCCTCGTACAGCTCCATATCGACGACCACTTTCGAGAGGTCTTGCTCATCTTCGGCACAGGGGATCGCCGTGTTGCGCACCAAATCGCCGAAATCGAAGAGTGGCGTACCGGGCATGCACGTGTCCAAATCGAGCAGGCAAACCGCACGCAGGCCCTGGACGTCAAACAGCACATTGTTGAGCTTCATGTCGTTGTGGCACACGCGCGCTGGAATAGAGCCCGCTTCCAGAGCAGACGAGAGAGTCGAAGAGAGCTCTTTGCGCTGCAAAGCAAACGCCACCTCGCGCGAGGCACGAGCAGCTCTTTTCTTGACATCGCGCTTCAGAGACTCCTCGAACGCAGTAAAGCGACGGCCTCCGTGGAGGAAGAACGGGATCGTATCTACGAGGCTCGATGCAGGAACATCCGACAGAGCCCTCTGAAAGCGTCCGAGAATCGCCGCGGCCTCAAAGGCAGCTCCTGCACCCGGACAAACATCGTACGAGGTCGTGTCCTCTATGAATTCAAATGTCCTCCAATACTCGCCCGCCTCGTCTTGTACGTAGCGCCGACCATCTTTCAGGGGAATAATTTTTAAGGTCGTCTCACCCCCCGGATTGCCACTCCGAACGAAGTGCCCCTGAAGCGTCCTCGTCACAATCTCAAGGTTTGACATCAACCCTTCGATGTCTTCGAAGATGCGGTGGTTTACCACCTGGTGAACGTAGCGCCTGCGCAGCCCTTTGTGTTCCCAGATCCCAACAAATGTGCGGTTGATGTGGCCACGCTTCAGCTCTTCAACCGATATGAGCCGCCCGGGAATATCGAACAGCTCAAGTGTCGCTATCGGGACTGCCCGAGCTTGCTCCATAACCCTACTCCTCTGCGCTCCTCGCTACTTTTAGTTAAGCAGTGCTTCCGGGCCCCGCGCTGAGCTACCCTGCGTGCCTACCCACGCTGCAGCACCACCGACGGCCTCTCCGCCTCCGAGAAGTCCATCGATGAACTGGGACGAGTCGAAAGCGACTAAATCTTCCGCCTTCTCACCGACTCCGACGAACAACACCGGCACACGGAGCTCCTGGGAAATCGCCACAAGTATTCCGCCTTTCGGTGTGCCATCGAGTTTAGTCACGATAACTCCCGTCAGCGGAACTGCCGCATTAAACTCCCGTGCTTGCTGGAGCGCATTCTGTCCGCTCACCCCATCCAGCACGATGATCGTCTCGTGCGGGGCATCCGGCACGTGCCTGCGGATAGAATTCCTGACTCCTTCGAGCTCTTGCATCAGGCTCGACTTCGTATGGAGCCGTCCAGCGGTGTCGACCAAAACAACGTCGACGCTGCCGTCCTTAGCCGCAGCCATGCCATCAAACACGACCGCTCCAGGCTTCGCATTTTCGGCTCCCTTGATCAGCGTGAATCCTACTCGACCGGCCCACTCTTCAAGCTGCGCAACTGCCGCCGCACGAAAAGTGTCTGCGGCAATAACCATGACTCGCTTCCCGGCTTTCATGTATCGGGCCGCCAACTTCGCAACCGTGGTCGTTTTTCCAACTCCGTTTACGCCAACCACGAGCACCACCTGCGGAGACCCTGTCGGGTTGTACATGCGATGCGATTCGGGAACCTCCGTCAGCTCCTCGCGAATACCGGCCTTCAGCAGCTCTCGAAGCTTCTCTTCTCCAACCTCGGAGCTTCCTTGGGCTCCAGCACGGACTTTCTCCACCAGGTTCGCCGCGACCTTGGCACCGACGTCACTCAGAATGAGCAGCTCCTCAAGCTCGTCGAGAGATTCCTGGTCGACAGCCTTACGGCCGGCGAAGAATCCCTTGAGTCTACCGAGAAAGCTGGTGCGGCTCTTGGCCAGACCTCGCACGATCGGTGAGGCATCAACCTGCACCTCAATGGGCGGCTGAGCTTTCTGAGGCTCGGCTACAGGAGCCGCTCCAATACTTCCCCCGCCCGAAGCGCCAGTGGACGGACCAGGGGAACCCCCACCAACGGCGCCTCCTCCGGCAGAACCACTTCCCGGACCGCCACCCTCCAACGCATGGAGATCTTCGAGCGCGCGCAGCATTTCGTCGCGCAGGGCCGCCATGGAAGCCTCTAAGTGCTCGACACGCTTCGCTACCGCAACAATATCTCGACGGTCGAAGTTGCGGCACACGCTCGAACGCAACGCCATCACCAACAGAAGCAGGAGTGAGATACCGAGTGCTATGCAAGAAAGAACTACCTGTGGGTTGGTGCCCTCAGGAAGCATGGCAAGCAGATCGTTCACGAAAGATTGAAGCGACTCCATAGAGGGGACTCCGTAACTGAGCCAGCGGCCGCACTAGGCCACTTGCTTCTGGGCCTCCTGCAGCGAAACTGAGATGACTTTTGAGGCCCCCGGCTGTGGCATCGTCACACCCACGAGCGTATCAGCCGCCGCCATCGAGGCTTTGTTGTGGGTTATCATCAAGAACTGGGTGCGAGCACTCATCTCTTTGATAAACGAAACGAAGCGGTGCACGTTTGCCTCGTCGAGCGGGGCATCTACTTCGTCCAGAACGCAGATCGGGCTTGGTCGAACCATGAACATGCTGAAGACGAGCGCGATTGCACACAGAGCCTTCTCACCCCCTGAAAGCAGGTCGATACTCTTGGGCTTCTTGCCCGGAGGGCGCACCACAATGTCGACGCCTCCTTCGAGAGGATTGCTCAGGTCAGAAAGGCTAAGCTCGGCCGAGCCTCCGCCAAAAAGCTTCGGACCAAAGAAGGCGAAGTTTTTCCGGATCGCCTCAAACGTCGACAGGAACCGGCGGGTGCAGGCTTCCTGCAGCTCAGCCAAAGTGGTGCGCAGCGTTTCAAGGGCCTTAACGAGATCCTCGCGCTGAACCGTCAGCTCCTCAAGCCGCTTGCTCTCGGTTTCGAACTGCTCGATTACCGTGGGATCAACTTCCCCCTCGCGCTCAAGCCGCTGCCGGATGGCTGATACCCTGGATTCCAGTTCGCGGCGAGCCTCTTCTATCAAGAGCTCCGTTGCCTGTGCCTCTTCAACCAACGCAATCAGGGCTTCTTCACCCTGCCGCTCGCGGATGTTCGTCTCAGCGCTCGAGAGCTCGCCCCGCAGACGCTCCGTTGCCATGCGCTCACGCATCAACCTGTCCCGGATAAGCTCGTGCGCCTGGCGCTTCAGCTCCACTCCTCTCAGAAGCTGCGCAGACGAATCACGCAGCAATCGGCGTTTCTCCTCTAGCCCACGGAGCTCCGCAAGAGCCTCGTTCAAACCTCGCTCAAGCTCTGAGTTGTCCCGTTGCCGCAGCTCTTCAAGCTCGCGAGATATCTCCTGGCACAATGCTTCGAATTCCGCGACCTGACCCTGAATCTCAGCGAGTTGCGGCTCAATACGCTGCAGGTCCCCGTCGAGTTGGTTGAGCATACGGCTTTCGCTCTCAATCCGCCCCCGGACCTCGCTCTGCCTGTTTGAGATATTTCGCAACGTGGCCTGCCCCTGCTGAATAGCGCGGACGAGTTCTCCGTGGCGCTTCTCCCCCGAAGCGATCGATGCGAGCAACTCATCCCGTTGCGACACGAGAACGTCGTACTCGCCCTGGTTCTCCTCGATGACCCGGTTAGCCTCATCAACCTTGCTCTTCATCATGATGACGCCGCCATCATGCCGTAGACTGTAGAAGCTCCACGGTGAGAGCAGGTCTCCCGACTCGGTAACGATCACCGTCTCTGGATCTGGCTCGCCCTGCGCAGCGAGGTGTTCGAGGTAGGCAGTTGCTGTGTCGAGGTCTGGCGCAACCCAAACGTTTGAGAGCAGGCGCTTTACGACGCCTCGGCTCCAATCGAGGGTCTCCACCTGGGACAGCAGCGATACGATCCCCTCAAACCCCGAGCCACGCCCCCAATCCCCCGGCTGCTCCGGGATCGAGGCAAAGAGACCAACTCCGATCCCCTTCTTGTTTTGGGGATCCGCCTTCAGCACCAGCTCCTGGAAGGTACGGGCTACTTTGGTAACCTCGTCTACAACCAGAAATGTTGCCCGTTCAGCCAGTACTGACTGGAGGGCCTTTGTGTAGCGATCAGCGATCTTGACCCCATCAACGAGCAGCTTGCAATTCGCAGTAACTTCGGCCGGCAGATGCCCCTCGCCACCGAGCGCGCGCTTGAGGTGCGTGATCGGCGAGGCTCCCGTCATCTGGCTCTGGATTGCGTCACGCCGGCTCTGAGCAGAGACGAGCTTGTCGCGCAGGTCCCGAATTGTTCGGTCTTTGGCGCGCTGGTCTTCCCGCATCTGCTGCAACGATACTGAGAGGGACTTGAGCTCATCCTCACCAGTCAGGTCGAGAGAACTCATCTCAAGGTCGAGATCCCTAGCCGATTCCTCCATCCGAGTGAGTGAGGCGCGAGACTCTTCTTTGCGATGCGTCAGCATCGCTCGGCGGTCTTGTAGGCGGGTAATCTCAGACTGCCTGGCCTGCACAACCGAGTTAATCTCACGAATTCTTGATTCCTTCGCGACAACTTCGCGGTTTCGTCGGCTCAGCTCGTCTTTAGCTTGGTCAGCCTTCTGCCTGAGCTGCTCTATTTCGCTATCGTGGCGTACCGACTCCTCTCGCGCGCGCTGCTCTTCACCGCGGATGTCTTCAAGCGCCGTTTGGGCTGCTTGCTCCTCTTGAGCCAACCCTTCAGATTTTCCCGCGCTATCACCGATCTTTTTCGTTAAGCGCCCAAGAGTGTCGCGGAACAGCTCGTGTTCGGATACGCAAAGCTCTGCCTTTAGCTCTGCTCGGGTAGCGGCACGAGCTGCCTGGCGCTTCAGGTTTCCTACCTGTCGCGTTACCTCTTTCAGCACATCATCCAGGCGCACCACCTGGGCCTCCGTGTCGACGATGCGCTTTGACACCGCGTTCATGTTCTCTCGGAACCCCGCGATGTGAGCAGCTTCCTCAATCACCATGCGACGGTCATCTGGCTTCGCAGTGATAATACGCCCAATCTCACCCTGCGCGATGATGGTGTATCCCCGAGCCGCGAGGCCTATGACTCTGAACAACTCTTTAATGTCCTTGAGCCGACATGGAACCTTATTAATGAAGAACTCCGACTCGCCGCTGCGATAGAGACGACGAGTAATCTGGACCTCACTCACCGAATTGAGCCACGAGTACTTGGAAAGGGACGCTTTGATGTCAGCAATAAACCCCGCTTGAGGGGGCTCGGTGCCACCAGCACCGTCAGGCTGCAGCTCTGCCGCTAGCTGCTGCGCCTCGGACTCGGGAGAGTCTGGTGGGCTCCCCGCCTGTGGCAGTTCGTCGGTGTTTTCGGCAGCGCTGGAACCTTCGTCCGAGCCTGGCGCGCTACCCGCTGCGGTTTGCGGGGAGACTTCAACCGTCGCCTCAGGGGCCGAATCTCCAGAACCGACTTCATATGCACCTCCCTCAACAGACTCGTAGTAGCTGATTAGGTCGTCGTATATGCTCTGACCGTCGGCACGAACCACCACCGAGACTTCAGCTAGGCCCAGTGGTCTAAGGGATTCTGTGCCGTTGAAGATGACATCCTCCAACACCCCTCCACGAAGCTGGGAGGCCCTGCTCTCTCCGAGCACCCAACGCAGGGCGTCGATGATGTTAGATTTTCCGCACCCATTCGGACCGACGACGCCGGTAATACCCTGCTCAAGGGGCAAGACCAGCCTCTCCATGAATGACTTGAATCCGAAGACCTCTAACCGCTCAACTCGCATCTCGTACCGCTACTAAAAATCGAACAACGCACTGCGGGCAGGCCCCGAATAGAGATCCCAGCCCCCTGCCCCTACGGCGCTGACATCAGCTAGTTGGGCCCGCCACACACGTGGTTTGACCCAGCCGAACTTGGTTTAACATGCTTAAATCAATATGGCACTACCCTGAATTCGGGGAGCAACGATGCTAGCAAAGTTTTTTCCAGAGCCCCACGCGAGACGGAGTCGGTCTCAGTACGAAACGAGCCGCACCTGAGGGCAGAACGGGGCTCTTAAGGCGCATTTTCGGTAGTCTGGCCCGGCTACACCTATGCCTTAGGTGGAGGCTCTTTCCCCTCCGAAGAAGCATCTTCGCCAGCTGACTTCGCCGTCCCCGCTTCAGACTCGTTGAGCATGTTGGCCCCCAGCTTTTTTGTGAAGTCGGCGAGAGAACCTTTATGCGGAGCGAGTATCGCGAGCGAGTAATCGACAGCCGATACGTAGGAGAACGCCAGCGATATGACGAGAAGGTTTAGGCCGACGAACTGACATGTCCAACGGGCACCTAACACGTGGAATGAGTAATCATTCAGTAGCAGGAGGAGTATGCTGACCATCTGCAAGAAGCTCTTAACCTTTCCCCCAGCTTTCGCCGCTACCACCGAACCATCACGAGCGGCAAATGCCCTGAGCCCGGTGACCCAGAGCTCTCGGGCCAGGATCAGTACAACCATCCATGCAGGAACGTACGACTGGCACGACTCGTCTCGCAGGCCGACCAACATGACTAGCGCTGCCATCACCAAGATCTTATCGGCCAGCGGATCGAAGAGCTTTCCAAAGTCCGTCACGGCCTTGTAGCGACGAGCGAACCAGCCATCCGCATAATCGGTTATGGCGGCAAAGACGAAGATAACGGCTGCCCAATTGAGTCCGACCCGGGTCGGGTCGATAAGGAGCGCAACGAAAACCGGAATTAGCACCAGCCGAAGAAATGTGAGCCAGTTTGGAAGCTGCTTGTACCAGTTAGCCATTCTGGGAGGCACTATACTGCTTTTTGAGTGCCAGTACACGCCTGACGTAGGCGCGTGTCTCCGCGTAGGGGGGAACTCCTCCGTAGCGGCTGACAGGAGCCTCACCGGCGTTGTAGGCAGCAATGGCGTGAGACTCGTTTCGGAACCGTTTGAGCAGAGTGGCCAGGTAACGAGTACCTGCTCGGATATTTGACGTGGGAGAGAACGGATTCCTGAGCCCCATCATCCTGCCCGTGCTCGGCATGAGCTGCATGAGACCCTGAGCACCCTTAGGAGATACCGCGTATGGGTTAAAAGCTGACTCGGCGTGTATTACCGCCTTTATCAGGGCCGGGTCGACTTGGTGCTCATCGGCGGCCGCAAAAATCGCGTCGTTGAAAAGATCGTGGTGGTACCTTCCGCGTTGGCTCTTTTGACCCCGCAACTTAATAAATCTGCCTTTGCTGCTGCGAGCGGTGAACACCTCTGCGCTTTGCCCACCAGTCGGGGGCTTATTAGTGAAACGGAGAGTTCCGTCTGACTCTCTGATTACGAAGATTCGCGCCTCGCGCGAGCCGGCATCGGCCTGTGGCGGAGCAGCGAACAGGACGGCGACCAAGGCAGCAAACAGCCGCTTGAGCGACCAGCCTATGTCGGTTCTCTTATGGAGTAAGGAACGAATGCTCACTCGGGTTCTCCAAATTTCAGCGCGTCGAACGGAGGGCCCTTTACATCCCACTTGAGCCGGGGGCTTTTATCTCCGTACACCGTTAAAGATGCCCGGATTCAGGCAGGGTCGCCTGATTATTAAAGCCATGCTCCGGTAACCTGAGCATTCACAGAGCAGAGGCAATTTTTTCCCGGTAAAACGGGCGCTTTTCTAGCAAACCGGTGGTAGTGGCAAGGCTGTTGGGGCTCATGCATGGGACGGCAGAGAGGCCACCTAACTTACACTCACACTGGAACGTTCCATGGTGAGAGAAGCTCGCGCCGAAAAATACCTAATGGTTTCCAGCGGTTGAAACTTCTCAATTTGACCACCCCTCAGCATTCAGAGAACAAACCTTAAAAAACCCCAAATCCGGCGATCCCTTTTTGGGGAATTTGAGAGCCTTTTGTTCGTTCGAAATTTTTCCCTTAAAACTGAAATCACGATGAACGTTCAGAAACCGCGACATCGATTCGGATGGAAACGGTGGAACGAAACTGAGTAGGGCGGCAGGGCAGAGGAAGCCTTATGCCGCGGGAGGAGAAACGTATGAGAAGCCTAAAGATGTATTTTGAGTGTGGACAGCTGACAGAAGTGCTCTTTCAAGAGAACGTGAACGGCGAGCCTCGCAGGACGATCCGTGGGAAGACCGGCGGCGCATTTCGGCACGCTGGATCATTTCAGTGGACCTCGGCCGTAAAAGCGCTCTCGCTTCTCATCGCCAAGGCTGTCTTGAACCCACAATCCTCAACGATTCAGGGTTTGGGTGGATCGCTCGCCAGCAGCCTTGACTACGCTCTCTCAAAGCAGCCAGTTTGGTTGGCCGAGATGTTCGGCTGCGACCAGCAGGGTATTAGCTTCGCTCGTCGTCTAATCCTGCGCACCAATCCAGAGCGCAAGCGCCCGGGACCTGTCGTGCTCGGAGTAAACCATGTGTACATGCCAGCAGCTGCCATCGAAGTGTACGTCGACGGAGAGATATGCAGCGGCGATCAGCTCGCCTACCTGGTGGCCTCTCTCTCCGATACCCCGATTTCTACACAGTTCGCTTCTACGGAAATTGCCGAGGTGCCTGAAATGAGGCTCGTCAGCAACCAGTAACTACCTCTTGGGGGTCGCCGCTCTCTGCAGCGCTTACGAAGAAAGCCCGCAACGCGCGGCGCCCCTCCTCCCCGAGGTCAAGGCTCCACTGGTTAACGTACAGGTCGACGTGAGCCCAAATGACGTTGTCTTGCAGCTCCTGAGCGTAGCGCCGCATGGTAGCCAAAGTCTCTTCTCGGTGAGCGAATGCGTACTCAACTGAACGGCGCACACAGTCACTAAAAGCCCCCCTCACCTCAGTCGGCAAGCTCCTCGCCGCAACGATGCACCCCAACGGCAGCGGCGCCTTAACCGAGCTCTCCCACAGCGAACCAAGGTCAGCCTCAAGTTCAAGCCCTTCCTCCCCGTACGTAAAGCGCCCTTCGTGGATGACTACCCCGTAGTCAGCTTCCCCGCGCTTGAGGGCCGGCATCACGTCCGAAAAGATAACGTTCTTCGCCTTTGGCGCCTGAGGAAAGAAGCGCCGGTACAGCAATCCGGCGGTGGTAAGTGCTCCTGGGCAGAGAACTCGCGCTCCTGGCCCGAGCGCCGGAGCCCCCGGTCGCCGTAGCAGAAGAGGGCCAACCCCGAAACCGACCGCTGCTCCAGAAGGGCACACGTCATACGTTGCCTTGAGACTCGCAGCGGCGAAGCAGCTTACCTTTGCAAAGTCGAGCTGCCCGGCTGAAGCCATCTCGTTCAGCACCTGGACATCCCTTAGCGTTACCTCAAGCTCAAGCCCGCGCATATCGATGCGCCGCTCAAGGAGCGCATGAAACATGAAGGTGTCGTTGGGACAGGTTGAGATTCCGAGCGTGTATGGCATGGTCGATCGTTACTCGGCATCACGAGCCGAATATGCGCTCCATCCAGTTGTAAGCGATCTGCAAAAAGTCTTTGTCGTTGCGGAACGGGTCCTGTTGCCGCATGGCAACTCGACGCTTGAGCTCAACGTGCGGCAGGGCTGACACGAGCAGCTCCTCCGCGGCGTCTTGCGACGTCAGCGCTTCGCGAGATGCAAGCACCCGCAGCAGCACCTCCTCCTCGTGGGCCGAGAACGGCACCTGCCCTTCCCCAAGAGTCACCGCAGCACCTCGCAGGAAACCGAGGAATGACCGGTTTCCAACACTCAGGTAACCAGCTTCGATTCCCTTCGGGCCAACCACGACTGCGTGTCTAGCTTCCCACGTAAAGTGCCGGTCCCTAACAGGCAGTATCGACAGCGAGCAACGTCCACGCGGCAATTCGTCTACCCACCACGAGATCGAGCCGGCGCACGAGAGGTCCCTGAGCTGTCCCGAGCGAATTAAGGCCTGTTGCCATTTGAGCGCCACCGAGTCCAACACCCGCAGAGTCTGAGGCGTCGCACTTCGGTCGACAGCAACTCGTGCGCCCGGAGCCTGCATGAGCATCCGAATGAACTCCTCAGCAGGCTGAGAGCCTCCCGCCAAGCACTCCTGAATGTACTCAGCCCGTTTCCTCACTGGCATAGCCTCGGGCGAAAGCGTCACTCGAACCCTGTCTCCCAGGCCATTTGCAGCGATAAAGACCCCTGCGAGGCTCTCATCGAGTGCAGCCTCGAGTCGCCAGCTTCGAGCCGGACTCGCGCCAATCCACGAAACCCGAAAGGGGTTCAACCCATTCACAACCGCGAGTATTCGAGCCTGCTCGACGGGACAGAAGAGCGAGAAGCGGTCTTGCCATCCTCCACGTTCTACCTGCAGCGTCGGATTGTCGCTCAATGCGTCGCGCAGCAGTGAGTTGATGCTCTCTGGAAAGTTGGCCGGGTCTGGCTTGAAGAGGCACAGGCCTCTCGCGCCCGGTAGGCGAACTGCCCGATCGAGGAGGTTCGAGAAGCGAGCGCTGTCTCGAGTGTCGAGCAGCTCGCGATAAATCGAGCCAAGCCGTCCCCGAGCGATAAACGGCACAGAGACCTCTGCTCGATACTCCGCTCCCGAGGTGGAGAATCCGGCCAACACCATGCGAGAGACCGAAACGCCGGGTCCCGAGCGCTCCATGCCAACCCAAACAATGCGCCCATCATCGAGGTCCCGGGGCTGCAAGTCTCTGCCTTCGGGCGCCAACGCCAGGGCCACTGGCTCAAGCTCTTCCGCCGTCGGCTTGAGCTCTTCGTCGGGTGTGTAAGCCAGCAGGCTCAAGAGGATACTGTCCGTTGGCGACCACGGCTCGCCATCGCGCTCGATCTCTTGGCGCCGTTCGAGCTCCTCCGCAATCGCTTTCAGAGCAACACCCCACTTCGCCGCGCGCATGCCGTACAGAATCGCCGAGAAATCAAATATCGCCTGGTCCACAGTGTCGAGGGTCACACGCTCGCCCTGACTATCGAGCAGAGGCCAGTTTAGCTTGACTGGAACAGCCTGGATCACCGCATGCGCGAGCGTACTCAAGTCCTGGCTTACCTCGAAGCGCACCACGGCCTGGTTGTTTCGGAGCGCAACGACCTCTTTCGTGCAAACACCGCGGACGAGATCGAGGAATGTCGTTGCTGGCCGTGATTTTATTGAAAACGAGGGCTCTAGCTCGTCTACTGAAGAGGCTCCGGGGATTTCGAGCGGGTTGCTCCGATTACGCTCAATCGGCTGCTGCGCGCTCTTGGAGGCCGCAGGCGATTGGGCCAGCGAGAAAACCAACATGTTCAGTGCCTCACGCCGCATGGAATCGCTCGAAGCGCGGTCGATAATCTGTGACACAGTGCTGGGAGAAAGGCGCAAAGCAGGCTCAAGGAGATGCGTCAGGTTGAATGCCGGACACTGCTCCTGCGGGAAGAGCGGATGCTTGCTCTCGACGATCAGCCCAGACACGGAGCGGTGAGGTCTGCCGCCCTGAACTGTTGCTCGCAGCCGGTACAGTGGCTCCTCGACCACGAGCTCAACTGAAGTGCTTGGCACCCCTGGTGACGCGCTCTCTGCGCCTTGCGCTCTGCGCCTTTCGTCCCTTGAACTCGTCGGATCCACTGCTGTTACTCCTCCCCAGTGGGGCGGAGGCTACTATAGACAGGGCTCCTATTCCAAGCTCCCGAGCCTGCTCAAGCTGATGCAGTCTGATACCGACACCAACTCAATGGTGCCCCACATCAAAAAATTCCAGCTAGCGGCACAGAGGCACAGGCGCTACAACTAAAGGACACTTTCAACCCGGGCCCAGTCATGGAACAGTTTGTTCTCGTAGGAGAGTTTGGCGACCAAGATGCGGTGAACCGTGCCTGCTCGGTGCTTGAGGCGCAGGATGTCCCGGTAATGGTAGACCACTGCCACCGACCCTCTGACGTTGGGAGCGAAGTTGTGTACCGGTTGCTCGTTCCGGTTGAGCTCTCGCAGCGTTCTCTGGCTGCGCTCTCCGGAATGCTGCCGAGCTTCGACAGTACCGAAGCGGCGAGCTCGTCTTTGCCTCACGCCTAACTAAAAAAAGTGTCCGCCAAGACCGCCAGAAAGAGCAGTACGCTCGCCAATCCATTACGGGTGAAGAACACCTGGTCGATACACTGTATCCCGCGAGCCGATATCGCGAAGTACTGGCTAGCGAGCAGCATCGAAAAGACTGAAAAGCCGATCCAGAAGAAAGCGCCCAGCTCGAAACTGGCGCCGAAAAGAGCCAGGAGCACGATCGAGCAGCCGTGCAGAGCTGCTGCGAAGACGATGGCGCCTGTAACGCCGACCTGGGCCGGCACACTGCGCAATCCCGACGAGCGATCGAAGTCTCGATCCTGGCAGCTGTAGAGGATATCAAAGCCTGCCACCCAACACAGCACGGCTGCCATGAGCGGAAGAGGCTTTGCAGACCATTCGCCAGTTAGGGCGTACCAGACACCACCAGGAGCGCAGGCTAGAGCGAGACCCAGCACAAAGTGACACGAAGCTGAGACGCGCTTCATGAGCGAATACCCAAAGAGCAGCATCAGCACCGCGGGAGCAAGCACGAGGCAGTGCCTGCCGATCAGCCCCGCCGCCACGACAAAAGCTACAGCACTCGCCACAGCAAGGAGCCACGCCTCGCGCATCGACACCGTACCTTTCGGTATCTCGCGCCCTGCTGTGCGCGGATTACGGCGATCGATCTCACAGTCGATAATGCGGTTAAAAGCCATCGCGCTCGTGCGCGCAGCCACCACGCACACAATCATCAACGCGAGAACTATCGGAGAAACCGGCATCGAGCGCGATAGCACCGCCGCCATCATCAGGGCGAACGGGAGCGCAAAGACTGAGTGCGAGAACTTTACGAGGGAGCCCCAGGTTGCGATCCGAGCAGAGAGGTTCATGCTTCCCCGGAACTTACTTCTCCGGCTCCTTCCAGCGCCGGCCGAGCGAATGTTCGACACCCATCGCATCGAGAACTTTCATGACGAACTGGTCAACCAGCTCCTCGACAGATTTCGGCCGGCTGTAGAAGCCAGGCATCGCCGGGACTACAGTTACGCCGCACTGGCTTAGGGTGAGCAGGTTCTTAAGGTGTATCTGGGAAAGAGGTGTCTCGCGCGGGACCACTACGAGCTTCCGGCCCTCTTTCATGGTTACGTCCGCAGCGCGGTGAACGAGGTGCGTGGGAATCCCGTGAGCTATAGCACCGAGAGTCGACATCGAGCACGGGACAACCACCATCCCAGCAGTGAGCATCGAGCCAGAAGCGATGCGAGCGCCGATGTCTCGCGGATTGTAGAAGAATACATTTGCAGCCTCTGCGCCACACAGCTTCTCGTACGAGAGCGCCGCGCCACTCACAGCCACCCCTTCCTCGTCGTTGAGAACCCGCAGCGCAGCTTCGGAGAACACCACGTGCACCTCTCCGACAAGCTCAGGAAGCACCTGCAAAAGGCGCACAGCGTAGCGCACGCCACTGGCACCAGTGACACCAACTACCCAACGCTGCTCACTCTGCTGTTTCACAAATATCTCTCCTCTGGGCGACGCCAGACTTTACCACGCAACAAGCACCTACTCCACCGGCGGAAGATGGCTGAATATACGCGATTTTTCCGGCTTCGACCTGCTTCTGCACGTGCGGGCACCTTCCCGTGGAAAATCCCTCATCAGAGTTCACACTGCCTTCGGGCGGGCTGATCGGAACCGGAGCCGTTGCCGTGGCCGCTCCCGCTTAGTGGAGCAGACTTCACGACACCTCTTGCCCGGGCACGGCAACGGGAACGGTTCCGGCTCCGCTGCGCTTAGCGGGAGCCAGCTGCTTGTCGGGGACGTTCACGTGCACTTTGATTACGCGTATCAGCCCGTCTTGCGAGCGATGTAGATAAACGCGACTCCGCCGCTGACGCTGCGGGTGGAGAGCGGAACCCAGCCGGCTTGGCGCAGGAGATCTTCAAAGAGTGCGCCACACGGGAAAACAGCGGAGGTCTTCGGAAGGTACTCGTAGGCAGCGCGTTCGCCTGAGATCAGGCCGCCTACCCACGGGATCACGACTCGCGAGTACCACCCGAACACCGCCCCCCAGAGCCGATTCCGAGCCTGGCCGAACTCAAGGATGGCGAGCGTTGCGCCTGGCTTGCAGACCCGCAGCGCCTCTCTGAGCGCCTTGAGCCTGTCGGGCACGTTCCGGATTCCGTAGGCGATTGTGACGGCGTCGAACGACTCATCAGAGAAAGGGAGCGATTGCGCGTCAGCCTCAACCCACTCGCAACTGGCAATCCGCTTGTGACGGCGCTTCCCCACTGCGAGCATCTGCGGCGAGATATCGGCCGCAACGACCTTTCCGCACCGTTGGCTCAAGCGCGGCACGAGAGCTCCGGTACCCGTGCAGAGATCGAGGAAGGTCGCATCGGGGTCTCTCGGAAGGAGCGATATGAGCTTCCCCTCCCAGAGCCAGTTTATCCCGAAGCTCAAAACGCGGTTGAGCGCGTCGTAGGTCGGCGCGATGCGATCAAACATCCTGCGAACCTCCTGCGTGTCCGAGGGCTGGCCGGCTTCAGTGATCGGGGCGACTCTCTCCATACGGGGACGATCAGTAACACAGGGGGGCTTTTTAAGAAATTACAGGCCGCTTCTTAATGCCGGCCGGTCGCGGGCACCTGCAATCCCTCTAAAACAGGGAACCCACCACTCTCTCCGCTGCGGGCGCTTCGAGTCCTCTGTCACCCCCCTGCCGAACCTTACAGCCCCACCGAATCGCCTACAGCACAGCGGCCGCAAATCCTGTCATACCTCAAGAATGATCGGATTATCATCCGCTGGTTTTGCCCGCACGACGCGGGGCTGCACACTCTTCGGGACGCTCTCATGAGATTTTTCAATCATCTTCAGGCAAGGCATCCTTTAGCCCTACTTCTTCTCGCCTCAATCTCCCTCCTGGCCGCATCGCGCCCCTGTTCGGCGCACGCACAAACCGGCTACCGAGTGCTGCGCGCAATACCCCCACCCCAGCAGGTCGCTGACCTAGCGGTTGGTCCTGACGGGCTCCTGTACGCCGGCGTCAGGGGTGGCATACAGGTGAGCACAACCACGGGTCAGCTCGTTCGAGAGATATCGAGCTCGGACTTGGAGGTGGCCCTCCAGGTAAGCAGTTTTTCACCCTCTGCACTTGCCTTCGACCGGGACGGCATTCTGCATGCGATGAACGGCCTCGGAGGGCTCGTTGCTCGCTTCCGAGACGGATCTCTCGTCTCGTCCTTCACTGTTGAAGATCCAAGCGCGCCCCAGAGAAAGGACGCTTACGACATGGCTATTGCCTCCGACGGAACGTACTTCTTTATCACGGCGGGTCCGGCAGAAAATTCGTACGGCCTCTTCTACGGACTCCAGAAGCATGATGCCTCTGGCAATCACCTATTCACGATTCCGAAGGAGTCGATATCGAGCGATCTCTCGGCACGACTCTCGGCCGTTGCGCTGAGCGGCCGAGGTGACGTGCACGTGGTGGTGCATGCGCAGACCGGGGTGTCCGTCGAGGTGTTTAGCTCTACCGGCCTGCACCTGCGTCGCCTCAAGATGCCCAAGGGCATCGATCCAGAGAGCATCTTCAACATCGCGAGCGACCAGGCCGGCAATATAGTTGTGAATACCCGGCTCAACAGCAGAGAACCTGTCTTAGTCACATTCTCTCCCGAGGGCGTTGCGCTCAAAACAAACATCGGAGGGTTTGAGCACCCTGCCCATCTGGCTACGATGGGACACTTTGAAGACCTGAGCGGGCTCGCATTTGATGCGCTCGGGAATCTCTACACCTCGTCGCAGCTCTCTTCGGAGCCGATCGTGGCCTACAAGCTCAACCCGAGCGCGCGGATTTTCTTCCGTCTTACCCCCGAGCGTCGCTCGAAGAGCCGCACCGCGGAATTTAAGTTCGCCACAGACCGGGGCTCTGATACATTCGAGTGCTCCCTCGATGGAGCCCCGTTTGCTGTGTGTTCTTCGACCAAACGCTACAGCCAGCTTCGGCGTGGCAAACACTCCTTCAGAGTTAGGGTCCGTGGGGAGAATCGGACCACTAAAACGGAGAGGTGGACCGTTCTTTAGAGATCGCCCCTTCGACCGGTGCGAGCAGAAAGAGCTCTCCGGCGCTCGTCGGTTCCCAGTGCCGATCAGTTGCGCATGCAGCAAGTGTTGAGGGGGGAAGAAACACCCCTCTTCCGCCTCTTACCCCCTCGCGCTACGATTCCACGGTATGTCGCCCCGCCCCCTTCTAGACTCAGTCATCTTCGGCCTAGTTCGCATCACCCCGGCTCTCATCGCCTTGGCGGTCGTTCGCTTCCCGGAAGATCCTTCCGCCGCCACCCTCTTCGTGCAACGCATCCTAGTCCTGGCGAGCCTCATCCTTGCCTGGAACGTGGCTGAGGGCACCTTTGCCATCTACCTTCGGAAGCGCGACCACTCTCCGTCAACCTCGCGCGGCTACCTCTTTGCAACCTTTCTCTTCGGCATCGTTGTTCTGGCGCTATTCGGAGTCTTCCGGAGCTGCTCGTCGCAGGGGCTCTTTTTGCTGCTGCTCGCTGTCCTCTCGTTACGTGGAATGGGTCGGGTCGGCTGGGACCAGGGTCGGCTTCGGCTCTCGATGGCCTGCACGCTTGCGGCTCACACCCTTTTGGCGCTCCTCTCGCTTCTGTGCGCGTCAGAGGCAGTCGAATGGCAGAAGGGGGTCTTCGCTTTGGGGATCGGACTCTCGACTTTCGCGGTTGAGCTCGCTTGGCACTCCCCGCTGCTCTCCGCTCCGGCAACGGCACGTATTGCAGCCCCTCTCTTCCGTGTCTCACTGGTGGGAGGGCCGCTCGCCATCGCCTCGCTCGCTTTCACCTCGCAGCTCCCTCTCTGTTACACGGCGACCTACCTCGCTCTCCTCCCGGCTCTCCGAATCCTCTCGAGCCTGCGCCGCTCTGGGGCGCCGCTTCCAAGCGCCATCCGAGGTTCAGCTGGAGTGTTCGGTATTTTTCTGGGTATCATGGTGGCCTGCCGGGCGTACCTCTCGGCCGGCCAGTAAGGAGCGCTGATGTCCACCCTTGAGAGAATCCGCGAGAAGGTCCTAGCACAGGAGCGTCTTACACCAGAGGACGGAGAGCTGCTCTTTACCCACCCCGACCTGCTCGCCGTAGCGCAGCTCGCTCACTCAGTGCGGCTCAGGCTGCACGGCACCACCACCTATTACAACTGGAACCTGCACCTGAACTCGACCAACGTGTGCGAGGCGAGCTGCCTCTTCTGCTCGTTTGCGAGGCTTAAAACTGGGATGCCGCAGGCCTACACCATGCAGATCGACGATGCGGAGCGCTGGATCAGGGATCGCTACCGCGCAGGCATGACCGAGATACATATCGTCAACGGGCTTAACCCGGACCTGCCGTTCGACTACTACCCATCGCTTTTGCGCATGATTCGGCGCGAGTTCCCGCAGCTTCACATCAAGGCCTTCACCGCCGTCGAGATTCACTACTTCGCTGAGAAATACGGAATGTCGTACGAAGAGGTGCTGCGGCTTCTGGAGGAGGCCGGTCTAGGTTCCCTGCCCGGCGGCGGCGCAGAGATCTTCGCTGAGCGGGTTCGCAAGAAGATCTGCCGCGACAAGGCTGACGCCGATCAGTGGCTCGGCGTGCACCGTGCGGCGCACGATCTCGGCCTTAAGAGCAACTGCACGATGCTGTACGGGACGATTGAAACCGTTGAGGAGCGGCTCGACCACATGCTCAGGCTGCGCGCGCTTCAGGACGAAACAAAGGGCTTCCAGGTCTTCATTCCGCTCGCGTTCCACAACGAGGGGAACCGGATGGAGCGACTGCCCGCCCCAACGGCTGTCGACGACCTGCGTGTGATAGCCGTCAGCCGCCTGATGCTCGACAACATCCGGCACATCAAGGCGTACTGGGTGATGCTTGGGGTTAAGACCGCGCAGACGGCGCTCCTGTGCGGCGCTAACGACATCGACGGCACGGTGACCGAGGAGAAGATCTACCACATGGCCGGGTCCCAATCGCCTGGGGCGCTAGACCTCGGGGAGATTCAACACCTGATCCGCGCCGCGGGGCTCACCCCGCAGGAGCGGACCACTACGTACCAAACTATTGAACGGGCGGCGTGACCGGGAACGGGTAGAGCGCCATCACCGAGCCGATAAGCACGAGAACAGGGACGACGAAGAAGAGTACCTTGGCTGCCTCGCGGCTCTTGTACGCAAAGGCAACTGCGCCGCCGAGCACGAGCCAGATCGCCATCTTGCCGACCATCCAGCCAGCATCGTGCGCCGTCTTGTGCAGCATGCCGAAACCCGCAACCAGCACGAGCAGGAGCCCTACACCGTGAGTTATGACAGCCCCCTTTCGGAACGAGTTTGAGGCCTTGGTGCCCCCGTTCATGGCGTGAACCATGATGCCCCCGAGGGAGAGCAGCACGAGGCTAAGTCCGAAGAGGTGTATGATTCGATAGATTTGCAGGTTCATGAGAGCTCCTAAAGCCGGTCGGTTGTCCACGTCATCTTCGCCTACTCTGCCCCACCGGTCCAGCGGGCTTCACCCCTGCCACTTTCGCCACATAAGCGACGCCACGGCTTGAGACGGCAGTCATTCCGCGATACCCTGCCAAGGCGTTACTTTTCGCGGGCTTGCCGTATTTTTACCGCCCGGAGCGACACAGGTATGAACCAGAGCGACACCATCCAGAAGCTAGTCTCCCTATCGAAGCGCCGAGGCTTCGTATTCCAGAGCAGCGAGATCTACGGCGGCCTAAAGAGCGCGTACGACTACGGCCCTCTCGGCGTTGAGCTTAAGCGCAACATCGCCGCCGAGTGGTGGAAGAGCATGGTGCACGAGCGCGAGGATGTCGTGGGCATCGATGCTTCGATCATGATGCACCCTTCCGTCTGGAAGGCGAGCGGTCACCTGGCCGGCTTCTCAGATCCACTGGTCGACTGCCTAAACTGCAAGGAGCGCTTCCGCGCTGACAAGCAGCCCAAGGTGGAGCCCGGAACCGAGGTCGTGTGGGTCAAGGGCGGCAAGTCGAGCGGCGAGAAAGTCAAAGGAGTAGTCGGACAGTGCGGATACGTCTGTCCGCACTGCAGCAGCTCACAGCTCTCTGACGAGCGCCAGTTCAACCTGATGTTCCGTACCTCTATAGGACCCGTTGATCCGCTCGACGAGTTCCTGAACGAGGTGCAGGGGAAGAACCTCTCGCGCCCTGAGCTTCGAGCGAAGCTTGAGGACGCGATCCGCACGAGCGCCATCTACCTGCGCCCTGAGACAGCCCAGGCGATGTTCGTCCAGTTCAACAACGTGCAGCAAACGATGTCGATGAAAGTTCCGTTCGGCATCGCGCAGCAGGGCAAGTCGTTCCGCAACGAGGTGACAACCGAGAAGTTCATCTTCCGCACCTGCGAGTTCGAGCAGATGGAGATGGAGTTCTTCTGTGAGCCCGGCTCGCAGAAGGAGTGGCACACCTACTGGGTACAGAGCCGCATGGACTGGTGGAAGCGCTTCGCAAACGACAAGGCTGCGTTCCGTGACCGTTGGCACGAGGACTCAGAGCTCGCGCACTACGCCGACGCGTGCGTCGACATCGAGTACCGCTATCCGTGGGGCTGGGACGAGCTTGAGGGCGTTGCCTCGCGCACTGACTACGACCTCGCACAGCACCAGAAGGAGTCTGGCGTGAAGCTGAGCTACTTCGACCAACAGAAGGTCGACCCGGCAACCGGGAAGCCCGGCGTGCGCTACCTGCCCTACGTTATCGAACCAGCAGCCGGCCTGACCCGCGCCTGCCTCGCCTACCTGTGCGATGCGTACGCAGAGGAAGAAGGCACCGATGCAGAGGGCGAGAACAAGACCCGTGTGCTGCTCAAGCTGAACCCGAGGCTTGCGCCGTACAAGGCAGCCGTTCTGCCGCTCCTCAAGAAAGAAGGGATGCCAGACGTTGCCCGCAAGATCGTTGCTGACTTCTACAAGGCCGGCGTCAACGCCAGCTTCGACGAGCAGCAATCGATCGGGAAGCGCTACTCGCGCCATGACGAGATAGGCACCCCGTACTGCTTGACGGTCGATCACCAGACCCTAACAGACCAGACCGTCACGATTCGCGACCGCGACACAACGCGCCAGGAGCGCATCAGTGTCGACCGCGCGCTAGAGGTAGTTAAGGCCCGCGTCAACGAAAGCTAACGGAATGAAGCTCAGAAGCGCCCAGCGCGGCGGCACCTACTACTCGATCTTCCTGCTCGTGGTAGCGGGCTCGATCCTGGGCGCAGGGCTGTTTGAGTTTATCAAGCTCACCCACACCAACCCTTTTAGCCCGGGCTTTCTCGACGAGACACCGCCGGTTGTAACCCTGCAAGAGGCCCCGCTCGGGATCGGAGCGGATGCGGTTTCGCTCAAGGTAGCCGTCCAGGACGGCGGCGCAGGATTGGACGAGGTGGTAGTCCGAATCTCTCAGCGCAATGAGCCCAAGGAGCTTCTGCGCAAGAGCTACACAGACAAGCCAGCCCGCGACGAGACCTTCGATATTGAGGTGAACGGGAAGCAGCTCGGGCTGCGCGAAGGAAATGCGGAGCTGCAGATCCTGGCCTTTGATCGCTCGCTGTGGAGCAACAGCGCCTCCATCTCAAAGACCCTTCCGGTGAACTTCGCCAAGCCAGCGCTCTCAGTCGTTACCCCTCAGCAGAACGCAGTGCTGGGCGGCTCAGAGCTCGTTTTCTACAAGGTGCTAGGAAAGAAGCCGAAGCTAAACGGTGTCGTGTCGAAGAGCGCTCTCTACGCGGGCTTCCCCGCTCAGGAGTGGGACCCTTCGTTCAAGAGCTACGAGAACCTCTACGTTGCGCTCTTCCCCATTCCGGCGGCTTTTAAGCCTAATTCAGACAGCATGAAGCTCGTGGCCCGCGACGAGATCGGAAACTCAACCTGGGCTCCCTTCAACTACCGAGTGCACCAGCGCCGTTGGGGCTCCTTTCGGCTCTCTCTCAATGATCAGAACGCTGTCAGGCTCCGTGACCGGCTCGCTGCGTACGCAAGCGCAGCCGGTATCCATCCGCAGCAGGAGAGCACCCTGGCCGGGGAGCTACGAGAGCTGCTGCGAGTCGTGACGGCGAGCGACGATGCAACGATCGCCAAGGCTCTGAAGAACCCAGAGCCGAAGCGGCTCTGGAGCGGGCCATTCCTAAAGCCGGTCGGCTCAGCGCCGGCAAATTTATTCGGTGACATCAGAGTCATCTACGCGGGGAACACCGAGGTAATGAAGGGCAATGCCACGGGTGTTCGCTTCCCTGTTTCATCGCGCACAGCCGTCATGGCAGCAAATGGCGGGCAGGTTGTTTTCGCCGGCGACCTCGGAGCGCTTGGCAAAACCGTGCTGCTCGACCACGGCTTCGGGCTTGTGACGGTCTACGGTCACCTCTCAGAGATATCGGCACCGGTCGGCTCACTTGTGGCGAAGAACCAGCCGATCGGGCGAACCGGAAGCACAGGGTTCGCAACCTCCGAGGAGGTATACTTCGAGGTGCGGCTCCACGGCGTCCCAGTCAATCCAACCGAGTGGTGGGATGAGCGTTGGGTCGCTGACCACATCGACAACAAAGTAGCCTTTGTTCGGACAGAGGTGGTGGGCGGGGCCGGCGAATAGCCGCGGGAATTCAGCTTGCGGCGTTTCAGCCGCTTCAGCAAAACGCCCCCGAAGCAAATAAGCGCTGGTCCCCGGCCGAAAAATGCCCTAGAGATGATCAGTACCTTGGGATGCTCCGTAGCTCCTCAAGAGAGACACCTTCTGGACGCCAGCGACCGCTATGCTCAACCAACTCTTCTCGCAACCCCCTCTCGTGCAGCTCCTCGCCTTCACGGTGCACGGTCTCGCCGTGTTCCTGCTCTCCCTCTGGTTCATAAAGCTGCTGCGCTCGTGCCGATCTAACTTCTCGGAGCTCGTGCCGGTTGGCCCATCCTTCGCCTCCGTCACCAGCATCTTCGCCCTTCTGCTTGCCTTCCATGCGGCTGCAATCTGGTCACACCGGCAGTCGGCGGAGCGGGCTTTCACACTGGTTCAGGCATCAGTCGATCGCTTCGATGACCTGATTGGGCCTGCCGGCCTTAACGCCCATGATGTTCAGAAGGCTCTGCGCGCGTACGTACAGTCGGCGGTCGACGAAGAGTGGATCGGCTTGCGCAACAAGCGCATGGGCGACAAAACTGAGATAGCGCTCCTTAACCTTGAGCTAGCGCTGCTCAAGTTTCAGCTCGCTCAGCCGGAGGCGGCTCGGGTTCAGCTAAACGGGCTGCTGGACGACATCGTGCGATCGAGATCTGAGCGGCTCTGGATCGGAGAGCACCACACCGAGCCGATAGTCTGGTTCTCCGTGCTCCTGATCGGGTGCCTTAGCCACCTTGCGATAGCGGCTATCCACGCAGACAAGCCGCGCGCAGGAGCGATCATGCTTGCCCTCTTCGCCGTTACAACGACCGTCGCCTACTGGTCGCTCGGCCTGCTCTCGGACCCGTACCGCGACCTTGAGAACCTCAATCCAGAGTCGCTGCTTGATTTTCGG
>CAZZJR010000004.1:0-13056 GCA_964654585.1 uncultured Bdellovibrionales bacterium
AGAGCAACGTTATCCAGGATAGCGTAGAGAGCGGTGCCGGAGTACGTCCACACGGCTGTATCTCGGCCGCCGAGGTCGTTGCTCTGGTAGAGCACGTTTGCATCTAATTCGAGATCATCTGTTGCGAGGTAACGGCTGCCGGCACCGGCGTACACACCGTTGTACGAGGAGGCCTCTTGCTGACCCGCGATTTCGTTGGTCGTGTCGAAGTGGTTACCGCCGACACGGAGGAGGAAGTCCAATCCTTTGCAGTATGATAAGTACCCCAAAATGCCGTACGAGTAGGTGTTGTAGTTAAGAGCACTCGGATTGAAATCAAAGATGTTACGAATTTCTTTAGAGTACTTGCCGTAGGCGTAGTTGTAACCGCCCTCAATAGCGAAGTTCTCAATCGGTGATATCGAGAGCTTAGTGTCTAATCCGTTGGTTGGCTCAACGTCCTTAAACGCTGTCATGGTGTTCCACTGGTACGCGACATCGAGGTAGTTGTACTTCATGAGCGGGTCGGCGTGTGCCTCCGCTGCGGCAGAGACCAAACAGGCTGCGACGAGTGAGATTATTTTCTTCATGTTCTTCTCCCCTAGGGCAACGTACAAGATTCGCCTTGGGATAACACCCATCCCTAGCCGCTGCAAGATATCAAGTAATTCGTCATGAGCGGGACGGCAAACTGGGCGCTGGCGCAGAGTAAATCCCGATACCGTAGGGCTCATGGACGGCGAGCAGATGTCGCTGCTATGAGGAGGGGGTAATCTCCTACAGGAGCAAAAGGCTCGCATAGGCCCACTGAGCCGCCAAGAGGATTACCAGTAGAATCAAGGGCGAAAATTGCCAACGCCGCACCGCGAGTGCAGTGGGCGAGAACACAAAGGGAGCATAGTCGACGGCGTGGCGAGGCCCAACCCGTGCAGAGCGGTTCGGCACGCGAGCAGAGCAGGGATACCAATCAGCAGTACGCCGAGCGATAGACTACCGGCGAAGCGGCAAGCGCCCCTCCCAGCTGCACCAAGTGCACTAGGAGGGGCCGACATCCCGCTAACGGATGTAGCGCCGTAAGCCGCTGGAAATCGGCTTGCACACGCCTTCGGTCTCTACTCTTAGTATGGCGTCCTTTAGCTGGTCCTCACGAATAGAGGCTGGAATCTGTACGTAGAAGAATTCCCCCACGCGTTCACGAATGACCGGCTCATGGCCGGGAATCAGCCGCTGAAACTCGTCGCGCCGGGCGAACGGAGCATCAACGAACCGGATCAACTCTGCCGGCGAGAGCCGCAGCCGATTTCGCTTGCCTGGCATTTCGCTGCTTGGTCGGAGGGGGCCTCCTGCCACCTTAACCGAGTTGACATGAATCCGTCCTAATCCAGTTCTCCCTGTGATCTCCGGGAACCCGAAGAAACCGAAGACTTCGCGGGTTTGTGGACGGTACACGATCATCGGGAAGCAGTTTGTGCGTGCCGGCCTCAGGCTTTGAGGAGCACGGCACAGCTGCACTGACTCGATTTTTGCGTGTCCACCCGAGTTAACCGCGGCAAGTCGGTCGTATGTCGTTCCCTCATCGAGGTAGATGCCCACCGGGATGTCAATCCTCTTCGAAAAGCCCCACGGTCGTGGCGGGTAGAATCGCTCGCCTTCCACGGCAAAGCAGCTCTCGTTGTAGCAGCCGTGGTAGTTCGGAACGCCGAAGTAGTTCGGACCTTGGTACGGGCTGAGTGCCGCCCAGATGAGCGCCTTCTCGTGGGTGAACACGTCGTCATCTTCCAGCCCGATGGTGTGCGCGTCTCCGGGACCCCGCGACTGCACGACGACGCGCAGCACCGTTCTGTCATCAACTGTCACTGGTGATGGGAGAGGGTAGCTTACGGCAACCGAACCGACCGTCTCGAAGCCTGTTCCGTCTGCCTGCAGCACACCCGTGTTGCTGCTGACTCCACCAGTGATGCGGGTGAACCCGTCCTGGCTGAACTGGATTGCCGGCTCGCATACGAGTTGGTCGGTAGGCGGGACAGTCGTTGGCTCGCCGGTGACAACCGGCGAGGGCACCGGAGTTGGGGTGCGCGTTATTGGGGGAGCGACTGTCCGAGTCGGAGCTGGAGTTGTCGTCCTCCCCGGCGGAGGCGTCTTAGCCGGAATCGGAGATACAGTCGCTGTCTCTGTCGCTGTTTCTACTCCCGTTGCCGTCGCTGTTGGTGTGAATGTCGCCGTCACAGAGGGTGAGGCAGTGAACGTCTCTGTTGGAGTTGTACTCGGCGCAGGGGTTGGAATGCTTTCACTGCAAATCGCACGAGCAAGGTCGACCGCCGCCTTGGCGTTAACGATGCCGCCGGTTACCGTGATGCCGTTCATGCTCTGTGTTGGAGTCACCGTCTCCAGCAGCACCCGACGCATCTCCGCGATCGTTAGCGAACGGGAGCACACGGACTGCGCCAGCGCGAGGACCCCTGTAACCTGTGGAGCTGCCATGGAGGTCCCACTCATTTTAGCATACATGGGATCTGCTCCGGGGGTCTCGACACAGGCAGACGTCCCGTTGCAGGTCGAGAAGATCTCGGAGCCAGGCGCAGCGAGGTGCACCGAGTTCCGACCGAAGTTCGAGAAGAACGAGCGCTCGCGAGACGAGGTGATAGATGCAACGGAGATAACTCCGGCGATGCTGCTCTGGTATCCAAAACTTGCTGGATAGAGCGGCGTTACATCGTTGTCGCCCTGATTGTTTCCGGCCGCCGCGACAAACATAATCCCTGCTTCCTCTGAGCGCAGGATCGCATCTCTCAGGGCGGGATTAAATTCGCTGCTACCCCACGAGTTATTGCTCGCTATCACGTTGATGCCCTGGCTCTTCAGGGAAACGCCGTAATCGATGCACCGGATGGCATCGGCGGCAGAGCCGCTCCCCGCGGGACCTCCGAGGAACTTGCATGGTGAGAGCTTTACACGCCATGCAACACCCGTGACACCTAGTTGATTATCACCTGCGGCGCCTATGGTCCCTGCGACGTGCGTGCCGTGGCGGTGGTCGTCGAACGGGTCTCCTGACCCATCGATAGCATTAATGCCGTGCACGTCGTCGATGAACCCGTTGCCGTCATCGTCGATGTTGTTGCCCGCTATCTCGCCTGGATTGATGAAGAGGTTAGCTGCAAGGTCCGGGTGGTCAGCCTTAATGCCGGTGTCTATCACTTGGACGACGATGTCGTCGCGCCCAGTTGTGGTATCCCAGGCCTCCGGGAGCCGCATAAGGGCCGGAGCATAGAGCTGCTCGAACCTTGGATCGTTCGGCGTTCGTTCGATCCGGAGCTCGTGGTTGAGAGAGCACGTTGCTCCTCTTCCGAGAGAGCGCAGGACCTGTCGCACTGAGGGAGAGTCGCAGGTTATCGGCGCTTTACCCAGGGCGCTGGGCACGTGTGCTGCTGCTGAGCTGGCAGCTGGTAAGAGGAGCTGGGCGTGCCTGCTGAGGCGCTGAGATTTGAGGGCGAGGGCAGCAAGATTAGGCTGAGAGAGGACCCGCTGCCCTTCAATTACTTTGGAGCCTTTGCTCAGAATCACGCCCGGGTAGACCCGCTGCGGTTCCTGCGCTACCGACTGCCGGCAGATGGGTGCCGCTGCCACAAGCGCAGATACCGACATCACGATTGCTGTTTTTAGGTGAAGCGCCACAGGACATGTGGCAAAGGAGATGACTTGCTGTTGAAACCTCTTCATACCCTCCCCAAGTAAAACCGACTAACAACCACTTCTGTCGGTATAGTCTCATGGTCGACGGCCGTTACTTATGTTTAGCGAGTTGCTTAACAGGGGCACTGATTTCGATAGATCGAGACTGAGCGCGCCAAATCTGCATTCGACCGTGAAGAGGGGGGCCCCATCCGAGCAAAGTAGTGCCACGACAGAGGTGGGTAGCCCGATAAAGCCAGGCGGAGGCAGTGATTTCGTAAGTATGTGTCGGGAACTAAATGACCTTAGCCGTATCAGGGCCTCTTTCGTAGACCAGGCAATTAGGCAAGGGCGTGACAGCCAGGCAAGAGCGGGCAGGTAACTTCCGCGTGACAGAGCCGAACAAAGAGTAGGTCTAGTTAACCGATTGCTGCATTCCCCCTACATCATGCAAGCCGACGACTTAAGACGCCGAGGTCTGAGCACTCCTGGCGCCCCCCGGGTACCGAGGCGAAGGGATCCATCCCCTTTTTTTGTGAGGTGGTTAGCTTCCCTTCGAACCCAAGCCCCAGCCCTCCTTCTGGCGCTGTCGACAGCTGCGGGTCAGACCCTCGCATGGTTTCTCGGGGTGCATGAGTGCTTGGCGGTGCTGGTGCTTTGCGCGTTCCTGTTTCTGGCTACCCCAAGCGGCTGGAGAGCAGCTCTTGCAGGGGTGCTGCTTGGGGTGCTCTCAGCGCTTGGTGTGGTCGTTAATCATTCGCAGGGAGAGGCGGGGGATGACGTGTTGGTTCTGGCGCGAATTGAGGACGCAGGGCGAAGGTCTACGCCCGGGCGAGTAACGTTCCTCGCCTCAAATCAGCTCCGTGAAGGGGCACCGCTGCTGCACTTGAGCGCAATCGAGCTTCCTTGGCGCAATGCGGCATCGCTCAATAAGGGTGACGTGGTGTGGGTGCGGGGAGCAGCGGAGGCAATAGAGCGGGAAGGGGTCCCGTGGTCATGGGATGGGTACCTCTGGAGGCGCGGAGTGTCGACCACGTTCCGCGCCCGCTACGTCTCGAGGCCAGTTGTTGAGGGAGGTTCAGGTGTACTGCAGGACGCCAGAGATTGGGTGCAGCGTAGAACCACTGAGCTGCTCGGTGAGCGGCGGGGCGGAGCGCTCTTCCTCTCGATGGCGCTCGGGTACCGGGATGTGCTCAGTTCGTACTTGGAGGGAGCGATCACGAAGGTGGGGCTCACGCACCTGCTCGTTGTTTCCGGATACCAAGTCTCTATGGTATTCGCAGTGGTGTTTGTGCCCCTGGCCGCATTGGCGAGGCTGCTTGCACCTCTGGCAAGCCTTAGGGGCAAAGTTGCCCTAGTGGCGCTCGGAATAACGGCACTCTACGTCATGTTTATTGGTGCGGAGGTCTCGGCCACCCGGGCCCTGATTGCCGCCGCTTGCCTCTGTGCTGAGGCTATAGCAGAGAGCGGTCGGAGATTTTCCCAGCGCCTAGGAGTTGCACTACTCTTCGTCCAGCTTCTCTGGCCCTGGGCGCTGCTTGAGATAGGAGTCCAGCTCACCTTCGCCGCACTGATCGGCATCGGAATCGGGCGCGTGCTCGGAGCCGGTAGTTGGCTCAAAACCTTTCTCTGGGTGCAGATTTCGGTGTGGCTCGCCACAGGCACAATTGTTGTTGCGTGGTCAGGCAACGTCTCTTGGGCTTCACTGCCGCTTAACCTGTTGGTTGCGCCGCTCTGGTCGGCATGGAACTGCATCGTTGGGGTGGCGGCGTTCCTGCTAGCTGCGACGCAGCTTCCGCTCGGCCGTGAGATCTTCACGGTTGTAGCCTGGGTCAACGAACTGCTCGCTGCGGGGCTGCTCCGGGTGAGCGAAACGGGGGCAGGTGGCTTCGAGGCGCAAGGCAGCACACGTATCGCTCTGGCTGCTGTTTTTGCGCTAGGGGCAGTGGTGGTTGGGGCGAGAGCAGCTCGGAAGGGGCGAGCGTTTGCGATGATTTCGGCGGCTCGCTGAGAGCTCGCGGTTGACCAGAGGGAAGTGTGCCGGTTTGCCAGTCCAGAAGGGCCTGCGCCAGCTCAGACGGACCGGCGCCAGTTCAGGCGAAACTGTGCCAGTTCAGACGGGAGAGGCGACGCGTTAGCCGCTATTACGCAGCGATGCAAACACGCTTCAGTGTGTCGAGATTCTCAACGACCCGGCCGACGCCCCGCACAACGCAGGTCAGCGGGTCCGAGTCTCTTACGAACTGAATGCCGGTCTTCTCGGTGAGCTTCTCAGCGAGGCCGCGCAGCAGTGCTCCGCCTCCGGCGAGGTGAACTCCGTTAGCAAGGATATCCTGGGCGACCTCTGGATTCACGTTCTCTAGTGCGGTGTAGATCGCCCCGACGATGGCACACAGTGGCTCCTGAAGGGCGGCGCGCACAACCTCGTTAGTGAGCTCCATAGAGCGCGGCATCCCGGTCGAGACATCGCGGCCGAAGACCGTCATGACAAGGGGGGGTGAGTGGTAGAGCAGGGACCCGATCGTCACCTTCACTCTCTCTGCTTCGAAGATGCTGATCTCAAGGCCGCAGCGTTGGCGGATGTAGCGCTGAATCGCCTCATCCATCTCGTCGCCCGCGACCCGGATGGCGTACGAGTATACCGTGCCGCCGAGGCTCAAGATCGCCACCTCGGTCGTGCCGCCGCCGATATCTACAACCATGCTTCCGATTGGCTGTTCGATCGGCAGCCCGCTTCCAACAGCGGCAGCCATCGACTCTTCGACCAGGAATACCTGACGAACGCCTGATGAGAGGGCGGCGTCGAGAACGGCGCGCTTCTCAACCTGGGTGATATCGGATGGCACCCCGATCACCGCGCGCGGACGGACAAGGGACCAACGGTTGCGGACGACCTTGAGCATGTGCCGAATCATTGCGGTTGTGACGGCGAAGTCGGCGATCACGCCGTCCTTGATCGGCCGAACACACTTGATGCGTCGGGAGGTCTTTCCGAACATCTGCTTCGCTGCAAGCCCGACGGCGAGCAGTTCGTTGGTGTCGGCATCGAGCGCCACGACAGAGGGCTCGTTGAGCACCAGCCCTTCTCCCTTGACGTACACCAGCGTGTTTGCGGTGCCGAGGTCCACGGCGATGTCAGCGCTCAAGAATGCCGAGAGCCGCTTCCAAAGGGGAGAACCAGTAAGCGAAACCTTCTCTGGGAGCTTAAGCACGTGTGCCTCCTACTGCTTTGGTGTTTGTGTTTTTTGCCGACGACCTAACCGGGTTGGGCCGCTGCTGAAGGATAAAGTCTAGGTCGACCCCCTGCGCGCGCGGGGCACGAGCAGAGAAGCTCAGCGCTGCGATCGAGAACGGCCGCGAAGCAGTCGCAACGTGGCTCGCCAAGGTTCGCAGCTTGTGCTGGAAGAATGCCCCCATCATGTTGTCGAGCGCGATCAGGATCTCGCCATTTGGGAGCCGCAGGAGGGGAAAGTGCGGAGGGAGGGCCTGCTGTGCCAGGCGCACGAACTGCTCGCTCTGTTGAACAGCTGCCGAAAGGCCGTGCTCCTTCTCGATCGAAGAGAAGCTCTCTACCGTTATTCTGATGATCTCAACAGAGTCGGCGCCGATCGCGTCACCGAGCTGGTCGAGCTTGAAGCGGAAGCTCTCCCAGGACGACTCGCCACCGGTTGTGTCTGGCTTGCAGAGCGACCAGAAGAGAAGCCGCGATACCTGCAGGGCGATATCCTCCAGGAGCTTGACCTGAATCTTGGTGAAGGAGAAAGCCTTGCGGCTGTCGCACATCAGCACGCCCGCACAGTTCGCTGCGGCATCCCGAGGATCTTGGCTCTCAATTGGCATCGGGATCGGAACCGCAACAAGGCTCTTGAGCGGCTCGCGCTCGGTGTAGAGCCCGAGTGTTGAGCTGTCGAGGTCAAATGGAGCGACGTGAATCGGCCTAGCATGCTGGGCTACCCAGCCTAAGAGGCCGCTTCCGACCTGCATTCGACAGTCGCGCGCGGTAGCTGTCGAGAGCGACTGGAGAGCCACGAGTTCGATGCTCTGAGGTGTCTCCGATTGGACCGTTTCGGTCGAGGTGAGCCCCTGCGAGCCCGAGGCGAGAAGACCGGTCCTGAGAAAGATAGCGCTAGTATGAGCCTCCGAGAGGTTGGCGGCGAGCTTGGCGAGCTTCTTTAGGTCTTCGCGTACTTGGTTGATCAACGTCATGAAAACAGCTCAGTTTTTCGGAGATGGGCCAAGGGAAAGCGCTTAACTTTAAGCAGCCTAAAGCTAGCAGAAGCTTAGCGCTTCGGCAATCGGAGTTGAACTGCTCAGGTACTGATTTTGAGAGATTTATTTCGTCAGCCCAGTGTTGACCAGCAAGACTACTTGGCGGGTGCTGCCTGGTGCTCTTCCTGCTCTTCGCTGCGCTTTGCGCGCGACGCTTTTTCTGGAGCCGGAGCAGGTGCGGCAACAGCCGCAGCCTGCCTAACGCCCTCCATCTCGAACGCGTACTCGTCTGGACGCAGTCGTCCGTCAGGCAGGATGAAGATCTGAACGCCGTGCTCAGCCTCAAGCCGCGAGAGCTCTGAGCGCTTCGTGTTGAGCAGGAAGAAGGCGGGCATCGAGCTAAGCCGAGCCTTAACCTTCGCAACCTGTCCAACTACCACAGCAGCCTGGATCTTTCGCAGGGCCTCAAGGGCCACGAGTTCCGGATTTCGTACGCTGCCGGTGCCGTGGCAGTGGTCGCACTTGATGTGGCTGTGGCTCGTCAGGGAGGAACGAAGACGCTGCCGCGACATCTCGAGCAGCCCAAACTGCGAGAGCCGCCCAAGCTCGATCCTGGCCTTATCCTGCGAGAGCGAGTCTTGCAGGCGGCGCTCAACCGCACTGCGGTGGCGCTTGTCGTTCATGTCGATAAAGTCGATCACGACCAAGCCTCCAAGGTCGCGCAGCCGGAGCTGGCGCGCTATCTCCTCGGCCGCCTCAAGGTTCGTCTTGTAGGCCGTCTCCTCAATGTTGTGGCTGTCGGTGGCTTTTCCCGAGTTCACGTCGACAGCAACGAGGGCCTCAAGCTGCTCTATCACGATAGCTCCGCCCGACCTGAGCTTAACTTCGCGTGCCAGGGCGTCCTGGACCTGCTGGTCGATGTTGAAGTGGGTGAAGATCGGCTGCTTCTCCTCGTAGAGCCTGATGCGCGAGCGGTAGCGCGGCATTACCTGGCTCACAAACTCCTTCACGTTGTGGAAGGTCTTGGGGTCATCAATGATGATCTCCCTGACGTCCGGCGTGAAGTAGTCACGGATCACGCGAGTGGTGAGGTCGTTGTCCTTAAAGAGTAGGGCAGGAGCCTGGGCGGTTTGGTTCGCCGCGAGGATACTTTCCCAAAGCTTTAGCTGCAGGGTTAGGTCGCGGGAAAGTTCGCTCTGTGAGCGGTCGAGACCCGCGGTGCGGATAATCATCCCGATGCCAGCCGGCATCTCCAGCTCGCGCGATAGGCGGCGCAAGCGAACGCGCTGCTCGCCGTCATTGATCTTTCGTGAGATTCCACCGCGGTCGCTGCCCGGCATAATGACCAGGTAGCGGCCGGGAAGGGAGATGTACGTGGTGAGGGTTGCACCCTTAAGGTCTCGCTCCTCTTTTACCACCTGAACCACCAGCTCTTGGCCAGGCTCGAGAACGTCCTGGATACGAACCTTTCCAGAGCGTCCAGGTTGCCCGCGGAAGCACGACGGGTGAACGTCGTTAATCTGCAGGAATCCGTTTCTGTCAGTTCCGATGTCGACGAAGGCAGCCTGCAAACTGGGCTCAATTCGCGAGATTCGCCCGCGGTAGATATTCCCCTTGGCTTTCTTCCCTACGTTTGACTCAAGCTCAAGCTCTGCGAGCTGAGTGCCCTCGATGATGGCGATGCGGCACTCCTCTGGGTGTACCGCGTTGATTATCATTCTGCGATCCATGGACTGTCTCCCTTAGAGGAGGTGTCTGGAGCGACGCAGCTGCGGCTGAGCACGAGAACAGGGGCGCATCTGCGTCCCACAACAGGAGCCGCGAGGCGCTCTGGCCCCCTCCTGCTAATGCTTTGCCGTATGGGTAATGTAAATCACTCATTTGAACGCTGCTGTTCCGGAAGCCTACTTGGCCTCCGCGTGTCACTCTCGAAGCAGCCACACGACGCAACGGTCGCACAGGCTTACTCGATTTAGGCACCTTCCGAATATTTCCTTAAAATCTGTAGTTGGCATTCCAACCAGCTCTGGGTCTTACCACAGTTCGGCTGGAAGGGGTACATTTACTTGCCGGGCTCGGTCTCGCTTCTGAACGGCAGAAGCACTTCAATCTCCTTGATTAAATCCTTGGATTTACATGGTTTTACGAGCACCTTGGTGCAACCTGCTTGGCATGCCTCCAGGTGAACTCGGGGGTCGTCTAGGGCTGTGAAGGCCACGATCGGGACCGAGACGCCGCGCTCGCGCATCTGCCGAACGCACTCCTTGCCTGGCATGTTCGGCATCATCAGGTCGACAAGAATTACGTCCGGATTCGCCTCTTCAAGGTGTTCGAGGGCCGATATTCCGCTCGGTTGCCGAACAACCTCGAAGCCTCTCCCCTCAAAGAGAATGTCCACTATATCCAGGGCGGTAATGTCGTCGTCGATGATCAGGATGCGATTGGTCACGTCGAGGTCCTTCATCAGGGTTGTGGCGCGAGGGATAGAGCTCTTCACCCCTTAAAGCCCCCGCCGCCTTCGGGTCCAAGGCCCGATAAGAGTAAAGATGCGTAGCTGTGCCGAAGGGTTACCGAAATCACATAAAAATGATCTTTTTGAAAAACTGTTTGACGCTATGCACTTGAAAACTCTCAGCCATTAGCCGATATGCTTTTTTAGAGGGAAGCACGTGGGAGTCCCCCACAGGGTAAGTGCCTGAAACGGCAATTCCGTTCCGTTTGTCGTTGTGACAAGGGATGAGCTGCTGGCTGGCTGCACAATTTCGTCATGTTTTCGCTAGAGATCACATTCAAGGGCGCGTCTCCGAGCACGGAGCGGATCTTCATCCGTCGTCCGTTGGCGATGATCGGCTCTGAGGAGTCTGCGCACGTCATCGTGGATGAGATGAAGCCCCTGGGGTACAGCCTGATGATCAGCCGAGATCTGGGGCGAAAGTTCACCCTAACTCCGATGGGAAGCGGTGATTCTTCGGTCGCTCCATCGTTTCTCGATGGCGTGTACGAGGGAGAGGCCTCGGTTGATCTTGGCCCGATAGCGTTCCGTTTCGTTGCGCTCGACAGCGATCTGATGATTCGTGACACCGAGGCGCCCGATCGCGCGGGAGCACGCATCCTGCGCCAGGCGGCTACGGGGCAGTCACCGATCTTCCCAGCACTGGTGGTGACTACAACGCCGAAGACGGTGGTCTCGTTCTCTCCGGATCAACCGGTGCTCGTAGGGCGCTCGCGCCAGTGCTCCCTGCGACTCGACAATGCCGGCGTGTCGGGACGGCACGCTCGTATCGGTTACGAAGGGGGCCAGTTCTGGGTAGAGGACCTCGGTTCAAGCAACGGCACGTTTGTGAACCAGCAGCAGATCGCGGGTCGAGTCAATGTCGATCCCGGCGCTCAGATCTCATTCGGTAAGGAGGTCGTTGCCCAGGGGGTGGTCTCTGCCGAGCAGGCAGCCGATGTTATTGCTGGAGTCAGGCTCAGTAGCCCAAAGGCTGTCAGCAAGGAGCGGAAGTACCCGCTGCTACTCTCGCTGTCGGAAAGCGCGCGACCCGCTCGCATGGTGCTCAAGAGCGGCTCAGAGATCTCGATCGGCCGTGACCCTTCGAGTGATATGTGGCTCGGCGCGCCGCACGTCTCCCGAAAGCACTGCAAGGTTCACGTTTCAAAGACGGGGCTTGTGCGGGTCACCGACTGTAGCACCAACGGTACGGGCTACGATGGGGGGATGCTTCGCAGAGACCAGTACGCTGAGAGCAGCGACAAGCCTTTCGTGCTCGATTTTGGAGGGGGTCTTACAGTTGCTCTCTGCTTCTCGGAGAAAGACGAGCAGGTGTTCGGCGTAGCCCAGGGTGCCCCAACAGCGTTCAAGGTGTCGGCGGTCGACGGAGGCGCGCGTGTAGCGGGCAAGGGCAGGCCTCGCGCGCGACGCACGACGGCTTGGCTTCAGGTGCCGCCGGAGATTCTTGGGCAAGCAGCCGGAGCACCGCAGGGGCGCGGAGGTGTGCGTCAACTTTTCGCGCGGCTGTCGTGGCAGGGTCGGATCGTTTTGGCGGCAGCAGCTCTCGGGATCATTGGATGCCTGGCGTTAGTTGTGAGTGTTTTGGTGATGGGGTTTTCGTGGTGATTTTTTATCGGCCTTTTCGCAAGGAAAGACCGGCGGTTTATGTCATAACTAAGGGAGAGGAGTAACTGTATGGCAAGTGAAACGAGCGATCTGACCTTTGTGAGGTGCCCCTCGTGCCGGAGCCTCGTGCCCGCCAGCGCCTCGCGTTGCCGCATCTGCAACAACCCGCTCGATGGGCTCAACAAAGAGCAGCCAGATCCGGCGAAGTCGGGTGGGCGGGTGCGCCAGAAGACCATTACTGCCTCCCCGGAAGAGGTCGACGCCGTGCTCCAAGCGGCTCAATCCGCGGCGTCGAAGCCGCCGCCTCCACCTCCACCAGTTGCCGCTCCCACGCAAGCGGCAGCGCCGGAGGCGGATGACTTCGACCCTTTGGGTGCCTACCTTCAAGAGATGGAATCTGGCGGCGCACCGGAGCCTCAACTCGAGACGAAGCCCGCATCTTCAGTGCCTTCGCCACTCGATGACGACGACCTGTTCGACCTTGATATCTTTGATGAGCCGATCGCTGAGCCAGCACCAGCAGCAGCTCGGGCGCCTGAGCCGGTCGCTGCCGAGCCGGTTCGCGATGAGGCGCCAGTGGTGAGGGGCGCTCCCGAATCGCCAAGAGAGGCGCGCCCGAAATTTGAGGCTCCTCCTGCCCGACCTGCGCCCCCGGTGACAGATAGACCGCGAGAGTCGCGTCCTTCCCAGCCGCAACAGAACGGGGGACAGCCAGCCAACCGCCCCGGCGGAGGTGGAGAGCAGCGACGGCAGGAGTCACGACCGCAGGAGTCGCGACCGCAACAGCAGCAGGAGCAGCGTCCGCCGAAACAGAACCAGAATCAGGGCTTCCAGGCGAAGCAGAACCAGCAGCAGCCGCAGCAGCGTCGAGAAGAGCGCAAGCCGGATCGACCGCCGCGGCAGGATCCGCCTCGCCGTGAGCCGGAAGCTCGTCGTGATGGTGGCCAGGAGCGTGCCCCGGTTGCGGGACCGAAGACTGGGAAGATGCGACCAGGCCGGCTCTTCGGTTGGCTCGTTAGCTACGAGAATCCGGACGGCAGGGCGATTGAGCTGCGCGAGGGGAAGTTCTTCGTAACCTC
>CAZZJR010000004.1:13156-71485 GCA_964654585.1 uncultured Bdellovibrionales bacterium
TAGTTGATGCGTCGTTCGTTGCTGGCTCTCTTGTTCGTGGCTGGAATCTCCCTGTCGGGATGCGGTGACTCGTCCGTTGCAGACGGGCTCGCGCAGCGTGATGCGAACGAGATCGTTGCCGCGCTGCGAGCGAGGGGTATCGAAGCCAGCACCGAGAAGGAGCGTGGCGCGAAGGGGCGCTACACGGTGTCAGTGTCCTCTGACCGGTTCGGTGAGGCAGCGGCGGCTCTTACAGAGCTTGGTCTGCCTGCGGAGCAGAAGCTCTCCTTCGGTGAGCTCGTTGCGCCATCCGGAATCCTTCCCAGTTCGCGAGAGGTAGAAGCACTGCGCCTCGACCGGGCTGCGGCGGCAGAAATTGAGGCGCTGCTATCACAGCATCCCGGCGTCGCCTCGGCTGGAGTAATCGTGCGGATGCGGGCTACTCAGTCGGGTGAGTCTCCGGCCGTGTCAGTGGTTGTTCAGAAACGGGCTGGAGATGCGCTCGATGAGGCGGCCGTGCGAGAGATGGTGG
Source organism: uncultured Bdellovibrionales bacterium (assembly GCA_964654585.1). Lineage (GTDB taxonomy): Bacteria > Bdellovibrionota_C > UBA2361 > UBA2361 > OMII01 > OMII01. The sequence goes on from CAZZJR010000004.1 coordinate 13,668, forward strand.
TGAGGGCCGTGCCAGGGATTCATCCAGAGGGGATCGTCCTCGTGATCGCTGAGCAGCGCCCTCCGCCTGTGGTCGCCGATAGCTCTGGAGCTTCGCTGGTTCCGTTTCTCGTATTCTGGAGAGTTCCGCAAGATGACTACGGCGGGCTCTCCTTGCTGCTCTTGGGTCTTCTTGTCGGCATCACAGCATTGGCTGGCTTGGCAGGCTACATCTACGGGCAGTACAACCTGAGTCGGCACACCGACGTGCTGCGGGCAGATGGGCTCGACGGCGGCCGGGTAGTGCCGACGATCGCCGCCCCACTCAAGAGGGATATCGGCGAGGACGCAGGCGAAAGTGGAGATGAAGGGGCATGAGCGCAGACGGCAAGCAGCGGTTATCGCTGCATGAACAGGCTCTCGTAGCGGTAGCGGTGCTGGTGGACGGCGCCGAAGCTGCGAATGTGCTGGCGCTCGACGCGCGCCGCGGAGACGTGCTGAAGGCTGAAGCGGCGAGCTGGAGCGAGATCGAGCTCGATGCCAGACTTCCGTTCGTTGGGACGCAGCTCCGCCGAGCGCTTGAGAGAGAGGGGGCTTAAGGATGTGGACGGCGACCGAGAACAGCTCGAAGAGTACCGTGGGCAGGTGCTGGGTGAGGTTGATCGGCGGGCAGATCGGGTTAAGCGGATCGATTCTGAGATCGCAGCGGCTGATTTTCGCCTTGAGAACCTGGCAGCACAGCGTAGCGCCATCGGTGGCGAAACAGGCAGGCTGCTGGCGCAGGTTGCGTATCGGGCTAAGGTCAAGCGCGACCGGGCGAGGCTTCAGGAGCAGCGCGCTGAGGCGGCTGATGACCTGCGGAGCGCTATTGAGCGGCTTGAGCAGGTTGACTCTCAGATCGCGCGGCTCGGAGACGTGGCCGACGGTACCCAAGTTTCAGGCGAGGAGCAGGTGGAGTAAGTGAGCACTCAGGGAATTCCGCAGAGCGGGGAGGGGAATGACGTTCAGGTCTGGGACCCACAACGCACCTGCCGCCGAGTCACGCGCGCGGAAGCGCTGCTCTCCCGAGGCTTCCTACGCTGCCGCCCGGAACGTTGGTTCCCGGGGCTAGCGGGTCAGTGGACCCCCGTCATGCATGCCTTTGGGTGCGAGGTGTCGGTCACGGATATTCGTCCGGCGTTGAATCGGGCACCAGTCGGGGGACACTCGTTCCTAGCGTCAGTTGCGGGGGAGCCACTTGTGCTCACGGTCGACCCTGATGGCGCGGAGGAGCTGGCGGGAGAGATTGTGCCCGGGGCTGAGTCGGCAGCCGCTGGAGTCGTGCTTGAGTACATGATGCGCCGGCTCTTCTTTACGCTCGTAACGTCGTGGACGGGACCTGAAACGGTGGGTGCATCTTTCGAGGGAGCTGCTGGTAGCTCCGCACCGCAGAGTTTGGCGAGTGTTCGGCTCGGAGTTTCGGTCAACACCACCCCCTTCACCGTTTGGTTTGGTCTCGGTCCGAAGATGGTTGAGACTCTCGACGGATTGTGGCGCAGGCAGGTGCAGTCGACGGCGGCGCGAGCTGCAACGGGCTCGGTGCAGGCGCGCGTTGAGGTGGCGCAGCTTGGTGTGCCTCCTCAGATGCTCTCGGAGTATCTCAAGGCAGGAACCGTGATCGATCTTGAGGTGCGGGCTTCCGATACGCTCACAGTGCGGGTCGGCGGCAAAGCTTGGATGCCGGGCAGGATGGTCAACGTTGACGGATTCTTTGGCTGTGAAGTGGCTCCGGGAGCGATCGCCGCGCCGGCAGTCCCTGAGGGAACGACCCGGCTCTCAGTTGAGCTCGGTAGTGTTGCGCTGGAAGGGCCCCAACTAGCGGAGTTCGGGCAGGCGGGAGCGGTTTTGCTCACCCAAACACCGGTCAGCGAAAATGTTTCGCTTGTTATTAACCAAGAGGTGGTTGGCAAGGCGAGGCTGTGCGTCTACGAGGGGCGCTTCGCCATCGAGGTGCTGTAGGCCCTCCGCCGTAACCTGTCGACGGCTCGACGCTTTCAGGTTGGATTGCCCTACCCGTCAGTACCTACAAGGTCCATTTCCTGCCCCGCTATCGATAGCAAGCTGCCCCTGTAACGAGCGCCTCGACCCTTGCCGTGCTGTGTGGTAGCTAATCGTGAGTCGACGGGTGCCCCGATGGTCCCCCGGCAATCTTGTAGGTCAATTCAGGAGGTCGAATGTTCCCTTTTTCAACCACCCTTCGCGGAAGCTGTGCACGCAAACTCATCGCGCTTTCTCTATCGCTTGTCGCTCTCTCTGCTGTCGGCTGTAAGGCCGGTCCTGCCCCAGATGCGGGCTTCATTCAGAATCCGGAAGTTTTGCGCCAAGACGACAAGCTCCCATTCGACGCAGTTTGGTTCAAGGAGGGGGTAGACTTCTCAAAATTTCAGACGGTCTACATCGCTCCGGTTGACACAACGCACCTGCTCAATCTCGATTGGTGGGATAAGGCGAATATCGCTCCCGGCGACCAGCAATCCCAGGCCGAGGAGCTAGGAGAGTACTTCCGGAATAAAGTTAAAGGTCAGTTCGCCGACGACGACAAGAATAAGCATACGGTGGTCGATACACCGGGCGATGACACGCTTATTGTAGAGCTTGCTATCGTGGAGGTCGTGCCTACCAAGGTTTGGCTCAACGCCATCGGCTACATCCTTGCTGGACAGCTCGATAACGGCTTAACCGCATTCGAGGGCCGTTTCCGTGACGGCAAAACCAAAGAGGTCATCGCAGAGTTCAAGGACCGTGAGTACGGTCAAATCGATATCGTTAGCCTAGCGGACTTTCAGTGGAACAGGCACTCGCGCCACACCGTAGAAGTGTGGGGAGATCAGCTTGAAGAGGTTGTTTATGTTCAGCCAGGCGCGGCGATCTCTAGCATGTCATCTGTTACCCTGCGGCCCTGGTAACTAAGAATTTTGCCGCTAGCAGCCTCGGCTTTCCTGGGGCTATGCTCCGGGGATGGACAGCTCTTTTTTCGGGGCACTTGTAGCCCTGCTGCTCTTTAGCCAATTCGTCAAGTTCGCGACGGTCCTTTCTGTGTTTCGCTACGGGGCAGGGCTGGTCGGTTTTGAGCTTGGGGTGGTGACGCTTGTCGCTGCGCTTGGGCTCGCTTTTGCGACGCTCCCGAAAGAAGTCAGGGAGTCTGGTGCCGCGGTTGCGATCGTGTCGGGTGCCCCGGCGGATACTGTGGCGTTGCGCACCTCGCTTGTGCCGACGATGGCAGCGAGCCTCGACCCGCAGATTGTGAAGGGGCTTTACGGAGCAGATACTTCTCTCACGCCAGAGTCGCTCAAGAGCGATCTGGGCCGCTTGCTGCCTGCATACACCCTCTCGCAGCTTAAGTCGGCGCTCGTCCTCGGCGTCATGCTGCTTATTCCGTTTGTTCTCCTGGACCTCGTTGTTGTGCATGTGCTCTCGCTGCTCGGTATTCAGCAGATCGGAGCGCAGGTTGTCTCGCTGCCTCTCAAGCTCCTCCTGTTCCTCGCTATCGATGGTTGGGGGCTGCTGGGTGCCAAGCTTCTCGCTGGAGGTGCTTAGTGCATCAAGAGATTTCGAGTCTCTGGCAGCAGGGCACCAAGGTGCTGGTCGTGGTGCTAGTGCCGACGCTTCTTATTCCTGCAGTTGGCCTTCTGTCAGGGTTGCTCCAGGGTATGATGGGAGTGCGTGAAGATGGCCTCCAGTATGCGCTGCGCGCGCTTGCGCTGGCTGGGGTGGTCCTCGTTTTTGGGGCATCTTTCGCGAGTGCGTTTGCCGAGCTGATGCAGATGGCGCTGAGGTAGGATGCTTGCCGCGCTCCTTCCCGTCTTCGGACCCGTTCTCCTGATGAGCATCGCTCTCAGCCTTTCGTTCGTGGTGGCTGGCTCGCCGCAGTCAGCGTTCTCTGGCGCGTTTGCCATCATGCTCCCGGCCGTCGCAGCCGCAGCTTCCCTGAGCATGCTCTACCGATGGTGCTTTCCTAATGCGGACACCCGACCGGCTGGGCTGGCGGCCGCGCTGGTTACGCTCCTCATGCTCTTCTCGTCTAGGGATTACCTGTCGCTCTTTTCGTCTTCGGCTTGGCTGGGAGCTGATTCGGCTAATCTGCTGATTGCAGCGCGCGAGCTTGCGCTTGTGTGGGGGCTTTCCTTAATTTCGGTGATGGCTGTCGTGTTGGTGTTAGAGCTGCCCCTGCGCTTCATCTTTGCGGGCTGGAGTGGGCCCGGTCAGGAATCGACCCTGCGCAGCGCCCGGTGTGTGGCTTCATGCGCAATAGTAGGCGCCGCCTGGGTCCTGCTCGAGGAGAGCGCTGTGGAGAGGCTGTTGCACCTTAAGCAGCTCCTGGTGCGGTAGGGTATGGCTGAGAGCGCATTCGCCGGAAAAGAGGAGCTGCAGGAGCTTAAGGCAAGAGGGGTAGTATTTAGCTCGCCGCTAGCTACTCGGTCCGTCGTCCTGGCAGCGCTGCTTGGCTCAAGTGTAGCCGGTTGGGAATGGGTTACATCGGCGCCAGCGCCGGAGACGCTGCCGGCGATGATTGAACTGGCGCGAAGAGTAGGGCTCGCGGCAGTCGTGCTGTGCGCAGTTACCGTTGCGGCAACGCTTGTCGTTACTTTGGCCTTCAACGGCTTCACGCTATCCGCAGGTTTTCTCTCACTCAAGATTCGCCCCGTGCGGCGAGAGAGCGTGTGTATAACCCTGGCGAGTGGGGTGCTTGGCGCCTCGGTGGGCTCTTTGCTCGCCTACGCATTCGCGGGCGAGCTGTTCCTGTTGCTCAGGACCACTGACGCAGCTTCTCTGGGAGCTAGCCTTGGCCGGCTGGCCTTGAGGCTTGCCAAAGTAGTTGCCCTTGGAGCGGTTGGGGTGGCGGTGATAGTGACACCGGTCACCAGGGCGCGTTTTCTCTGGCTTCACCGGTCCCGGAAGGGTGTGCGCGAGTAGTAGTGCAATTTGCAGCAAGGTGCTAGAAAGACCGAGTGAGGGCGGTCATTGGGGCCCAAAAAGGCGCGCGCTCTCGGATCAATTTTTTCGCCTCGCAGCTATGTCCACAACCATCGGGAGTCCCCCGGATCCATTTTCCCTGTCGCCTCTGCTCTCGCTCCTGCCATCGTGCGGCTCGGTTTCGCGCCTCGAAGGGATGGTATCTTCTCTCTTTGCCCGTCAAGAGAAGGTGCTGCAGCTCCGCGAGCAGGGCGGTAGTAAGGAGATTGAGCGTCGTCTTGCCTGTGAGGAGGCGATGCTGCGGCAAGTTCTCGATTGGCTCTCGGCCAAGAGCGGAGGGGGTGAGTAATGGACCTTCCTTCGCGCAAGCCAACGGATCTCCCGCGGCGTAGTTACTCAAGAGAAGAAGTAGTCGATTTGTACGAGCTTGGAAAACTGTGGCTCGAGACCGGCCAACACAAGCGTGCCGAAGACATTATGTCTGGCCTTAACGAGGTTGCGCCGGATTTTGCTCCAGCCTGGCTCGGGACCGCCTTTCTGCGTGGAACACAGCTCGACTACGAGGGAGTGGTCGCCGCGGCCACGTCAGCCCTGCGCCTTGAGCCCGACTGCGTTGAGGCGATGCTTTTTGTGGTTATCTCCGCTCTCGCTCTCAAAGACTCGAGTATGGCCGGCACCTACCTTGGTGAAGTCGGTGACCGGATCGAGCAGGGGCAGGTCTCTAATCCGAACGTAACCCGGCTGTACAAGATGCAGCTCGCCCGTTACCAAAACCGTGAGTAGCTGCAGGGGCTGCCGCTGTTTCGGCCCGCTTGCGCGTACATAATCGCGGGGTCATCAGGAATATTTTTTGACAAAGAGAGCAGCGAGGGCAGCGAGGGGGCAGAGAGGGGCTCTCTCGCTGCCCTCGCTGCTCTCTTTGTGAATTTCCCCCTAAACGGGGATGCCTGCTGCGCCTCTGGTGCCCACGTGATTTTAAAGCGTAACCAGGGGTTTGGCATCTGGCCGCCTGTTGCCGCTCGATTGAGCCTGACAGAGGCTCTCCAAGTTTCTTCCCAAATATTGCCGGAATCGAGAGTATGGGCGTGTCACTCAAGGGCAGGCTTCCTGGTTCGAAAATAATTGCGATCCATCCCTGCCGGCACTATTCTCCGACCGAGCCTGTGTATCCGGAGGACTTAGCCATGAAACGTGTATTGGGCCTTATTTTCTCGTGCGCTTTTATTCTCGCCGTTCCGGCAAGCGCTGAGGATATCCACGAGGTATTCAAAAAAGTTGAGGAGTACGCTCAACAAAAAAACTTCCCTAAGGCAATGGAGGAGCTGCAGTGGGCGCAGAAGGAGCTCGAGAAGATGCACCAACAGCGGCTCGCTGAGCTGCTTCCAGGCAGCATCGATGGCTTCACTGGGGAGGAGCCGCAGTTTCAGTCAGCGATGGGCTTCTCGAGCATCGAGCGTCAGTACGTGAAAGGCGACGACAGCATTCGCCTCAGCATTGCGGGTGCTGCGGGAGCAGACGGCATGGGCGGGCTCGCTGGCCTCGCAAAGATGGGGATGATGATGGGCGGCACTCAGCCGGGCAAAGAGCAGTTCCGGATCGATGGCCGCACCGCGACACTCGATACCTCCGGAGGATCGCCAGAGCTAACGGTGTTGCTTGAGAGCGGAGGAATTCTTCAGCTACAGGCAAACGGCGAGTCGATTAATGCGGCTTCGCTCAAGAAGTTTGCCCAGGCGATTAAGCTTGGGGATCTGGATTCGTACCTTAAGGGCGGCAAGAGCTAACACATACAGGGTAGTTTGCATGGATCGGCAGCCGACCAACTCGCGGCAGGGGCCTGCGCAGCCAGAGATAAGCTCTCTAACGGTGGTTGTTTCGGCGGTCACTTCGACCGCTCCGCAACCTGTTTCTTTTGACACGCTTTCGGTGCCAGAGGTTGAGAGCGTCGAGCTTCCAGTTCAAGTTGGGTGTTTTGATTCAGCCGACGATGCCTTCGCGGCGACATTCGGCCTGCGTCGCGCCGAACTCTCCCCGGCGGAACGCGAGGTCCTTTCGGCGCTGCTCGGTGGCTTGAGGGAAGCCTGCCTCGCCCCAATAAGCCCCCTCTCAGCGGGTGATGTGCCGGAAGAGGAGTCGATAGCGCTTCCGCAGATACTGGTTCGGTGTAGCCCGGCGTTCAAGAACGAGGTCGGCGCTAGTGTGCTCTGGATAGAGAGTTCGTGTCCCGAGACAGGAGAAACGCTCCTTCCCGATATCGCTTGGCTAACCGAAGGATTGCCGGACGCGGTGATTGAGGCGCGAGGTGGCTGCGTTTGGGAGCGGTTCGGTCAAGGCAATGCTCGCCTCACGCTGGAGTTTGACCCGGACCGAGGAGGAGGCTTCTCGCTCCGGCCGTGGCTTGCGCCGGAATGCGCCGACGAGGCGCTGCGCCACATGACACTCTCTATCCGGACACACGGAGTAGTAGGACCCTCGGCCCTGCACCTGGTGCTCGTCGAAGGTGCAAGCTCGGTCCTGCGTGAAGCCGGAGTGCCGCTCCCAAGGGATCTTTCGACGGCCACCCTCACGCGCGAGATTGATCTGCGCCCCCTCAAGCTCTCGTGTACCACCCAGGGGAATACCTCGTACGAATTCGAGCTGTACCGCAGGGGCGGGCGGGCACGAGGCTCCTCGTTGCAGCTTTCAGCCTCGTTCGGCCTCACGTCGCTGAGCGGCTACGGTCTACAGACGCTCGTCGTGACGGAGAGCTAAAGCGCCCGCTCACGACGGCGTTGCAAACGACTCGTCCACATCCACATCAACAATAATTTTTGACTCTACCAGGTAGCGGTAGAGGTGCTGGTTGACGTGTGCTAGCGAAAGATTGTCAGCGCGCACCATTCCGGCTGCCGGGAAGGAGATGCGGCTGGTGTCGAAGTTCACAAGCTCTAGGTACGAAGAGAAGAGCTTGGATTCTACCGGGTACACGAGCAGGTGAACCTGCTGCTGAAAGAGGCGGGCGGAGGCTTCGAGCACTCCGCCACTGAGCAGGGCGTAGCGGTCATCCTCAAGCAGCAGCGGCAGGAGGGCAGAGCTGACCACAAAGCCGAAGGGCGAGGTCGAGTACCGGCGCAGGTACTGAGTCAGGTGAAAGAACTGCGAGTAGGTGCTAACCAAGATATTGTGATGCTGCTTCGAGAGCTGCTCGACGACGTCAAGCACTTCATCATCAGTTGACTGTTGCGTGCGCAAGATGTTGTTGAGCGAGAGCTCAAGAACGTAGGCAGCGTCTTTCTCTGCGCCCTCTCCGAAGGACTGGAGCTTGGCATTGCACTGCTGCGCTAGGTCAGGAAACATGTGGTGCAGGGCCCGGAAGGAGCCGCGCTCAAGCAGGATCGGGCGCTTGTGGAAGAACTCCGTTGGCGGAAGAGGCTGCTGGTCGGAGTCGAACAGGATAGCGTTGGCGAGCCCCTTGCGCAGCAGCGCGATGGTAACCAGTCGCGGGTCAAGCCCTGCGAAAAGCGGTCCGGAAAGCTCGACGTAGTCAACCTCTACTCTACCCCCAGCAAGGGAGTCGAGCAGGCTAGGGAGTAGGGCGTTGATGTCGTCGCTGAGGTAGAAGGCTCCGTAGGCGAGGTTGACTCCCAAGACACCTAAAGCTTCTGACTGCCGAACCGAGTCTTCGTCGGTCATGTTTACGTGCAGGAGTATCTGGCTTGGTTCGGCTTTGGGGCTACCCTGGAAGCGGATCCCCATCCATCCGTGGCTCTCGTTAGTTCCGGCGAAGTTTCGTGCGGATACCGTGTCGGCGATTGTAAAGAACCCGGTCTCAGCACCGCGTGAGGGTCCAAGCCGTTCGACCAGCAGACTGAACTCGTGTGAGAGCATCGAGATGAGGCGCTCTTTAGAGACGTAGCGAGAGGCTTTGCCGTAAATACTGTCGCTCACGAGCATGTCGTACGCTGACATAGACTTGGCGATCGTGCCGGAGGCAGCACCGACACGGAAGAACCAGCTCGCGATCTCCTGCCCGGCTCCGATCTCTGCGATCGTGCCGTAGCGCTGCTGGTCGAGGTTTATGTGGAGCGCCTTGTGGTGCGGGTCAAGTGTGTCTGTGTTTAGCTTCGGAGCTACCGTCATGGCACGATCGTATCTGATGGAGCAACTTGACGGAACGGCAAAAGAGAGCACGAGAACGTGCTACTTCTTTTTCGGGGGCTCTGCTGACTCAATGAGGGAGGCGTCGATGACCATCTTAACCGCCTGCTCTACGATGGCGCGCTGGTTCTTTGGAATAACTCCCTGGGCGGCGAGCTTCTCAGCCTCCTCCGAGACGAGGCTCATCAGCTTGTCTCGCTGTTCGAGAGTGATGGACCCAAGCGCGCCAGCTCCTCCTACCCGTGAAACGCCGGACACGCCTTTGACAGACGTCGCACCTTTGACCTTCTCAACTTCGGATACTGACTCAGTGCCTTTGACGCCCTTGGTCGACCCGGAGGAGCCGACTGCACCAACTTTCTTGTCGTCTTTATTTTTGCCCATCTGATGGCCTCGCTTCGCCGGTTATCTGTTATCCTGATGCTTTCCGCAACGCGTCGGTGAATGGCCCCTTCGAGCCATCTCCCTTGAGCTTCGCCATGAGGGGCCTGAGACCAGGCCGGATCTTCGGCGTGGGCGCGGCTTTCCCCTGCGCCATGCTCTTCTGCAGGTACGCAATCAGAACTTTGTGCTCTCGCATCACGTTAAGTCCATCTGTCTCCCACTCGGTGGCGACGGTGCGCAGTGAGAGACCATCCCAGTACACCTTGTAGAGGAGCCACTGGTGCACCGGCTCAAGAGCCGCCATGACCCCCACCATGCGCCGGTAATCGATTAGGTCATCGGGCAGCGGATCGCTCGAGACAGCTTGCCGAGTGGCAACGATGCTGGCTCCAACGAGGAGTTCCCTGACCGCTGCTCTCATGTCTGCGTCTTCGTTTCCAGAAGACTCTGAAACAGGCAGGCGCCCGTCGCGCATTTCCGGGAAGACTCCGTACAACTCTGCTGAGATCTCTCGTGCCTTAGCCTCTACCGCGGTTTTGCTCGCTGTGTTGCGGGTCCAGCCCTTAGATTTTCTGGCGGCATCCGTCGATGCCTCGTGAATTCGCTTGCGCGCGTACCCCTTAAATGGAATTCCGCGGGTAGGGTCGAAGCGGCGCGAACAGAAGATCAGCGCTTCCATCGCGGCGCCATCGAGACCATCCAGTCGCCAATCTAGACTCCATGCTCGCGCCACGCTGCGGGCGATACTTTCGGCCCAACCGTGGTGCTCTACGACCAGGTTGTTAGCTTCTTCTTCTGTTAGGGTTTTTCTCTCGGCCACGTCCAGTCTCGAATCCTTTCGGCAGGCACTCTCGGTGGATTAACCACCGAGCTTCCTGCCCTCCCCCTACCATAACTATCGGCAAGCACTGGCTAAAACCTTTAGTTGCCAGCAGTCACTTACACCCAGGATAGCCCAGAAGCTAGCAGTTCCAAATACTTAACTTTTTCAGAAGCAGTTTTAGCACGGGGATGGATAAGGGGGAGAACGCCGTAGGAAAGCTAAAAACGCGGCGGAAAGGTTTTGTTTCTACTCAGAAAAACGAGGGCAGCACAATGGGAGTGGCTTCAGTCAGAGAGATTTCGAAGAGAGAGAAGGCTCGCGCACGTGGTGGTGCTAAGGCAGCTACGCGTTCGTCGAAAGCAAAGCTGCGACTGGTAAAGCCGACGCTGAAGGGTGACGGGTCGCCAACACCGCTTCAGCAAGAGGCGCTCATCCTGAAATATCGGCTCAAGGCACGCAAACTCGGCCGCAGCATCCTGCGCCGCTGGCACGCCCGCATGGACCTCGACGAGGTAGACAGCCTAGTCGATCTCTCCCTGTGTGAAGCTGTAAAGCGCTTCAACCCGTCAAAGGGTGCAAGCTTTATGACCTTCCTGTTTTACCACCTAAAAGGCAACCTCGTTCGTTCGGTCGCCGCGGCGGCCGCTTCGGCATCTCTCCCGTCAAGCCTGCTCGCTGAGGGCGAGGGCACTCCACTCAGTGGAGACCTGATGGGCGAGCTGAGCCTGCGGGGCCTAAACTCGGCGGAGATCGCCGAGGCAATTTCAAGTCAGGACGCTCCGCAGCCAGATGAGGCGCTGTGGAAGAAGCAGCTTCACGGCCAGAGCTCACTGGCTTGCGAGAAGCTCGACGCCCTTGAGCAGGAGATCATAAAGCGCATCTTCATCCAGGAGCAGCAGATCATGGATATCGCAGCTTCCCTCGGATACAGCCGCTGCCACATCTCACGTGTCAAGAAGAAGGCTCTAGAGACGCTGTACGACGAGCTGCGTGGCGCGATGAACCAGGATGACCTTGGCCAGCGCCCGTCGTTCGACGATGATTCCGATGATGAGGTCGAGCAGCGGATCATGAACCGTAAAGCGATCCACCGCCGCCGGCCGCGCTCTCGCGCATCGAAGCAGTCACCATTCGTTCCAGCTCGCGCCGCGTAAGGTATGCCCTCTCGAACCTGGTGCGCCCTCCTAGGGACGCGGCAGCCGTTTCTCGGTCGGAGACAGCTTAGGGATCGAGATAATGTGCCGCTCAATCTCGCTTCCGGGAATTCGCACCGTCAAGATACGGGGCGCCCCGCCCCCCAGAGCTTTTAACAGCTTCTCGTGCCCCTCCATCTCTTGCTCGTAACCAGCGCCCTTCAGCGCGACTGCAACGCCGCCGGGCTTTACAAGCGGGAGCATCCATTCAATGAGCACGGGGTAGGGAGCTACAGCCCGCGACGTGACGACGTCGTACCGCTCGCGGTGCGCGGGGTCGTGCGCGATCCTCTCAGCTCGCGCGTGGAGACCCGAGACGTTTTCGATTCCAGAGGAGGCTGCAGCCTCACTCGCAAAGCGCACCTTTTTGCCGGTGGAGTCCAGGAGCGTTACGCGGGCGTCGGGGCGTAAAGCGGCGATAGGAACTCCGGGAAAGCCCGCGCCTGTGCCGATGTCGATAATGGCGAGGTCTCGTGCGGTCGGGAGGGCAGGGAGAGCCGCCAACGAGTCTAAGAGGTGCAGCTTAACAAAATCGGCGCGAGCAATCCGGGTGAGGTTGAATGAGCGATTCGTCTCGTCAAGGAGTGCGAGGAAGCGCAGCAGAGCCGCTACCTGATCGGCGCTGGCCGGGACGCCGAGTTGCGCCAATCCACTGCTAAGCTCTCTCTGCTCTTCGCTGCTCACGTAAGCTCTCCGTTATCGCCAAAATTCCCCATACACCCGTTCAGAAAGTGAATCGTACACTGAAGAGGGCGGGATGAGAATGCCGCTGGGAAGAGTGCCCAACAAGTTTCCGATGTGGACGATGTGGTTGACGCAGGGTGAGGGGGCAGAGCGCGGTAGTTGGCTGGGCGATTTGGTAAAAGAGCTTGCGGCAGCAGCGGCGGCTACTCGACGCTCTGCGGTTCGACCGCTGCTTCTTCGGGTGAGTCTGGAAGCTTTGCCCAGGTCTGTAAACTCTCGCCAAGCTTCTCCTCGAAATCCTCTAGGGTCAGCCCGAACGCAGACTCGAAGGCGGTCGGGCTATCCACTCCTTTGCGTAGCGATGTGAGGTAATCTCCGATCCGTTCGAAGCCGAAGGCCTTGATCATAGCCTTAGAGGCGAGGAGAGATTGGGCATATGCGGCTGGAACCATCGTCGGTTCCAGCTTAGTGAAGCCACCCTGCAATCGGCCGAGCGGCACCGGATTGTGGTGCTTGAGCCAGCTCTTGAGAGCTTTGCGCAGAGCGGGATGCTCTTGTCCCTCAGCCCACTGTGCGATGCCTTCATCGAGCCAGCCAGGAATCTGCCCCCCAGACATCGACGACAGGATTGCATGCGTGAACTCGTGCCGCACTGAGCGGTCGAGGTTGTCGATGTCGATCGGCTTGGTATTCGATAGCGGGATAATAATCTCTCCACGGAAGAACATGGCGTTAGTCCAGGTGGGTGCTCCTGTTAGCTCGTAGAAGGCGTCCTCATCCATCAGGCGGATGGCGGTGCTGAAGGCAGGAATTCGTTCAAAGCGGTCGGTGTACTCATTGTGCGTTCGGTTGAGGGAGACCACCAGCTCCTCCGCGAGGTCGCTCCAGCGCGAGGGAGAGATAAGGGTGAGCTTGCTTCCATCTGCGAGGTCGAGCGGAGTAAAGCGCAGCGGGGAGTCCTCGTCGGTGGGGGCAATGAAGCGCGCCCGTTGGTCGGATGATTTGGGGTCGGCAGCCGCGATCCCCACGTACAGCAGGATGCCGACGGAGAGCGCTGAGAGTAGCGAACTCAAGGGTCCCTTTCTTAGTTCAGCCAGTGGCCTCTGCGGCATGGCGGGTCCTCGTTGGTCAGTAACGCAAAAGGGGGAAGGAACGGCGGAGCAGCGGAAAAGTTAGGAGCCCTTCCCCTCAGAGGATCTTTCGGCACTTTCCCGGTCCAGCATGAGCGCGGAGTCGCCGCTTGAGGGCGCTCGAAACCGGCAATTTCTGCTCGTTTTGCGAATTTGTGCCGCTAACTAGGCAGGGAGACGGGCTCGGGGTCGGCTGTTTGCTTGTGACAATCGTCGGATTTTCAGTATACTGGGGAGGTTATTGGTGGTCCGGTCATAAAAGTCCTGGCGGCTAGAGGCACCCCGTGATTTTCCCCCATCAGTGGGGTGGAACGGCGAGCCTCGGGAAATCCAAACTGAGAGGAAGTGTTATGGGTTCATGTGGAAGTTCATCTTGTGGTAGCGGCTGCGGTCCGAAGAATGTTGCTCCGGAGCAAACTCTAGAAGCTACTGAAGCGTTCACCGGCACAGATGAGAGGCCAGTTCTCTTCACCGCAGCGGCTGCGGATGCGGTTTCTAAGGCGCTGAAGGAAGAGGGCGAGCCGGGGGACTTCTTGCGAGTGTCAGTGGTTGGTGGCGGCTGCTCTGGTTACCAGTACGGGCTCGATTTCGATAAAGAAGAGCGGATGGGCGACATCGCCATGGAGTTTGAGGGCGTGAAGGTCGTTGTTGACCCAGTGAGCGCTGGTTACCTACGTGGTACGGTTGTTGACTACGTGACTGGTCTTCACGGCACGGGTTTTCAGTTCAAGAACCCGAACGCGAAGCGCACCTGTGGTTGCGGTAGCTCGTTCAGCTAGATCCGGGGCGTTGCGGCGCAAATAAGAAGCCGGCGTTGGGTCAGCCAACGTCGGCTTTTTTTATGCTCGGGCTCCGAGCCGAGAAGAGAAACACAGTTACCTGACTGTGACGTGGCAGAACGGCTATCAAGCTTCTTGCCTGGCAGGCCGGGAAGCAGGAGACTGTCCCTTTCTCAGTACGTGACCAGGTGAACTATGAGTAAGCCACGCCTGTTACCAGTGGTCGTTATCTTCCAGATCAATATCCTTCAGCTCAATGCGTGCAGCATGGGGGTAAGTCCGAAGGGCTCGATCGCCGACGTGGTCGGAGCCTCTCAACATGGACTCGAGGTCGCCGCCACCACCGAGGACTTGGCGCGTAGCGAGGTCCTTCAGAGCCCGACCGACTTTGACGTTACGATCGAGCAAGATCGCTACGCATGGGAGCGAACGCACCTTTTCCTTGAGAGCTACGTCGATCCACAGCGCGCGCCGGTGCGGCCGATCACCAAGGTTGTTGGTTCGCGTTGGGGCCTAGCGAGCCCACCGGTGCACGGTGGCTACGTGTACGAGGTGTGGCGTGAGACAATACCTGACGGCTTTCACTACTCAGTGCGCTGCGTGGCTGCTCCCGAGGCATCAAAAGACCAGGCGGCGCTGAATGCGGGGAACCTTGCGCGCTTCATCCGCGATGGGAAGCTTGAAGTATCCCTACTCCCAGCCGTGGTAGCGAACTAAGCGCAAGGGTGCTTTGACTCCGGGCATCTGAGCTGCGGGCATCAAGGGCCTGCGAAAAACTACCAACTAGCCCATACCGTTGGTGCAACGTCTTGATACTAGGACGTTACTTTCTACTCTGAATAGGGTTCCCCACTAAAGCCCGGCGCAAGTTGCGCCGATAGACTTTTCTGTAGATTCCAATTGGGAATCGGCAGCCGGGAAGAGCACTATGTGTCAGGCCCTGTGCAGAGCCGCCCAGCGGGTGCGGCAGACGCTTCTGGTCAGCGCAGCAGCTTTTGCGTGCGGCGTTGACTGGTCCGAGTCTGCAGCGCAAGAGCTGCGGGTGGTGCCTGGCGAGTACATTGTGACGCTGCCTGCGCGTGCGTCAGGCAAGAGCGTTACAGCTGCCGCTTCGAGCCCAAACTTTTCATCCTCGATGGTTGGTGTTGCTGACGTGCTGAACGGCGAGGCCCTAGTCGTGCGGGCTCCCGGTAACGGCGTGATGCGCGCGGCGACAGCTGCTGCAGATGGCTCTGTGCCGTACCGAGCCGAGCACGACCTCTGTAAGGCGATCCTTGCCGAGGGGCGAGCCGAGAGCTGCTCCCCCAACTTTGTTGTCCGGGCCCTGGCTGTTCCCAACGACCCCCAGCTGTCGCAACTGTGGGGTCTGAGCGAAGCGAGCGGAATCAATGCGCCGCGGGCTTGGGACCTCTTCACCGGGTCAAGCTCGATCGTTGTGGCGGTGATCGACACAGGGATAGACTACAATCACCCGGACCTGGCCGCGAACATGTGGAGAAATCCGGGAGAGATCGCGAGCAACGGGGTTGACGACGATGGTAACGGATACGTCGACGACCTGTACGGAATTAATGCTCGAACTGGCGCGGCACAGCCTGGAAATCCGCTGGATGACCACTACCACGGGACACACGTAGCAGGAACCATCGGCGCTGTGGGCAACAATGGAATAGGCGTCGTGGGGGTCAATCAGCGCGTGAAGATGATGGCGCTCAAGTTCCTCTCGTCAACTGGCAGCGGCAGCCTATCTGACGCGATCCGGGCGATCGACTACGCTACCATGATGAAGAACGACTACGGGGTGAACGTCCGGGTTTCGAACAATTCGTGGGGCGGCGGAGGTTACTCGGCCGCATTGGAGAATGCTATCAAACGCGCCCGAAATGCGGGGATCATCTTCGTGGCGGCGGCTGGAAACTCCAGTGTAGACACTGACTCAGAACCGAGCTACCCATCAGGATACGATGTGGACAATGTCGTGTCGGTCGCCGCTATCGACAGCTCGCACAACCTTGCGACCTTTTCCAATTACGGCGCCACGACGGTTGATATCGCCGCGCCGGGAGTCGATATTCGCAGCACCATGCCGACTTCGCAGTACGGCAAGTTATCGGGTACGTCGATGGCAACGCCGCACGTAGCCGGAGCGCTCGCGCTCTTGCTGGGTCGGGAGCCAGGGCTTAGCTACCTCGAGGCTGTAGACCGGTTGTACCTCTCTGGGGTGACCAGGGCATCCCTGGTCGACATACCCACCGGGGTGTCTCTTGTGCGAACTCAACGAACTCTAAACGTCGCACGGATGCTCTACAACGAAACAGCGCCCCTGCCGTCCCTGCCCCCGAACCAGGTTCCGTGCGGGTACAGCTTCCAGTCGGCTAACCTGCTTGCGGGCGGCGAAGTGGACACGGCAGCCGATGAGGCCCCGATCGTCAACCAGACTGATGAAGGGAGCTTCTACCAAATTGACCTGCCGTTCTCCTTCCAGTTCTTCCGGGAGAGCGTCAACAGAATCTGGCTCTCGCCCAACGGGATCGTCTACACCAAGTCGCCGCTGGGGCTTGATTACGTTGTGAGCGCTAAGGCGCCGAAAAACTCTATCGCGGCGCTGCACACTGACCTCATTCCCCGAGCGGCGGATCAGGGCGTCAGGGTAGCTGTCTCGGATAACAAGGTAACGGTGATGTGGAGGTCCGAACACTACGGACTCCCGGGTCAGGGGGTCATCACTGTTCGTTTGACGATACGCGCAGATGGTACCTATTCATCGTCCGCGCACTTCGGTTCGGATGGGCTCAATTACGCTCTCAAGAATCAGGTTCTCGGTAATCCATTCGAATCGACCCCGACCGACGGCCGCGCGCTGGTCGGAGTGACCGGGGCACTCTCAACGTTCTTCTCGGTTCTTGACCTGGCTGCCACCCAGACCGCCCTGACTTCATCCTCAAGCGAGGCACTGGCTTTGGGGGCGGGGATGACCACGAGCTGTGCGGTCGCGCCACCGCCCCAGGATGGAGACTCAGAGCCCGTAATCACAGGGGTGGTCATCAGCCAAACCGGTGCCGGCCGTTTAAGTGTGCCGGCACAGGTGGCTCTCTACGGGTCGGGGTCGGGTAGTGTCCCGGTGACGTTCAGGGTTAACTCCCGCACCTGCCGAAGTACGGTGCCGTTCAACCTAAGCGATGGCACTGCACGGGTTAGGTTACGGGTTCCGGCAGGCGTACGGGGGTTGACCGCGTCCGCCTCGAGTGCGAGCGATTCAATTCGTTTCCGTTGGTCGGCAGGAGCGGGGGCAGGTGCGAGCGACTCAACTCGCTGCGCCAGGCTCCTGAGGAGTGTTACCCCCTTCTAAGGTGGCTGCCATCCAGGCTCGCTGCCGTGTTACAAGCCCTGTGGGCTCTACAACGCTACCAAGTGGAATCGCACATGACTGAGATCGCATCACCTTTCTTTCCCGACCTTGCTCCCCAGCTTGACCGATACGCAACACTGATAGCCGCTCACGGTCTCAACGTGCAGCCGGGGCAGCTCGTCCAGGTAATGGGGGAGAGCTACCACCGCCCACTCTACCAGCGGCTGCTGCGCGAGCTGTATCGCCGCGGCGCCGGCTTCGTGCACGTTGAACTCTCGGATCCACTGCTGCAGCGCATCAGGATCCAGGAGTCCCAGCCGCAGTTCCTACGGAGCACACCCGGCTTCTACTCAGCTAAGTTCCGGGAGCTAGTGGACTCTGGAGCGGCTAACCTCAAGGTGCTGGGCCCAGAGTTTCCAACCTACCTTGCAGACCTCCCCACACAGTCGGTGAACGAGGTTCGCAAATCCGCCTACCAAGCGGCGAAGTACTTCTACAACGAGGGTATTGAGCGCTCAAAGGTGCACTGGTGTGTAGTCGCCGCAGCTACCCCGGGCTGGGCTGCACGGCTCTTCCCCAGCCTCTCTCCCCGCGATGCCGAGGCTCGGCTGTGGGGTGAGATCTTTCGCATCTGTCGGGTCGACCGCCCGAACTTTCTTGAGCTGTGGGAGGCGCACAACAAGCTGCTGCACGCCCGTGCGCGGCGGCTGACAGAGCTGAAGATCAAGGAGCTGCACTTTGAGGGGCCTGGTACTGACCTAGTCGTCGGGCTATCGGAGCTGGCGCTCTTTAAGGGGGGTTCAGACCTCGCCCCGACTGGACATAGCTTCGAGCCGAACCTGCCGACTGAGGAGTGCTTTACGACGCCTGATTGGCGAGCGACCCGTGGAACCGTCGCTGCCACGAGGCCCTTTCTGGTCAATGGCACCTTGGTCCGCGACTTAACGCTCACCTTCACGAATGGTGAAATCTCGCATTTTGAGTGTCGCGCGGGAGGGGACGCCCTGCGCTCATACTTGGAGAGTGATGCGGGCGCGAAGAAGCTGGGAGAAGTGGCACTAGTCGGCACCGATTCGCCAGTGTTCCAGAGCGGTTTGGTATTCGAGGAGATATTGTTCGACGAGAATGCGGCCTGCCACATCGCGGTTGGGTCGGCGTACAAGGGGTGTCTGCGCGGGGGCGCAGGCATGAGTGACGTCGAATGTGCTGATATCGGCTGTAATTCCAGCTCAGTGCACACCGACATCATGATCTCTTCGGAGCAGGTTAGTGTAACCGCGAATCTCTTCAGTGGAGAGCGATTGATGCTGATCGATAGAGGTCGATGGACAGCAGATCTCGCCCCGCAGGGATCGTCGAGAGCATGACGCGCAACCTTTCCGGTGCAGAGCAACATCAAATAAGTACTTGCCAACACGTTCGTTGGGTGTCACCATTTTTTCAGTGCTCGGTCTCTCACTGACTGCAGAAAATCTAGCGGCCCTCATTAAGAGTCGCAGTCGGCAGTGAGTGAGCGACCAAACCAAGGGTGAGCGATGCTTGTCCGGGCAAGGAGCAGGCACCAGCTTCGTGAAGTAGGATACGAGGCGGTGATGTTGAAGGAAGGTTGGTCGGTAGCTTGGCGGTGGAGGAAGGTAGTAGTTGTCCCCTCCGGTGCTATCGCGAGCTGCGAGGATCCGCGGCGAGGTGAGAAAGCTCTTCCCTTGTCTCGAAAAATCTTGCAGCATTCGTAGAGAAGAATTGTCAAGCGATGCATCTTATCTTCCGATAAGGCAAAGCAGACAGTCCCTCAAGTAATTTGCGCAGTGTCTTCTACACGATTGGAGGTAAGGCGCGAGAGTTGAGGGGATAAAAGTTTCGGGTATACGGCATACTTTTGGGGAGGGTTTTCCCGGCTCGCGAGAGGTGCTGAGGCTCGATTAACAAACGTAGATAGCGGTTAGAACTAGTTCTTCCGCAATCAACACTGGAGAAAAAAAAATGGCAACTAAGAAGGCAAAGAAGACCACCAAGAAGGCTGCTAAGAAGAAGACCACTAAGAAGGCTTCAAAGAAGAAGTAAGCAGCGCTTTGCGTCTTACGGCGCCCTCCGACGCTTTCGAGTGTCGGAGGGCGCTTTTTTTTTGCCTCGCCTGACCCTCGCATTGTGCGCGTAAATGACAATTTACAAACGAAGTTAGAAAAAAACTAGCGGAGGTGATGCGCTGGGGATGCAGCGTTAGTTACCAAGGGCGCTGCGCAGAAGAAGCATCCACTGGCGCTCGTCCGCTGGGGTGGCCGAAGACGCGCCGTTGTCGGAAGCTCCGACCTGCAGAACCGTACTCGGACTGACGTAGGTGCGGGATCGGCACCAGGTCCGTGAGAAGAGGGCTATGTTTGCCGGGTCAGTTGGGCCCGGGGGCATAGGCGCCGAGAAAGTAACCGTATTAGGGTTCTGCTCTGGCGTTAGAGTTACCTGGCGTGAAGCGACACGGTACGTGGGCCCGAACCCCCTGCCGTTTCGCAGGGCCTGTGCCATCAAACCAACCGTACACGGCTCCGCCCGTAGGCTGGTCGACCGAATCACCGCAAAAAAGGTCTGAGCAGTGGTGCCCTCGAGCGAAATGCTCAGATCGTGGTCGGGCAACCGGGCGATACAGCGCATGCGGGAGCTGATCGCCGACTTCATAGCGGCAAGAGAGAGCTGTGAGAAGCCGTTGTTGTTCGCCGAAAGAACCGGATTCATCACCGAGTTTGGAACCGAATCGTGGTAGCTCCCCAAGTTGTGCGCGATTTCGTGGGCAAACAGCAAGGGCTGAAGCGGCGGCGAAATGGCGCGGGAAAGCCCGATGTTAAACCTCGCTCGACCTGAGCAGGCAGTGCCCACGTAGGCGATTCCGATGGTGCGGCTGACTAGGGCGCGCCCGGTGAAGAGGTGCAGCACGTCGTAGTTTTCCGTCTCCGCCATGGACTGTTGCTGGAACTGGGTAAGAAGCGAACTCGCTTCGATCGGCGAAGGCTGTGCTGCGCCGCTTGTTTGGACTTTTTGGCTCACCAGGCGTAACCGTAATCCCAGAGGGGCCGCATACAGCACCTCGGCGGCGTGCACAGTGGCAGCGATGTAGTCATTCGTGTTGGCACCGTAGAGCGTGTAGAACTCATAGTCGGCGCGCGTTGCTACCTCTAGGACCCTCTGCGGGTTAAAGGGAACGCTGCCCTGTCCAGCCGCGGAGACCCCTCCGCTGCCTTTTTCGTGCGAGGCAACGCGCCCGACTCGGTGTGCATGCCGACTACCGCACGGTAGGGACCGTTGCGGATTTCGGCTCACACGCACGCGAGCCGGCAGAAGGCCATCCGCTGAGGCGACCAGGGAGAACGAGACACTGGAGGGAACACCCCAGCGAGAAGAGGTAAAGAACACGATGTAGCTGTCACCGATGCGACTGGCAGCGACAGCATTGGGATTCCGCCTACCTCCCCGTGGACGACTCTCTCCTCGCAGGTGAAGAAGGGATGCGCTGAGCTGTTGCTGGGAATCGACCTTAAGCTCAAAGCGCTCAATGCCTTCTTTGGTGGCCACTGAAAGAAAGAGGCGCTCTGTAACCCCTGGGTTCGCTAACGCCTGGAACGTCCCCAGGATCTTTGGCTCGGCGACGGCGCTATTCGAGCAGCAGGTCGCGAGGAGCATGTAAGAGAGCGTGACAAATAGCGATGAAGAACTGCGCCGCATTGTTGATCCATGGGATACGAGCCGCACAAGCGGCTGGAGGGGATGTATCAAAGTGCTGCTGCCTAAGATACCCGCTTCCAGTGGGGAAATGGGACTGGTCGGGACGGATTCGAACAGGACCAGACAGGAGGAGATTAACGGTCGAAGCCGATATTTGCGGCAGCATTCTCCGCGCCAATGATCTCGCTCCGCAGGCGCGCGTTGAAGAGCTGGCCGGCCGCGAAAATGATGCGCGGGTCCCCAGCTTTGCTCCCGTCGGGTCCGTCGCGCAGGGGAACGGCGACGTCTATTCGCACTATGCCGCCGCCGCTGGATCGCGGGAAGCAGAGGCGCAAGCCCACTCCCACGTCGCTGTAGACGTCATCGGAAAAGAGCTCAGTGATTGAGTTTGAGTTTGCTGCGCCGATATCGACAAACGCGGCGGTCCCCAAGCTTACGAGCTGGAAAACGTCGTCCGCTAAGTGAGTGCGCTCCTCAAGATTAAGCACGAAGCGTTTGTCACCAGAGAAGGTGTTTATATCATAGCCCCGTAGTCCGGTGTCAGCTCCTAACAGGAGCTGTCGATCCTTGTCCAGCTTTTCGCCGAAATCGAGGTAGAACTGGCTTGCGAAGGTGTGCCGTCCTAGGAATTGCTCACCCATGAAGAGGTCTCCGATCACGGAGTAGTATTTAGCTTCTCCGCGCAGCAGCGTGTTCTCAACTTGGTCCTGAGCTATTCGGGTGGACCCGCCGATCTCGCCACGCAGGAAGGAGCGTTCAGTGGTCTTCCAGCCGCGGCTGCGGTTTGCTGTTGCGAGGACTGCGTTGTACAGGGAGCCCAGAGACGTTGGGGCAACCTGCATCAGTACCAACGACTCGTCGCCGAGGTTGTAGTCTTCCGGGCGGTCAAACCGATCGATGTAGTTCATAGTGATGAACTTTGGCTGAACTGACTGGTACTGGAAAAGGGGGCCGTTGAAGCGTCGGTCCGTCGGCAGGTCGGCTGGATTGTTGCTGACGGTTGATGGGTTTAGGTCCAGGTCTTTGTAGTCTTGTTCAGTCGCCTGGTAGAAGCTCGCATTGTCGTAGCCGAAGCCCACCGAGTAGCGCTGCGACAGGATCGTCTGGCCCTTGAAGATACCGGTGTACGGATCGTCCTCCTCAGCCGGGTGAGCGCCCTTTCCGGCGAAGGTGTAGAGAGCCGTGAAGTCGTCGAGGTGCTGACGAAAGATGTACGTTTCGGTGCCGGCGTACCAGAGTCGACCGACCGTGTTCTGCTTTCCAGCATCGATCTGCCACGCGTCACGCTGCTCAAGGCTGCGGAAAGGGAGACCGTACACGAGTTCGTAGACGGTGCCGTCCGAACGCTCTGCTATCCCGACATCCATGTTGTGTAAGGTGCCGAAAGCCTGCCGGTCGCTGACGGCGAAGCCGTACGAAGTACGGGACGCCTGCTCAATGTAGCGCCAATCAACCCTCGTCGCGCCGCCACCGAGGTTTGAGTCGGTGAGGCCGACGCCGCGGTTTGTCTGGCCGGTGCCTGACGAGTAGCTGAGGAAGGGTATGAGCGTCCAGGCATCGCGGGCGTACACCGCCACGTCGACTGCATCGCCGTCGAATGTTGGCACGACACGGATTTCACGTAGGTATCGTATCAACCGCAGGTTTCGCTCGAACTGCTTGAGGAGGTACGGGTCGAATCGGTCGCCCTCTTTAAAGAGTAACTCATTTCGAATCACGCTCTCGTGAGTCTTGTACTTGAGGGATTCGGCAATCTTGTAGGGAGTGCTCGAATAATCCTCAAAGATGTCGTTGATTTTGATCGTGATGGAGCGAATGTAACGCTTCCCGGGTTTTACCAGACTCGGGGCCGGATTCTGGGCAAGGACAGGGGAGACCGCCGAAAAGAGCAGCACGAGGAGCACTAAGATGCGTTGAAAAATCGACATCGTTATCTTGGCAGCCGTTCGCCCTGCGGAGAGCGAACAAGACGAAATTCCTCAATCTTTACGATGCAATTATCAAGATTTACGGTCCCGAAGAAGACCCGTGCCCAGCGAGATTTGCCGCAAAAAATCGGGTTCCGAAGGGCGTTGGTACCAACGCCTAAACTGGTCGCAGGGGCTGGGGCGGGCGACTGCATTGTCGTCGCGTCGGAGTCGCAACAGCTGCGAGACTGAGTCGGTGTTCTACTTTTTAGCGGGCGTTGCTGCCGAAAATTATACTCATCTGAATTCGTTGACGTATTTCGGAGGGGTAGCTATCGTTCGGCGGATGACCTCCTGGAGTTTCTCTCGAAAGATAGCCCTGCGGTACCTCTGGAGCAGGCGCTCGGAGGCGTTCATCTCGATTATAACGGTTATATCGGTGCTCGGCGTCGCGATCGGCGTGATGGTGCTTAACATCGTTATGGCGGTGATGAGCGGGTTCGAGACGGAGCTACGCGAGAAGATAGTAGGCACCGATTCCCACATTGTGATTAGCAGCCGAAACTCGGCCTGGATAGAGGACTGGCGCAGTGTTGCGGGAGCTGTGCAGGGAGTAGCGGGCGTAAAATCCGTTTCGCCATTTACGTACCACCAGGTGCTGATCCGTTCGCAATCACGAGCATCTGGGGTTCTGCTGCGCGGGATCGAGAAGGGCAGCGCCTCGGCCGAGCAGGTGAAGAGCTACCTCGGCCCAAAGCAAAGTCTCGATGCGCTCTTTGATCCGCCGACAGTCACTGTGTTGATGGCATCAGGCGAAGAGAGTGAGGCTTCCATCCCCGGCATACTGCTTGGTCGCTCGCTCGCCCAGACGTTGGGTGTGTTCGTTGGAACTCCGGTGTCAGTTCTCTCTCCGCAGGTAAGCTCAACACCTTTCGGCCTAGTGCCGAGTTTCCGCCGCTTCGTTGTTTCCGGGACCTACAGCTCCGGGCTAGTCGAGTATGAGAACGGAGTGGCGTACATAAGCCTCGAAGAGGCCCAGCGATTTTTCGGCATGAATGGAGGCGTCACGGGGCTTGAGGTCCGGATCGGGGATGTAAATGAGGCGCCGGTGCTCGCGAAACAGATCCTAGATACGCTCGGAGGAGCTGGATCGAATTTCATCGTCCGGGACTGGACCGCAACCAATCGGCCGCTCTGGGACGCTATTCAGCTCGAGAAGCGGGTGTACTTCATCGTGCTGCTTCTGATCATCGTGATGGCGAGCTTTTCAATTATTACAACGCTCATAATGATAGTGATCGAGAAACGAAAGGATATCGCCATCATGAAGACGCTCGGAGCGTCAACGAAGAGCGTGAGCCGCATCTTCCGCATCCAAGGAGCGGTGATAGGAGGTCTCGGCACCCTGCTCGGGTTGCTGCTTGGTTTCCTCGGCTGTGTTGGGCTCAAGAAGTTCGGATTCCCGATCGACGAGCGCATCTTTCAGATGTCTCAGCTTCCGGTTCAGATCGACCCACTAAATTTTGCGCTGGTCGGCATCTCTGCGTTCCTCATTTGTTTCTTCGCCACCGTCTATCCGGCGCGCCGTGCTGCGAGCCTCGAGCCGAGTGAGGTGCTGCGCTATGACTGATCGTCGGGAGCGAGCCGGAGTTCGGCTCGGCGTGGAGCTGCGTAACCTTACCAAGCGCTACCGCGATGCGGATCGCGATTTAACGGTCATTAGTGGCCTCACGTTTTCGTTCCCTGAGCAGGGGACGATTGCGATCATTGGGCGATCCGGAATCGGAAAATCGACTCTGATGCACCTGATAGGTGCCCTCGATACGCCATCGGAAGGAGCGGTCCTCTTCGGCGGCCAAGACGTGAGTGCGATGGGCTCTGATGAGAGGGCAGCCTTCCGTGCGCGGAATGTCGGATTTATTTTTCAATTTCACCACCTTCTCCCTGAGTTCTCTGCCGAGGAGAACGTTGCGATGCCGCTCATCATGTCAGGCATGCACGAGGGTGAGGCGCGCGCCGAAGCGGCCGCCTTGCTTAGCCGCATGGGGCTTGCGGAGCGCGCTGCACACCTTCCATCGCAGCTCTCAGGCGGTGAACAGCAGCGTGTTGCGATAGCGCGCGCGCTCATCACGAAGCCGCGCGTGGTGCTGGCAGATGAGCCGACTGGGAACTTGGATGTGCGCACCGCTACCGAGGTGCAGAAGCTTCTGCTGGAAATGAACAGAGAGCTAGACAATACGCTGATCGTCGTGACCCACAACGAAGAGTTAGCACAGAGCATGGACATGGTCGTAGAGATGACGCCGGGTGGAGCGCTCGTTGAGCACCGCAAGGCGAGGCGAGTGCCGGAGGAGTGATGAGGAGAGTCCAATTCTGGAGTCTGGCGCTGTGCGTTTTGCTCGTTGCAGCGGTCGTGACCGCGCACCCCGCCGCTGCCCAGGGAGGCGAGTCGTACGTTGTGCATGGCGTCGAGATCGAGGGGAATAGGCGTATCGATACGGGCGCTGTCATGTCACAGCTGGCAAGTGTGCCGGGGCGAGTTACCGCGGCGCAGCTGAGCGATGACGTAAAGACGCTCTACAACTCCGGGTATTTCGACCAGGTTCAAGTGTCAGTTGTTCCGCGCGGGGATGGCTCCGTAACGGTCAAATTCTCCGTTTCCGAGAAGCCCATCGCCAGGAAGATCTTCATCAAAGGAAACGACGAGGTAAGTGAAGATGACCTGAGTGAGGTGCTGAAGCTGGATGGCAGGCGCTTCGTTGATCGAGCAAAGATTCAGGCCCTCATCCGGAAAGCCACAGCGTACTACCAGACGCAAGGCTACTACGACGCCTCGCTCGACTACTCAACTACTCCGGTTGGAGACAACGAGGTGGACGTCACCTTCGACGTAAAGGAGGGGAAACTGTACCACGTGCGGGAGGTAGTGCTTCAGGGTGTAGCTGATCTCGATGAAGACGAGATGCGGGCGGTTCTGCAGACCCAGAGGTACAAGTGGTGGAGCTCATGGCTCTTCGGCACCGGAAAGGTGAGTGAGGAGATGACTGAAGCGGACAAGCAGGTGCTGCGGCAGTACCTGCTCGACCACGGATACATTGAGGGTAATGTCGGAGAGGCTTCGATAGACAAACGCGATGACGGGCTGTACGTCGTGTTCGACATCTCAGAGGGAGAGCAGTTTAAGATTGGAAAGATCACGGCAGCAGGCGACCTTGTCGATGGCTCCGAGGAAAAGACGGTTGAGGACCTCAAGAGTGAGCCGGGTGACGTCTTTAGCGCTTCCAAGGTTCGGGCGGATATCTTCACTATCACTGATCGATTCGGTGATGAGGGTTACGCTTTTGCAAACGTGGTGCCGAACTCCGAGATTCACCGCGACGAAGGCACGGTAGACCTTGCGTTCACAAGCACAAAGGGCAATCCCGTGAAGATTGGCAAGATTACCATCTCGGGCAACGAAAAGACGTATGACAACGTCATCCGGCGAGAGATGCGAATCGAGGAGCAGCACCGTTACAGTGGGACCAAAATTCGCCGCAGCCAGACCCTGCTGCAGCGTCAGGGGCTCTTCGAGGAAGTGAATATTACCAACAAGCCAACCTCGGACCCCTCAGTGGTCGACCTAGACGTCAACGTCAAGGAGGGAACGACGGGCAGCTTCACTGCAGGAGCCGGATACTCCACCGCCAACGGAAGTCTCTTTAATACCAAAATCTCTGAGAATAACCTTTTTGGAACGGGGAATAAGCTTAACCTGAACCTTGATTTCGGTAGTCAGGTTTCAAACCAGGTGCTCTCATTCGATAATCCACGCGTCAATGATAGCTTCGTTTCGGCCGGAGCCGACCTTCTCCGCACGACTCGGCAGTACCAAGACTTCAATCGCGAGCTCGAAGGAGGCTCTACTACCGTCGGCTACCCGGCTGAGCTGATTTTTGGCAAGTGGGCAGAGGATATGTCTGTTACCCTTAAGTACGAAATGCTCCGCATCAATATTCGGGACGTCAATCCAGATTCTGCGCAGCTCGTTAAAGATTCTCAGGGATACTCGACGTCATCTGCGTTTACTCCAGCTCTCAATCGCAGCACGATCAATAATCCTACCAACCCAACTCGCGGCTCACGTCAAAATCTTTCGGTGGAGATAGCGGGAGCGGGCGGCGACCAAGATTTTTGGCTCTTTGAGGCTAGGAACGCCTGGTACCATCCTATTTGGGAGGGAGAGGAGGGCGATGTAACGTTCGCAAACCGCACCTCATTCGGGTACGGAGAGAGCATGAACGACAATCCATTCCCGCTCTTCCGCCGATTCTTCCCGGGAGGATTGAATTCGGTGCGTGGTTACCGGAACCGCACGCTTGGTCCTACCGATATTAACGGGCAGGAGTATGGAGGTAGCAAACAGCTGATCAACAACGTCGAGGTCATCTTTCCGCTTGTGAATTCCGCGGGATTGCGCGGAGTAGTATTCTACGACGTCGGTCAAGCGTACGATGACAATCAGGCGATCGAGATCCACGACCTCCGCCAAGCAGTGGGCTACGGTATCCGTTGGAACTCTCCGATGGGACCGATTCGGTTTGAGATCGGGTATCCGATCAACCGCCAGCCGGGCGAAGAGGCGAAGCAGACTATGTTCTCGTTCGGCGCCCCTCTCTAGGCACTACGCTCGGATCAGGCTCGGATCCTTGGCAATTTTTGCAGCCTCGGCTTCGTCTTCCTCGTGAGCGAGGAATGGGTTTCTGGCGCGGCGACGGAGGAGTGCGAAGGTGTCGTGGTATCCGACTTCTATCAGCGAGTTGAGGTACTCTGGGTCGAGGGCGACGTACGACATCACCTCGTAGGCGGCCTCCTCTCCTAGCTTCGCCTTGACCAGCGTAAAGAGGGGCCACAGGGCGCCGCATGCATCCATAAAACGCTTGCGGGAGCTACCGACAGCCTGCTTAAGGTAAACCCCAAGGCTGCCTGGGTTGCGAATCGTAAGAGTTTCTGGCGGACGGAGACAGAAGGTGTCGTCACCAGCGGGAACCTCCCAGCTTGGGCGCTTGTCGTGAGCCTCGCCGTATCTGTCGAGCCACCACGAGCGACCGGAGATATCGATAACGACGATGCGGTGGGCACCGAGTCGAACGGCCGGGTCTACCGGTATGTTCTGTGAGATTCCGCCGTCTACGAGCCGGACACGACCGCGGTCGGTATCCAGCTCAACCGGGGGAAGTATCGAGGGGAGAGCCGCTGATGCGAAGCCATGACGCGCGCTCAGTTCGTCGACGTAACACACCTCAAAGGTTGCTCCCGATAGCTCTTCTGGGGTCAGATGGTGGTGGCTGCTCAGAAAGAGCAGCGGCTTCCGTTGGGCACCGTCCATGGTAGTCATAACCCCAATGGCACGCAGCGACGGAGCTCGTCGTGATGGATTCAGCCCGCCTTGGCTCTGAATGACAGCATTGAGTCGCTCCTCAAGTGGCGAGGGATCGAGCACAGAGGTCTTAGAGGTAGTTGGGCCGGGGGCTAGGTACTGAGCGGTCGCTATTCTGATAGCGCGCAGGAAGGCACGTGTGCGAGAGCCGGCGAAGGTGTTTGAGAAGGTTCTCTCGCGCCACAGGTCTTCGAGCACTTCGATGCTCGAACCTATCCCGTTGCGGATGCAGGCTGACAGCACGAGTCCATTCACTGCACCTATGCTGCTACCGAGCACTATCGAGGTATTGTCTAGGTCTTTTCCGAGAACCTGGGCGAGCGCTTTGAGTGCCCCAGCTTGATACGCGGCACGGACTCCCCCTCCAGACAAGACGATTCCGAGGTCACTGCTGTTCGGCTCTAGCGACTTCCGAAATTTAACCGCTTTTTGGTCCTCAGACTGTGGCCGTCTCCTCATAAAAACCTTGAGGTCCACTCGCCCCTAACGGGAATATCGGTCCTCAGCCGAGAACCTTAATGAACGGTGGCTCTTATCCTTATATTGGCGCTTAAAGGTATGATGCGGCAAGAGGTCGAATAGACTGGAGAATCTTAAGCCTAGGCGCGTGTCAGCGTGAGTGCCAGGTGGCGCGTAGGGTTAGGGAGTGGGGTGCGAGTGGCGAGCCGAGTATGATACCCTTCCGGCGTGTCTCATAATGATTCCAATAAGGTAAGCCCGTCTGCGACCCGTCTGGTCGTAACGGTGGACGGGGTTGGCGCTTCGGGAAAGAGTGCGCTAGCGCGCTTGCTCGCAGATCAGCTTGGATTTGCGCACCTTAACTCTGGTCTCCTCTACCGTGCTGCCGCCTTCATTGCAGAGCGCGCCAGAATTCCGGTTAGTGCTGGCGACGCCCTCGCCGCGGAGTTGCCCCGGCACCAGCTGGAGCTTCGGCATGACTCGATCCTCGGCAGTGTGGTGGTAATTGACGGAGTGGTCAGGGAAGGTGAGCTGATGTCGCGCGCGATCTCGGAAGGGGCGTCGCAGGTTGCCAAGCATCAGGGAATCAGGGCCATCTTTCTTCCGATCCAACGCGCGGCATTCGCACCTATGGGGGTCGTTGCAGAGGGGCGGGACATGGGGACGGTCGTATTCCCGGATGCTCCTGTGAAGTTTTTCGTGGATGCTCGACTAGATGTGCGGGCAGCACGGCGAGTCGAGCAGCTTCGGGCAAAGGGCCAGGCAGCGGATATTGAGTCAGTTTCAGCGGAGCTTGCTGCGCGCGACGAACGAGATGCCACCCGCACTGCTGCACCGATGAAGCCAGCGATTGGGGCGGTGATCATCAACAACTCAGACACTCCGCTGGAGGAGACGGTGGAACGGATGCTGGGAGTTGTGCGGGAGCGATTAGGGAGTAGCTGCGGGCGATAGGCTGACTAGGATGGCTCAGGGTACGCCGGCTAGCGGGGAGCTTCAGCGCCGAGGTTCAGGATAAGCGCCACCGTGCCCATCACGATATTCGCCATCCACGCGGCAAGCGGGGCAGGGAGCAGGTCGGCTCGCCCCATAGAAATACTGAAAGAGTCGACTGCGAAGTACGCAAACGCAATGAAGAGCGCCGCGAGTGAGCTCTGTGCCATGCTACCGGTTCGGGTGGGTATGAGCGTAAACGGCAGAACTATCATTCCGACAATGAATACTACCAGTGGAGCGGCCAGTTTGCTGTACATATCCGGGAGGTACTGCGCTGTCGAAATGCCATTCCGGCGCTGCTTCTTGATAAAACGGCGGATCTCGCTGTAGCTCATCGTGGAGGGATCGTCCTTGAATTCGTAGAAGTCCTCGGGCTGTTCGCCAATCACGAGAGGTACCTGCTCGAAGTGCTCGACTGACACCGGCTGGGTGTCAAAGTGGTAGCGCGTCACCCCCTTCATGCTCCAACCCAGGTCGTCAGAGATCCATTCGACGTTTTCCGCGTCAGTGCGCTTTACCGTATTCCAGTCGGAATCAAGCTCAAATTGAGAGAATTGGTGCAAGCTCTTCGAGCTGCTGTTAAAAAAGTCCACGGCAAAAAAGCTGTTGCCGTTTCGCCACCAGAAATCCTCCTGGCTGTAGCCGCCACGCTTGTCCTTCTGCCGAATTTCAAGGTTGTAGATTAGCTTCTGCTTCCGTTCGGCGTGCGGGACCACGAATTCACCGAGCACGAACGACAGCGCCGAGAGAAGAAGTCCTGAAATAACGAGCGGGCGCGCGAGCCAAAAAAGGGTTAGTCCGCTGGCGCGCATCGCCGTAATCTCTGAGCTTTTGGATAGCAGGCCGAAAGTGAAGAGCACTGAAAACATCACTGCTATTGGCAGCATGAGAGCGACCATCAGCGGGACTTTGCATAGGAAGTACTGAGCGATGAGCAGTACTGAAGCTTTCTCAGACAGGACGTTATCGAGGCGGTCAAAGAAGTCGACCATCAGGAAAAGAAATACGAACATCGCTAGCCCGATAGCGAAATTCTTCACGAGGATCCCGAAGATGTACCGATGCAGGATCTTCACGCACGTCTCCGAATGAACCGGGCTAGACCCACGGCACGCTGGAGTGAACGCTGAACCCCCTCGGAGACAGAGTTCCAGCGCTCCGTGGCGATCTTTCGCACAAGCAGCACAGCAATGGCTGATGCGATAACGTTGGGGGTCCAGAGGGCGATTCCAACGTTGAGTTTGCCGCTGTCCGCTAGGGCGACTCCAACCGAGAATATTGCGTAGTAAACGATAAACACGGCGAGCCCTAAGGTGGCGGCGAAGCCAGCCCCCCAGGTGCGCTGCGTTCGGGGCGACATGATGCCGAGCGACATCCCGATAAAAGCCATAATGACCGAGGCTAGCGGCAGGGAAGTTCTCTGTCCAAGCTCAATCTTCGCTCTACGGAACTTCTTCTCGACTTCAGCCCGTGTCAGGGTCTCTCCGAATACTGACAGCTGCGCGGCATCACTGCTGCGCAGGGCCCTGCGATACTCCTGAATCGCTTCTCGCAACCGCGTCATCGATAGCTCGCGCGCCATGAGGCCCTTCTTCGTTTCGGTCTTTATCTCATTTGGGTCGACCGTCAGGCTGTTTGAGTTGAACTCGGTCCTGGAATACCGGCCGTCGAGAGTCTCGTGCGCTACGCCGTCGGCAAGGATCAGGGAAATAGTGCGCTCTGCTTCGTCTGCTACGATCCTGCCACGCTTAGCGACGACTACCTTGCGCTGTTCTGAGTCTCGTTTGTCGTCGACGAGCACGCGCGATAGGTCGCCCGTTTGATAGTTGATTGCATCAGCATACAGGGTCATCGCTCCGAGCTTATTGAATACCCCCTCCGTCAATCCCGAGATGCTTTTCGAGCGGGCGATCTCAAACAATGCGCGGGACAGGGCGTCGAAGCCCCATGGGCGGAGCACGCACGAGACCAAGAGGCTCGTCGCACCAACCGCAGTGGCGAAGAGCGCAATCGGCTTAAGGAACCTCGCAAGACTGATGCCACTCGCCCGCATGACAACCATCTCGGAGTCGCCGCAGAGCCGTGCAAAAGCCAACATAACGCCTAGGAGCGTAGACATCGGTAACGCTATCTCGAGGAAGGTTGGAATAATCGCGAGGAATACTTTCGCTATCTGCCCGAACTCAACGCCGCGGTTGATAATGAGCGACGTCAGTCGCAGCATGCGTAACGTTAGCAGCAGTCCGGTAAAGGCAGCTAAGCTGATGCCGAAGAACGACACAACTTCCCGCAGTACGTACTTGGACAGAATCTTCACCGTTCGCCGCTCCTAGCTTCTGCTTGCGGATCATAGATCGGTTGGGCGCCAAGGGGCACTACCTTAGCCCTAATCTTGTCCGGCACGAGTTTTGCGCGGCTACCCGTTAGGGTGGGGACTGGCACGGAGGGCCGGGAGCAATAAAAAAGGGTCCCCGAAGGAACCCTACATTCGCGCCGGGCTTACATCAAACCCGGACCCTTCTTGAGGCGCGCCTCATCCTTGCGCTGCTTCTTGCGAGCTTCCTTGACCTTGCGCTTGCGGCGCTCAGACGGCTTCTCAAAGTAGCGGCGGGCTTTGAGCTCCTTGAAGAGTCCCTCCTTAATCAGCTTGCGCTTGAGGATCTTCATCGCCTTCTCGATGTTGTGAGAAACTGCGACCTCCATTGGGCCAGTGCGGGCACGATCGTCACTATGGCTGTGGCGCGCTTCACGTGAGCGCGGAGCATCCGAGCCTCCCTCGCGGCTTTCTCCCTCCGAACCACGAGTGTTGTTCTCAGTCCTCTGATTGTTCACTTCTTCGTTCATAGATCCGAATACCATTCCTTTTCGTACCGTGTGTTATCCGCGTCGCTTGCTGAAGCTCGGCGCAAGCCGGCTTCGTGCCCAGGTTATGGGCGCGCAAGGAACTCGATGGCGTTGCGGATAGCTGCCACACACCTCCTTGCCGGAGCGGGGTTTGTAGCAAAGGACAGGGGAAGATGTAAAGAGTTCGGGCTGTTGACCCGACTGCTGAGCAGCGGTTCAGGAGCTAATTTGGACACCGCGAGCCTTTACGCCTATGAAATTCAGGCGGTTAGGCCGTTCGAAGCTCGATCGTCGTGATCTCCGGGGGGCAATTGACTCGGAATGGCAACCCGACCACACCGAGCCCTCTTGAGGTGTAGACCATCTGGTCGTCCACCCGCACGAGCCCGGCGATAAAGCGCGAGTCCCGCACCGGTGCGGCCAACGACACGAGGCCGGGGAGTCGAACCTGGCCACCGTGCGTGTGCCCGCACAGCGCCACACTAAAACGCGCCGCGCCGCGCTTGAGAAGCTCTGACACGTAGTCTGGGTTGTGCGAAACCAGGACGCGAGCTGATACGCCGGGGGTTGTGGGTGCGGGGGGCACCCGGGGAAGGCCCGTGAGGTAGTCATCTGAGCCGAAAAACAAGAGGGACTCAGAGCCGCGCCTAATGGTAACCTCGTCGTTTACGAGGACGCGTATAGCTGGGTACGCCCGGAAAGCAGCGTTGAAAAGTTCGATTGAATTCCACCGTTCGTGGTTCCCAACAACTGCTACGATCCCATCCGGTGGCGAGTAGCTGGAGAGCACCTTCGCCGCGGTCGAAAAGATGAGCGGCACCGCATCTTCCGAGTCCATGCCTGCGTACGTTTCGTTTCGCACTAAGCCGAGCATGGGCCAGACTGGGTTGTCATTCGCCAAAATGTAGTCCCCACCGAGAACCAGCAGATCAGGCGAGTGCGCGCGCAGCTTCTCTAGCCCCCACGCCACCCATTCGTCCGGGACCCATATGCCGAGGTGGATGTCGGTGAAAAATGCTATTCGGTAACCGTCGAAAGCCCTCGGCAGACCAGGGATAACGAGGTGCACAGTTTCGTCGACAATCTGTCCGGCGGCTGAATCGAGCCCCATGTCTGCGTGCGCTGCAGCCAGGGCTGCGCCTCCAGCGAGGAGCGTGGCTCCCTGCAGGAAAGCTCTACGGCTTATGAACTTCGTGTTGCCCCCCATACCACGCTTCACCGAGATCGCAGGGCAAGCGCCGTAGCTGGAGCGGGTCGACTCTTGCGGGCTTGCCAGAAACTTCGTGTGCGGCTCGCTCGAACGGCCATCGCCCAGCCGCCGGATGAGATCCATGCGTGAAGCGCGGCGATATCTGGATGGCGCCTCTCAAGCTCTTGGAACTCGCGACCGTGCCACATTCGCCTCCCGCCTCTTGAGCACGATACCTGCTCATCTATTACCGCGTGGCAAAGCTCGTGGTAGAGGACTGGCCCAATCCAGCGAACCGCCGCCGGCTCAAAGAGCTCTCTGGCGACCACGACTTTGCGGCGACGAATGTTGCACGACGCAAGAACACGCTTCTGTCGACGCGCGCTCCACACAATGCAGTACAAATCGAGCTCTGGGCGCTCCGGAAAGAATTCCCGCCGCAGGCTGCGCCACACCTCTCCGAGGAAGGGATCGCTCCCGACGTCCTGTCGTTGCGGCACTGCGCGTGGAGATAGCAAGAGATCAAGCTGTCGCAGGAATCCCATAACCCTCGTCAGTGATAGTCATCGCCTTTGAGGTCGATCAGCACAAGCCCTGCGAGGAAGTCTGCAACCTCGTCTATGCACACTCCAGCATATGCGCCAGCTACAAGGACGTCGCCGCCCAAGCCGACCTCCCCGGGACACACTGGGCGGTCCGGTGAGTCAGCGTACACCGGTCCGATCCCGAACTCGCTCGACTTTTCGACCATGACCGGGAGGCGCCTGCCGAGGTCACCAACACGCACTGACGCAGGCATCATCTGCCGGTAGCCCAACTGCCCATACTCGGTGACACGAACCACCGCTCCCACGGAGGGCCCAAAGCCAACATCGACACGAAAAATATCGATCAGATCGAGTACTCGGTTGGGGATGTAGAGAAGGACGTCCGACCAAAACGGGGAGCTCGGTTTAATCTGGTCGAGTGCCAGGTCTACCCAGGGCTCCTTAGGACTAGCGATCACAAGGTCGGTTACCGGGGGCGGAATGGGAAAGGGCTGCGCCGCACAGGGAGAAGCGAATGAAGCGAGGGCAATCAGGAGAGCCTGCAGGCGGGCGCAACGCATGAGGAGAAGGTACCACCACCGGGGCCCTTTCGGTACACTCTTCTTCAGGCCTTTTCAAGGATCGCGATCAGCTCGCTGTGGTATGTCTGAGGGAACATGTCGAGCACTGAGACGCTCTTGAGGTAGTACCCCCGCTCACACAGCACCTGTACGTCGCGCGCGAACGTCGGAGGGTAGCAGCTCACGTAGATTACATACGGCGAAACCTCGGAGGAAAGCTGCTGGCAGACTTCCAGCGCGCCGCTCCGAGGTGGATCCAGCACGACCGTCTCGGCCGGCACGTGGCTGTGGATCCACTTCTCGCAACCCGACACGTGAAAGGAGAGCCGGCTTGAAACAGCCGCCGCTTCGGCGCGCGTCTGGCCGAACGCAACCAGCGCGGGGTCGAGTTCGACGGCAGTGACGGTATTTCCCCCTTCGGCTAGCGGTATCGAGATATTTCCAGCGCCGGCAAAGAGGTCGGTTACCGACTCGGTCTGCACGTTACGCACTATGAATTCGAGCATCGCCTCGTTCGCGAGCATGTTGTTCTGCGAGAAATGACCGACCGGGGGGCCATCACGCACAACACCCGAGGCACGGTACACAGCCTTGTGACGGAAGTTGACCTGTAGTTGAGGAATTCGACGCTCAAGCTCGCGGAAGGCAGCCTTTTCAAGGAGCGTGTGCGCGCCGTCGAGGTTCCTCGGGTGGATCTCTAAGGCCACGTGGGGAACCCCATCGTGATCCTCCACTGTCACCGTCTCAACCTCCGGAACGCAGCCTTTGAGGAGAGGGATGTTCTGCTCCAGGAATACGTTGATGGTGTCGGTTGAGATCGGGCAGTGAGTAAGTTCGACGATGCTGCGACCGTGCTTGCGGTAGAGGCCGAACTCCCCCTTCTTGTTGATGTGAAACGACATCCGCCGACGATACGAGAGGCCAGGGAGATCGGGTGCCAACAACGACACCCCATCCTGGGCCTCGATTCCGCCGTGGATGCGCAGTAGGTCTTGCACCATCTGGGCCTTGAGCTTGCGCTGCTCCGGAAGATTAATGTGCTGCAGATCGCAGCCTCCGCAG
Source organism: uncultured Bdellovibrionales bacterium (assembly GCA_964654585.1). GTDB lineage: Bacteria > Bdellovibrionota_C > UBA2361 > UBA2361 > OMII01 > OMII01. Next base: position 49,770 of record CAZZJR010000004.1, read on the forward strand.
CTCCCAAAGACCGGGCAGGCCGGGGCGCATCGATTCGGTGACTCTTTTAGAACTGAGAGCAGGTTGCCCTCGACGAACGAACGCTTGTTGCGAGTAACCACCGCGCTTACGACTTCACCCGGCGCCGTGAAGGGAATAAAGGCTTTCTTGCCGGCGAGGTCTTGCGGTGAAGTAATCGATCCGACGCAGGACCCGCCAGCGGCGAGACTCGTTAATTCGACAGTGATTTCATCCGAAGAGCTGGCGGGCGTAGACATCCTGGGCAATCTAGCACGGAGCCGTCCCTAAGCAAAAAAGTAGGGCTGTGGAGCGAGCTGTATGGGGAGCCTGGCGGCTCACAAACGAGCAGGTATGAAGTTACGACCCGCTAGAAGTAGACATCGGTTTCCCCGGGATTCGCATCGTTTAGGCGAAACGCTCGCACCACCGCGAGGGACGAAAGCAATGAGTGTACCGCGCTGCGGAGTCGCCCCGTGCCGAGCCCATGAATAATCTTCGTATGCCCTGCGCCGGCTAAGATAACCTGGTTCAGGTGGCGTTCTACGGCCCGTACCGCTTCGTCTGCTGACATGCCGTGCAGGTCTACGCTTTTAGGGGCTGGCATAGACGAGGCCGCCACTACGCGCGAGGCTTCTCGGGTTGCGCTCTTGGCAGCAGCCTGAGCCTCCTCAATATCTCCGGTTTTGACGCGGATCGAAAGGTCTCCCACAGCAACCTGGAGCCGATCAGGAGCGAGAACCTTCGTCACTACGCCGCTCTTCCTGAGGAGAGGCACGTACACAGCATCGCCCTCGGCGAAGCGTTTCACGCTACACTCCCTCGACGCGGACGATGTGGTAGTTCTTCTTGCCACTGCGCAGCACGATGAAGCCCTTCTCGAGGAGCTTAGTGTCTCGCACCTTAATCGATTCGTCCGAGACTCGCTCATTGTCGAGGTATATTCCGCCACCCTGCACGAGGCGACGCGCCTCTCCCTTCGACTTCGCTACCGTCGAGGCGAGCAGCGACAAGAGGTCGAGCTCGTTCGCCTCCTGGCGCGATACCGTCGTGGCAGGTGCATCTGCAAAAAGCTCAAGGAGCTGCTCTTTCGTTAGGTCCTCGGCGGAGCCGCTGAAGAGCGCCGAGGCAGATCGCCTCGCTTCGGCGGTAGCTTCGGGCCCATGCACGAGGTCGCAGAGCGCATCAGCCAGAACCTGCTGTGCCGCTCGCTGCTCGGGGTGAGCCTTCACCGACGCTTCCAGCTCTGCGATGCGCTCGCGGCTCTCAAGGGTGAAGACCTTGAGCAGCCTAACGACATCTGAATCCGGGACGTTGAGCCAGAACTGGTGAAATTTGTAGGGGCTCGTCATTGAAGAGTCGAGCCACACTGCATTGCCCTCGCTTTTGCCGAACTTCTTCCCGTCGGAATTTGTGATAAGCGGCGTGGAGAATGCGAAAGCCTCCTTCTGTAGCTTGCGGCGAATGAGCTCAAGTCCGGCAGTGAGGTTGCCCCACTGGTCCGAGCCGCCCACCTGCAATTTACAGCCGTTGTTCTGGAAGAGGTGCATGAAGTCAAAAGCCTGGAGCAGCATGTAGCTAAACTCAGTGTACGAGATTCCGTCCCCTGAGAGCCGGCTCTTCACGGAGTCCTTCGCGAGCATGTAGTTGACAGTGAAGTGCTTGCCGATGTCGCGAAGGAACGCCAAAAGAGATACATCTTTAGTCCACGTCATGTTGTTGACGAACGTTGGCGATACTGCGCATCCACTCCGCGCCCAGAGCACGCGCGCCTGCGCCTCTTGCAGCTTTGTGTTTGAAGCAACCTGCTCGAGCTCTAACAGATTCCGCTCTGCACTCCTCCCGCCGGGATCTCCGATCATTCCCGTCGCCCCTCCGAAGAGAAGGATCGGCTTAAGCCCGGCGCGGGTGAGGTGAATGCCGACGATAAGCGGAACCAGATTGCCAACCTGGAGCGACGGAGCGGTGGGATCAAAACCCATGTAAAAAGCGTCTCCAGCCTTCACCTTTGAGAGCGCCTCAGGATCGGAGATGTCCTGGATAAGACCGCGCCACTTTAGCTCTTCTAACAGGTTCATACGGGCTCACTAAGAGACATTTTTGCGTCCGAGGGGACATTTGCTACGATGCTTCTCCGTTCTACCACTGCCAACAGCCATGAATCCAGCCCTGCCCACCTCAATCGTTAACGCCCTCAACGAGCGAACGCAGGAGGTCGCGTTGCGTACGCTGGCAGTTAACCAGGGTGGGGTAGACCTGTGCTCGAACGACTACCTGGGCCTGGCCCGGATCTTGGGTCGGCAGGCAGCCATCGGCAGAAACTCGGGGGGAGCGACAGGATCAAGGCTTGTTAGCGGGAATACCGCGGAGCATGAGAACCTCGAGAGCTTTTTGGCGGCGTTTCACGGCTCTCAAGGGGCGCTTCTTTTTGGCTCAGGATACGAAGCGAATATCGGATTGCTCAGCGCTCTCGGCGGACGACACGACACAGTGATTTACGACGAGCTGGTACACGCGTCAATGCGAGACGGCGTCCGTCTGGGGCAGGCGCGCTCATACTCGTTCCGCCACAACGACCCCGAGGACCTACGGCAGAAAATGAAAGCAGCGCGGGGCGAGATTTTTGTTGCTGTGGAGTCGCTCTACTCGATGGACGGACACGAGGCGCCACTACGGGAGCTTGCAGGAGTGTGCCGCGAGAAGGGGGCATTCCTGATCGTCGATGAGGCGCACGCAACCGGCGTGTTCGGTGAGCGAGGAGAGGGGCTCGTGCAGTCCAAAGGTCTTGGCGACGAGGTTTTCGCCCGTGTTCACACCTTCGGAAAAGCCTTGGGATTTCGTGGAGGCGTCGTTGTTGGCTCCGCTGAGCTGCGTCAGTACCTGATAAATTTCTCTCGCCCCTTTATCTACTCAACCGCACCAGATTCCCTGACGCTTGCCACGATCCGCTCTGCGTACGAGCTTCAGGCAGGGATGGATGACGAGCGGTTGGTGCTCTTCTCCCTGATTCGGGCGTTTCGAGCGATGCGGCAGGAGTTCCCTGCGCTCCAGTTTTTGGAGTCGGAGTCTCCGATTCAAGGCATCGTTGTGCCAGGAAACCACTCGGTAGTTGCGGTTGAGTCAGCCCTCGCGCAGCAGGGCTACTTCGCCCGGGCGATTCGCTCTCCCACTGTCCCCGCGGGCACAGAGAGGCTACGTGTCTGCTTGCACGCATTCAATTCCGAGGCTCAATTGAGAGAGGCGCTTGAGGTCGTGCAAGGCGCTATCGCACCGACCAGGGTGATCGTGCATGGTTAAAAAGCCACTCCTCATCCGGTCACTTGCGACAGTCTCTCCACTAGGCTCCTCTCGCGCCGAGGCTGCCGAATCCTTGCGCCGCGCAGAACCAAAACCGGCTAAGCTAGGGGAGAGGGCGGTGTTTAGGCTCTCGCCCACCGGTGAAGCCGCGCTGCAAGCGGAATCGTTACGGAGCGGGGCGCGTCCGCCCGATAGAGCCGTGCTGTTGGCACTGGCGGCAGCGCGACAAACGCTCAGTGAGCTGGAGCGGCAAGAGCCGATTGGGTGTGTCACGATCGGTTCGGCGCGCGGAGCAACAGCAACGCTCGAAAGCACGATCTTGCAGCAGCATGCGGGCAAGGTCGCGCTCTCCCCAGAAACGTCTCCGAAAACCACGGCCGGGGGGATTACCTCTTGGGTGGCCCAGGAGCTTCTCGCTGGCACGGACGCGGCGATAGGAGTCGCGGCGATCGCAACGTCGATGACGTGCACCTCCGCCCTCCATTCTTTGCTGGTTGCGAAAGCGTTTATCGATGCCGGGATGGCAGAACGTGCGCTGTTCGGGGGCACGGAGTCATGCTTGACCCCCTACACGGTTGCGCAGCTTGAGGCGTTGCGAATTTACTCGCAGGGAGACAGCGATTGGCCCTGTAGGCCCTGCTTCGCCTCAGAACAGAGGAGCAACTCAGTCGTGCTGGGGGAAGGGGCTGGCACTGCGCTGCTTTGCAGAGACGACTCCATTCGGGAGGGAGACCTCCGGGTTGCCGGGATAGGCTGGGCGCTCGAAGCAGCCCCGTCGGCAACCGGAATCTCAGAGGATGGCGCTGGATTCGAGCTGGCGATGCAGCGCGCAACAAGCAGCCTGCCGGCTGACGTCAGGGTCGAAGCCGTCATCTTGCACGCTCCCGGGACAACGAAGGGCGACGCGGCCGAGTTGCGAGCCGTGCAGAGACTCTTCGGTACGGTTCCGGTGTGCACCACCAAGCATTTGACGGGCCACACCTACGGCGCCTCTGGGATGGTAAGTCTGGCGATGGCCCAGTGGCTTCTTGAGGGGGGTGGGTGGCAGGGTTTCCCGTACCCCAGCACCGCTCAGAGCTGCCGCTTCGAGCAGCCCAGAGCAGTGCTGGTGAATAGTGCTGGCTTCGGCGGAAACTCAATCAGTGTGCTGGTCACAAAGCCCTTCTAGGGGCTTCCAAGCGGAATATCGGCGCCCAGTATTCATTTCGCCCACTTACCGCTCTTGCCGGGACGACTCGTAACCCGGTGTATGGTTGAATGTTGCTCGGTTTTAGGCTACAACCCACGGTTCTGATTCGGCGCACCTGCTCTTCTCCAGTCGGGGGACACTCAGCTAACGGCGCCAGCGTATTGAGGGATACCGTATGGCCAAGGCCGCAAAAGAGACATTCTACCTCGTTTCCTCCGAAGGGACTGGATTCTTCTACATAAATCGCAAGAACAAGAAGAAGGGCAAGGGGGAGAACAAGCTCAAGGTTCGCAAGTACGATCCGATCGCTCGTAAGCACGTGCTATTCGAAGACAAGAAGCTCTCTAAGCTCAAGAAGAAGTACGTTGCCGGAGGAGCCACCGAGAGCAATTCGGGTAAGCAGTCTGAGTAGCAGCTCAGGTGCTCCGGTGGTAGCTATTACACAGAGCGAGGAGCCGTCTCAGCAATCCGAAGATTCCACGGTCAGCGAAGCCTCGACTGAAACAGGCGTCGCCCCACCCCGTCAAAGCGCCGGTCGAACCCTTATCAGTCGGCAGCCGGAGCGCAGTATCCCATCGTCGACAGTACGCACACTCCTGGGGCTTTCATTGCTCGCCCTCGCGGTCGTCGCCTACACACTAACGGAGAGCGGTCTAGAGCCGGAGCGACAGCAGATGTTATCGCTGTCCCTGTCCGGTGTCGCGCTTGTGGTTGCTCTCTTTGAAGCTACCTCTATTCTCTCGACGAGGGACAGGCTGGAGAGCCCGCTGGAACTTTTCGCGCCGGCTGGAGTGTTTCTGCTAGCGCTTGGGGGTTTGGGAGATGGTTATGTTCCCTCTTTTAGCTCATCGATTTTGATCTCCACTGGGCCCGTACTTGCGGCCGGGGTTCTGTTGCTTGCTCGCGCTGCGGTTCCGAGTGCGGTTCTCACGGCAAGCACTGATCATCTCTTACTTCCACCGGGCGTAGAGGTCGGAGAGGCCGCCAAGGGGGAGGCGCTCTCGCTTTCCAGTGGTGTGATCGTAGCGGCTGATTCTCGGATAGAGCGAGGTTGCTGCAGTGTTCTTGAGCGACAGCTCTCTCCGGAGACACGTTTTCGCATCAAGGAGGAGGGCGATGTCCTCTTCGCAGGCTCCGAGGTAATCGGTGGGTCTGCCGAGGCAGTGGCGCTTTCAAGCTCGGAGAATTCGTGCTTGCGGAGCCTTGAGAAGCTTGTGTTCTCAAATGTCGAAAAAGCGGGCGCATCGCTCCATCAGGAGGACCTACGTTCTCGCAAAGCGACCGCGTACGTCTTGGTGTTCGTATCTGTGGCCTGCGCAATCCTGTGGGATGAGCGAGTAGGTCGCCCATGGGATACGCTGGCAGCGTCAGGACTGGTGCTATTTGCGGGGATTGTCTGCCAGCTTGCAGATATTTTGTACTCGCGCCAGCGCTCTATGGTTCGGCGCTGGGCTAGGCAGGGATTCATTGCTGCCTCTGAGAGCGCTGTTCGGGAGTTGGCATCTGCGACAAAAGCCCTGTTTGACCCCAGCCGAGTTGACCTCGGCTCCTTAGTTCGGGTTCGAGAGCTGGAGATCCTCGACGATCGAGTCGGAAGGCAGGAATTGACAGCTTGCCTCGCGACTCTCTTGGGACGGGCAGAGGAAGTTGCGTTGGTTGCGGCCGGTGATTTCTGCCAGAAAGAGTGCTCAACCGTGGTGCCTGAGCGGGTCCTCGAACTCCACGAGATCGCCGGCATGGGAATTAGTGGAAGAGTTAAGGGCGTATCAGTTCTAATAGGAACCGAGGAGCTGCTGCTCGATAGGGGAGTGCTCATTCATCCATCTGAAAGCAACGTCGAGAGCGCTGACAACGAGCGTCCGCTGCTAGTGGCGGTTGGTGGAGAGCTTGTCGCCCGGTTCTGGGTAGTGTTTGGACAGCGGGCGCTGGTCGAGGAGGGGGCTGACCACGCGGTGTGGCACGGCTTGGTTTCTGCGGGGATCTCGGTTGGTGTTCCGGGGGAGATTAGTCCGACGACGATCCTCGTTCGGGGTCAGGAATCAGATGTGCTGGGCCGTTCTGCAGAGATACAGGTGTCGCATTTTGCAGGGGAGCGGTTCGAACTCCCGCGCTCGACAGTTATCGCGTTGACACGCAACCTGAGCGACCTTCCGTCGCTCATTGCCGAATCCCACCGGTACCTGCGGCTAGTGGAAAGGGCTCGGATACTGGTAGCGTTCGGAGCCTTCCTGTCGGTCGCGACAGTCTTTTTCGGCTTCTTCTCCCCGCTTGTGGCGAGTGTCTCTCTTGGGCTCGTGGCTGCTGTCTTCGCCCTTCTGTAGCAGTTCCCAGTGTCCCCGAAACGGTCTGCTTACTAATGGTCCTCTAGAACGGGTGCGTCCCGTGACTGCCGGAGTCACTCCTCGGGGGCAGGTGCTCCCTTTAGTCGTTTTTGGCAAGAAAGAAACCGGCCCCGCGTAGGCTTGAGCACCGAACACAACGGACCGGCATCCGAATTAAGAAGGTCAACTTCCAGCGGCCGGGCCTTGGGGCCCTAACCCCCCGGAAGTTCATTAGTAGGAGGCGAAGATGGCTTGCGGAAATATCGAGGTTCGAAAAGGTTCTGAGTCGGTTTTCGCCACATCGGTTGTTGAAGAACTTCTTGATGGAAACAAGGGGTACGCACACGGCCCAGAGCGGGGACTTCTCTCAGCCCTACTTTTCGACGGGGTGCAGGCGTACATCCACTACGCTCTCGCTTCCTCACTCAAGGAGAAGACCCGGTACGTCGAGGCGTTCAACTGGGTCATGGATACAGGGGTTGAGTACGCATTCTCCTTCAATAACGTGTGCGAGGCGCTCGGGCTAAATCCTGAGTATGTTCGCTTTGGGTTGGCCAACGCTTCAACAAGTCTACTTGCCGAGGCCGGGAAATCGCGCCGCAACTTCTAGTGCGCGGCAGTAGGTCACTCCGCATCTTCTGGCTGGTCCGGAGAGGTTACCGCTGGACCAGCCGCGATGCGGTAGCCCTCGCTAAACCACTTCGAGAGGTCCTGCATCTTGCAATTGTGCGAACAGAACGGACCGTTGGGACCTAGCTCAGCAGGGATCTCCCTGCCGCAGTGCCGGCATGCTATCAGGCCTCTAGAGCCATCCGCCTTCCGTTTTCCCCTCGCCGATTCAGACATGTTCGCAACCCACCTGAATTGTGAAGAGCTGCCAAGTGCAGCTATTTATCTCTGAGTCGAAGCTCTCGAATACCAGTAGCGTCCTGGGCGATGAGCTCTAGGTGCTGCAGCGTGCCGCCCTTTCGTAGGTACGAATCGTCCTCCGGTGTGCCGGGTTCTATAAAGAGTATTCCAGACTCGAAGTGGTACGCCTTAACGCGCCTGATGCGGTCTAGGAGACCCAACTGGAGCTTTTCGTCTAATTCCGCGAGCAGCTTCTCCCACAATTCAGGGTTGTTTCCTTTAGCCGCGGCATCAGACATAGCGCACCTCACATTTCGCTAACCGCTCAAGACCCGTCTAACAACGGGGGCGAGATAGCCCTTTTTGTTACCGGAAGCCCATTCATACAGCTCCAGAACCCTCTGCACCGGCTAAACCGCCCGGTCCGAGGCAACACCCATCCGGCTGAGAGGCGCAAACGCGCCCTCATCTTCTAATTATAGAGCCCTGCAAAGTTTGGGGGGAAGCAGTAAAAACTTAAGGGCGCAGAATAACGGCTTAAAAAGCCGATACTCTGCGCCCTTACGAGCAAGAAACCCCGCCCTTCGGCCGGGGAATCTCCCGCCGCATTTAGGCAATAGCGTCGGAAGCCGCGTACTCGCGAGCCTGGGCGTCAGCCTGGCGCGAGATCGCTTTGCGGAGGCTCTCTGAATCGAGATCGAGCGCCTCACAGATGAAACGGAACGACAGCGGAGCATCCGTTGGCTCGTCGTCTAACAGCCAAGCGCGAGCACCGTCTCGTACCTCGCCTTCGCCCCCGATGAAGTCGTGGATCGCCCTCTGGAGAACCGCTGCAAGTAATCGCAGCTCAGGAATCGAGCTACCCGGGGTCGGAACATCAGAATTTGACCAGAATTTCATATTTGATTGTCCCTTCAATAAGTAAGTAAATAAGTGTCGCTCCCTGCCTGCTGGCGAGCCAGCTCAACAATTCGCAACTTGTGTAACAAAGCGGCTACTTCATCCATGAGCCCAGTCACTCCCTGGAATCCGATTCCACGCTACAAGAGTGGAATACAGGAACAGGACAACGAGACGACAGGGCCGAGGCGGCTAGTAACCAAGCGAGCGAACCACCAATCGAACAACAGAGAAGTTGGGAGACCCAATCATGGAACCCCTTCGTCTCGGTCATCCTGCATTCGGAGGATCCTAAACTCATCGATCGAACTACGATCAATGCTTCAACGTTTCCTACCGCGCGCGTCGGGCCTAATCAAATAAATGTTGCCATTCAATTGACCGAGCCGCTGCTCATCCGAACTTCTGAGCCCGCAAAAAAAGACGCCCGTATAGGCGTCCCCTTTTTGAGCTCCAACACACGAACCCCGCCAGTGCCGTTACGACCAGAAAGTTTCCTTTATGATCGAACCCTCACCAACACACCGGAGACCGATGATTTTATGGGTCCTTCCACTCGCCAAGAGCCGCTTGGGACCCTTCAGCGAGTAACTTTGGATGAAGCAAGCGCGATTTGCTCGCATCGATTTTCAGAGTTACCCCTGCAAACCGGAGGGCGGAGAATAAGGTGCCGCAGATCCGTTTGTCCAGAAAAAAGTGAGCCGCGCCATAGAAATTACCTTCTCACGGAACATTTCCTGGCAAACAGTGCCTCAACTGTTCAATTTCAGAGTTACGGTGGTGTCGGACGGCAGCGTAAGCCCGGTTTGATGCCCGGGGGTAAATGCTTTTTTCAGCTCTCTTGTGTTGCAAAATGTCCGTAACAGGGTGCTCCCGAGCGGTCCCAGGACGCCTATGTGCCGCATCCGTGCGACGAAAGTAGTTAGGGGTGCGTGGCGTCGTTGAATATGATCGCGTAGTTACGTATCATCAGACTAGTTTTGTACTGGAGCGATCTCGTTGTCACAGGGAGACACCAAAAATACAGGGTTCGGGAAACTGATTCCGGGGGAGTCGGTTCGGGGTTTATTCCCCTTCTTCAGTGAGGGGCCAGCAGGCTTCTATCTCGATTCTGCCGCGACGACTCAGAAGCCGCAGGCGGTGTTAGCTGAGCTAACGCGGGTGCTGGTGCACCACAATGCGAACGTCCATCGGGGGGCTTACCGGCTCAGCGCGGAGGCCTCCGAACTCTATGATCAGGCCCGCAACAAAGTGGCCCGCATGATCGGTGCCCCTTCCGAGCGTTCGATTGTCTTCGTGCGTGGGGCGACCGAGGCGATTAACCTTGTAGCTTACGGGTCCGAGCAGCTCTTTCATCCAGGGGACACGATCCTTCTGACCCTGCTGGAGCACCACAGCAATATCGTTCCGTGGCAGCTCCTCGCAAAGCGTCGCGGGCTAAAGGTCGCGTTTGCGGATATCACTGATGACGGGCGGCTCGACATCGACGACTTTCGCGACAAGTTAAAGCAGCTCAAGCCGAAACTCGTGGCGGTAACCCAGCTCGCCAACTCTCTCGGCACCGTAACCCCGATAGAGGAGGTTGTGGCGCTCGCCAAGCAATCAGGAGCGCAGGTGCTGGTCGACGGCGCCCAGGGTGTGACGCATCTCGGCGTCGACGTACAGGCGCTTGGGTGTGATTACTACGTGTTCTCCGGGCACAAGATGTACGGGCCGACCGGCATTGGGGTGCTCTACGGCCGGCCGGAAAGACTTGAGGCGATGCAGCCGTTCCAGGGGGGCGGCGACATGATCTCTTACGTCAGTGTTGAGGGCTCAGGCTGGGCAGAGGTGCCGCAGCGATTCGAAGCTGGCACGCCGGCGTTTCCAGAGGCGATAGCACTGGGCACAGCGGTGGACTTCTTGAGCAGCTTCGATCGCTCCGAGATTCTTTCGCATGAGTCTGCGCTGGTTGCAGAGGCGGGTGACATGCTCTCGCGCGAGCAGGGGGTAACGCTGCACGGACCTGCGAGTCGTGGTGGCCAGCAGCTCGCTGTGGTCTCTTTCTCGATAGATTCGGTTCATCCGCACGACTTCGCAACGATTGCCGACACGCACAACATCCAGGTTCGCGCGGGAAACCACTGTGCCATGCCGACGCTACGACGGCTGGGCTTGCAGGCGACGGTGCGGTTGAGCTTCGGACTGTACTCGTGCCGAGAAGATCTCGCGGCTGTGCAGGCAGCGGTGAGAGAAGCGCGTGCGCTATTCGCTCGCTCACCGTCGTAGTGTATCACGTCAGACCAGCAGTCTTGTGCCTGATCGTTACAATTGCAAGGAAGTTGTACACGCCGTGGGCCACCATTGCGGCGGTGAGAGAGCCAGTGACGCAGGCTACTCCCCACAGGTACAGCCCGACTCCGGTGTAGAGAGGAAGCATCCCCCCGAATCGTTTCAGGTTGCCTATGAAATGCACGTAGGCAAAGAGTGCACTGGAAATTACCGCGGCGAGCCCGGTCCCCACAGACTCTATCAGGACCTGATTGAGGGCGCCGCGGAAGAGTAGCTCTTCAGCGAAGCCGGAGAGCACAGCAACAGTAAAGGCCAGGGGAGGCGAGATTCGGGCGCACAGCGGAACGATGATTTCTCGGCTAAAACGGGCAAAGACTGTCTGGGGGTGTTTAAGGCTCCACCGCCAGATGATGTGGTTGAGGAGTAGAAGGGGCACTGCAGCGACAGCCCCGAGCACGATATGATTAACAGAGGTGGAAAACGCTGGCGATAAGCCAGTCAGCCAGTAGATGCCGTACGCCACTACGGTAAGGAGCCCCTCCGAGAGCAGGGCCGCGCTGAGAATAGCGGATGGAGTCTTCATGCGGCTAGCGAGCGAGGCGTGGCTTCGGGAGGGAGAGGCACTCGACGAGAGCCACCGCAGCCTGAGTTAGAGCGATGCGACGCGCTTCATTGAGCTGCTCGGAGAAGGCAAACTTCGCAGTGAAGGTCGCGTCACCGACACCGGTACACTGCTTCACGACTGAGCCGTCGCGTGAGTGGAGCGTTGCATTCAGCACCACGTCAGAGTGCGGCCGGCGCACGAAGATGTAGCAGTACCCCGAAACCGTGAGCTCCTGAACTGTGACCTCAAGGTTGAACGCGACCTGTTCAGCAGGATCCGAGGGCTCAACCATTCGGTACCCTTTTAGCCCCCCCTGTAGCTTCAGTTGGTCGGTCACCTCCCGCGTAATATCCGGCGTGTATACGCGAGTAACTGGGATGGCGGTCAGATACTGGTAGCCGCGATGCCCGTCCACGGGTGCTACGTTAACGGCCAAGGCGATATTTGCGTCGGCCAGGTCGCTAAGGCGTGAGACGGCTGGCGGGGTCTCAAGTGGCGCTAAGTGAGCAGGAAAACAGCCGCTTAGCAGCGCTAGGAGAAGGATAGCCAAGAGTTTTTTACGTGGTTTGGTCATCAGATCTGCGCGTCGGCACTTCAATCCCGCGGTTGGTAGCGGTACCATAGACAAAGGTCTTGAATGTCGCCATCCGCTTTGCGCGCACAGAGTCGTTAGTCTCGGACGTATGAGTGAATCATCTTCAAACAGAAACGATAGGTTAGACCTAGGCCTCTCGGAGCTCCTCTTGAGTGCTGCCGAGCCTCCGCCGCCAGCGGTGCAGCGAGCTGAGCCGTCCAGCACCGGTTCTCCAGCCGACAACACTGCCGAGTCAGAGCAGAGCCGGTCCCCGTTTGTGAGGCTGAAGGAAGGCGGGCGTTGGCAGGAGCTGATCGCCATAGCCGAACGCTCGTTGACCGGTCAGAACGGGTCGGAGAGCTCCCTGTGGTGGGTGCGTGGACACCTTGGAGCGCTCTCGATGCCGGTGTCGCTGCTCATAGCTCCGTTCGAGCGAGTTGCAAGGGAACTCGCCGCTAAGCCCGTAGTGGATGAGACCCGCAGCGTTCTTGAGGAGACCGCAGCGCTGATGTTGGAGCGGCTGCAGCAGGTTGGGCAGCGGGAGCAGGTGCTCTCGTTCCAGGCAATGTTGCAAGAACTGAAATTAGCCACGGTCTCCGGGGAGTTGGGGAAGCACCGACATTCGTGGACGCTCTCCGCGGAGCCATCACGACCTGAGGCAGGGGGGCCGCCTCCGCTCCCTGGGCAGGTTCCGCAGGCCGCACGGAGGCGTGGTCCGAGGTTGGCAATTGTACTTGTGGGGCTGCTGTTCTTCGTGGGCTCGTGCCTCGCGCTCTGGGAGATCCGCTCTTCGCTGTTCTCTACCCCAACTGCCCTGGCATTTGAGGGCTTCGTGCGCGAGTCGTCGCTGCCGGAGCAGGAGCAGGCCGCGGTTATTCCGCGCGATCCGGTCGGCGACCTCAATGCGCTCTTCTATTCGATTGAGCCGAACACTCCGAACACAAGTGCTGGTAGCCCAGGCCTGTCTAACTCGGCGCAATCCGCGCAACAAGCCAATGACTCAGCGTCAGGGGGAGGGGTACAGGTTGCCAACTCGGCTCCAGCAGCAACCGGCTCTGCCCCAAAACCAAAGGATCGAGTCGACACATCTGGTCCAATCGAGGGCCAGGAGTATCGCAGTGGTGTCGATCGGAGTGGGGCTCGCCCAGGGGTGACGGATCCACAACTGCCTTCGGCAGGGGGGCCGTCCCGAAAGCAACCGCGTAGCCCGTTCGATCCGCAGTCTGGCGAAACGGTTTACAGGGTCGTTGCAAGGGTAAATGTCGTTGCTACGCCCAGCTACAGGGGCACGGTTATCGGACGCCTTCAGCCCGGGGATGAGGTCTTAGTTGATGGGCGCTCTGGAGCATGGCTGAAGCTGCGCTCAAGGCGGGGCAATGAAGGGTTTATTTTGGCCCAAGATGCGGAGGTCGTTGAAGGGAAGAGCGCTGACGACCTTCGATGACTGCACCGGTCGAGGGAGTTCCGGCTTCGCGGGCCAAGCAGTGGAGGATGACCGAGCAAAAAAAAGAGACGCCTGCTGGCGTCTCTTGTTACTCGACACGACCGCCGACGGGCAGCCGCGCGAGGCGGTCATCAGAAAACGGATCCTACTCGTCGGAGTCAGCTTCGGCCGACTCAGTCTCGGCCGAGGATTCTGACGAAGCCGTCTCGGCTGCGTCTGCTGCCTCGTCCGCCTTCTTGGTCCGGAGGACTCTGGAAGCTTGAAGCCCCTTGGGGCCTTCCTTCAGCTCGTACTCGACCGTTTCGCCATCCTTGAGAGTCTTGAAACCCTCGGTAGCAATAACTGAGTAGTGCACGAAAACATCTCGGCCGCTTGTGTGCTCGATGAAGCCAAACCCCTTGGCGTCATTGAACCACTTTACAACTCCCTTGAGGATACCGGACTCAGACTCAGACATACCTACTGACTCCCCGCTAAAAAACGCACGGTGTTAAAAACCTACCACATTCATTTCTGGTTACAATACTGCAGTGAGGCCGGCATTTCGCCGTCCCTGAAAGTTGAGATTCAGGAAGGGTGGGTAGAGTTCCAGGTTTTTCTAGTGAGGTCGTTTCGCCCAGCACGGGGCACCCGTTGTGCACCGTGAAAATCACGCGAGTAATCTCAAAAAGACTGGAATACTGCAAAGTTACCGTATCAAGCGAGAAAAGGTACCAGCGCCAGCTAAAGCACGAGGACCGATTGATAAGCGCCGTACCCAAAAGGTATAGTTAGCCGTCGCGACGGGCTAACTTACGCCCCCAAACGACGAAAAAACGCCACAAAAGGGGAGTGCCGCTGCACCGTCCCAGCAAAAAAGTCTCCGCCTCGGCGGGGAAAGAGAGGTGGCGAATCCGCCTGCAGCGCTCAAAAGAGGCAGCTCGAGTCCCCATGGAATCACCGAATTCAGTTTGTGCAATCGACGTTCTGCCCGAGCCGCTATGCCTACTCGGTGGAGATATGCGTTGCTTGTCGGCAAACGCGGCCTTCGCCACGCTGGTCGGACGCTCAGTGCCAGAGTTGGTTGGTCAGCCCGCAGCTTTCTTCATTCGCGATTCCGAAGCGCTCCGTTGGGAGACGCGAGAGTTTCGCGCCGAGCTGCTAGTGGCCGGAGGAACGGCACGAGTAGTTAAGCTCGGCTCCTACGCTGGCAATGCGCTGGCGCTCCGCGTGATAGCCTCCCTATCAGAGGAGCGCTCACCGCAGGTGTTCCACACTCAGCGCCTTGAGACGCTTGGGCTACTGGCTGGTGGAGTCGCGCACGACTTCAACAATATCTTGACCGGCATGCTCGGGCACGTGGCGTACCTGCGCCACGTTCTTCCGCAGAAGGGAGAGCACTCTGAGTCGCTGGCTGCAATCGAGGAGGGGGCGCTGCGCGGCTCTTCCCTGACGCAGCAGATCCTCAAGTTCTCAAAGCTAGACTCCCAGGAAGCTACCGCGCGCGTCGACGTTGGAGACCTCGTGACCCGTGTGCTCGCGCTTCTCAAGAGCGCCATCCCGGCTTCGATCTCGGTGCGCTTGACGATTCCAAAAGCTCCCACGGTGGTGATCGCCTCTGAAGCGCAGCTGACCCAGGTAGTCATCAACCTCATCGTGAATGCGAGAGACGCGATCAAGGGTGCGGGGGAGATCTCAATCGGCGTCGTGGGAAGAGACAGTCCCGAGCGTGTCCACGCCCTGTTTGGCTCAGAGCCTCCTGCTCCGGCGTACGGGGCAGTAGTCGTAAAAGACTCTGGCGAGGGCATGGACGAATCGGTGCGGGCGAGGCTTTTTGAGCCCTACTTCACAACCAAGAAAGAGCGCGGCACAGGGCTTGGGCTCTACACCGTACATTCGATAGTCAAGCAGCTCGCCGGAGCGATCGAGGTGGAATCAGAGCGCGGAAAGGGCACGGAGTTTCGGGTTGTGCTGCCGGTTGTGCCTGAAGAGCCGCAGTCGGTCGAGGCGCAGCCGAGCGAAGTCGGCGGCCCGGCTCGCGGCCAGGGCGAGCGGATCCTCGTGGTCGATGACGAGTACGCGGTGCGCAACGTGCTTGGGCTAAGCCTCTCGCACCTGGGCTACACGGTAGAGACGGCAGAGTCTGGCCTTGAAGCGATTGAGAAGTTCTCCTCTGGCAGCGCGCCATTTGAGTTAGTGATCCTCGATCTCCTGATGCCGGGCCTCTCTGGCGAGGAGGTGTTCTTGCGCTTGAAGGAGATGCGCCACGATGTGCGCGTCCTGATCGTGAGCGGCTTTAGCTCAGAAGGGACCGTTGAGCGGATCCTTTCAGTCGGCGGAAGAGATTTTATCCAGAAACCGTTCTCGATAGATGTATTAGCAAGAAAGGTGCGTGGGTGTTTGTGTGATTAAGCAGTACAAGATCCGCAATGTAACTGTGTCTCCAGGGCTGGTGCTCTCCCCGATGAGCGGGGTGACGACGCGCCCGTTCAGGCGGCTCGTGAAGGAGCTTAACCCGGGCGCTGTAGGCCTGCTCGTGAGTGAGTTCGTCTCGGTAGAGGGCATGACCCGCGGCTCGCGGCGCACGCTCGAGATGATGCGCTTTGCGGAGGAGGAGCGCCCGTACTGCATTCAGATCTTCGGCTACGACGTCGACCGCATGCGTGATGCGGCCCTCATGGTGCAGGACCTCGGCGCAGATGTCGTTGATATCAACTGTGGCTGTCCGGCCCCAAAGGTTGTGAAGCGCGGTGGCGGCTGTGAGTTGATGCGTCAGCCAGAGCATCTGCAGAAGGTCGTCTCAGCAGTGAGGAAAGCAGTATCTATACCGCTGACGCTCAAGATGCGATCGGGTTGGGATGAGAGCTCCAGGAATGCGGTGGAACTCGCCAAGATGGTGGTGAGCGAGGGGGTAGAAGCCCTCGCCGTTCACGGGCGAACTCGGGCGCAGCTATACCGTGGGTTGGCCGACTGGTCGCTGGTTGAGGCGGTCGCTGAAGCGGTCGACGTTCCAGTGCTGGGGAGCGGCGATGTTGTCGACCGGGCGAGCGCGGATGAGCGGCTACGCGGAAAGGTGGCTGGGCTCTTTATCGGCCGCGCCAGCATCTGGAACCCGCTTGTTTTCGGCGAGATCGTTTCGGGAGCCCCGAGTGCCCTGCGCGGCAACCAGGAGCTGATGCTCAAAGTGCTGATGCGCTACATTGAGCTGCTGCGCGAGGACTTTCAGGATAGCTCCTGCCCAGGGAAGGTAAAGCAGCTTGCATCCCAGATGTGTCGCGGTGCGCCCTGGCGCAAGCAGCTACTTACCCTTAATACGCTGCCGGAGCAGAGCCGGCTTCTTGAGATGGTGCGGGACGGGGCTTTCCGCAATACTGTGGCAGCAGCCAGCGAAGATGCCGAGCCCCAAACAGAGGGCGAAGAGAGCTGCGACCAGTATGCGGCTGCATAGGGAAGTCTACACGGTTCAAGGACCATAGTGCTCAGGGTAAACAACGTCTACCGCAGCTTCGGCGAGAAAGAGGTGCTCAAGGGCGTCACCGTGACCCTGAAGCCCGCCACGATAACGGGGCTGATCGGGCCGAGCGGTGGTGGCAAGAGCATCTTGCTCAAGATCATTGCGAACACTGCGCGTGCAACTTCTGGCAGCGTTGAATTCGACCAGGGCCTTGGGCCTAACGACGTGGGCCTGATGTTTCAGGAGGGTGCGCTCTTTGACTCTCTCTCAGTGTACGACAACGTCGCGTTTCCCCTTGTAGGCGGAAAAGTCCCAACTACCTCGCTGCCGGCAGAGCAGCGCGAGATGGTGTGCGACAAGGTGAGCGAGATCCTAGCGAGAGTCGGACTGACTCGGGCAGCGTACAAGATGCCAGGGCAGATCAGCGGCGGAATGCGCCGACGAGTGTCGCTTGCCCGTGCGCTGGTGGGGCGACCAAGGATCCTGTTGCTCGATGACCCCACCAGCGGCCTCGATCCCGTGGCGAGCAGCGTGATTATGGATCTCATTGTCGGGCTGCACACTGAGTATAAACCCATCACCCTGATTGTGAGCCACGACCTACGACGCCTGCTGCCGACGTGTGAACGGCTTCTTGCGCTGTTCGATGGTGGAATTGTCTTTGACGGCACACTGGAGGACCTGCGGCAGGGTGCATCCGCATCAGTTCGTAGCTTCGTGTCGTGTCGTTTTGAACTCGGGAACCCGGCTGTAGTGCCGGAGCCGATGCCGCCCACCGCGTAGAAAGGAACCTGCAGCAGTATGATGAAGAAGAAGGCCATAGATGAGTCGCGGGAGCGGTTCCTCTCAGGAATCGGCGTCCCAGCGAAGGCGGCCTTCGTTGCTGATGAGTTTCAGCAAGCGGCGATTTCAAACCTCGCCGCCGGGATCGACACGCTGGTAGTTGCTCCGACCGGTTCAGGGAAGACATTTATCGCGATACAGGCGATGCGGGAGCTGCTCGCCAAGGGACAGAGCGCCATCTACACCACGCCGCTCAAAGCGCTCTCCAACACGAAGTACTCGGAGTTTCAGCAGACCTTCGGTCCAGAGCACTCAGTTGGCCTGCTGACTGGCGACCGAAAGATTGAGGGCGACTCGGACGTAGTAATTGCCACAACAGAGATCTACCGCAACGAGCTGTACCGCGGGTACGGCCGCTACTCGCTCGTGATACTCGATGAAGTGCACTACATCGCGGATCCGCAGCGCGGAGCGGTGTGGGAGGAGAGCATCATCCTGACCCCGAGCAGTGCGACTCTCTTGATGCTCTCTGCCTCGATCTCAAACGCCGAGGAGATCGCTTCGTGGATCGAGGAGACCCGCAACAAAGAGTGCCGAATCGTTCAGAAGAAAGAGCGGCCAGTAGAGCTTCGCTACGGTTTTCTGCACCCAAAGTGGGGTGTCATCCCCCTGAGCGACGAGAAGGGGCACCTCTCGCCTGAGGTGGCGCACTACTACAGCGGTGTCGAGCTGGACATGACGGGGACTCGTATCGCTGCGCCGAGGGGTGCGGGCAGGCCAGGTGGCGGGCGCGGGCCGGGAGGGAGGCGCGACCGTGAGAGGTCAGACCGTGGCGGGCGATCGGGACGAGGACACCACGGTTCGCGTGGGAGGAGCAGATAGCCATGATGCAGGGCGACTTCCCAGTTTCGATCATTCTCCGTGAGCTCGAACACGACGATCTTCTGCCGGCCATCCTCTTTCGCACGGCGCGCAAGCAGTGTGATGCCGATATCGAGGCGCTCGCAAGAAACCAGCACGCGATCTTGCCCCCCGAGCGGCAGGAGCGGCTGACCCAAGAGGTTCAGGCGATCATCCGGAAGTACCTTTTCGAGCCGGAGTTCATCACAGCCTACCCGCAGTACCAGGCCCTGATTGCGACCGGTGTTGGAGCGCATCACGCTGGGCAGCTTCTGATCTGGCGATTGTTGCTCGAAGAGCTCATGTCGCGCGGAATGCTCAGGATGATGGTTGCAACCGGAACGGTTGCGGCGGGCGTGGACTTCCCGGCGCGCACAGCCGTCGTGACGGCGCACAGCAAGCGCGGCTCTGAGGGTTTTAGCGTGCTCTCGGCTTCTGAGTTCCAGCAGATGGCCGGCCGGGCCGGGCGTCGTGGAAAGGACGCCGTCGGGGTGTGTCTCATAACACCGAGCAAGTTCTCTGACGCGCGTGTGCTCTTGGAGGTCTCTAAGCGGCCTCCGGAGCCTCTTAAGTCGGCATACTTCGCGGCGCCATCGACGGTGCTTAACCTGCTTAAGTATCGAAACGTTGACGACCTTGAATTTACCGTCGAACGGAGCTTGGGAGCCTTCCTCAATCGCCGTGACGCCAGTCGATTCCGCGAGGAAGCCCTGATAGAACAGGGTGAGATAGAGGCAGATAGCGATCTGCGCGGCGAGAAGCGTAAGAAAGCTGAGAAGCGTGTTAGGCGCAAGCTTCGCGATGCGGATGAGATTGAGAAGAAGCAGGAAACGGCTCTCGCGCTCTCGCTCGATGGGCTGCGAAAGCTTGGCTACGTTGAGGGCGGAAGCTTGACGGAGAAAGGGTACTGGTCGGCAGAGCTGTGCACGAGCCTCGTGCTGCAGCTAGCCGAGAGCATCTCGGATGGCCTCTTCGACGAGTGTGCGCTCTTTGAGCTCGTTGGGCTCGTTGCGAGCATCGCTGGCGATCCGCACCGCCCGTACTTCAAGCTCAAGGCGAACCCGGTCAAGAGTGAGCTCTTCAAGCGGCTTGAGTCCATCGTTGAGAGAGTAAAGGAGAGCTACCAGGGGCCGGGCGCCTCCGAGATCGCGGTGCTCCCAGACGCAGCGCTCACGGTGATAACCTGGATGGATTCGGAGAGCTGGGCTGAATTTTCAGGACTGCTGAGGCTGTCCGGCGTTGCCGATGGAGACGTCGCTCGGCTCGTGAGCCAGACCGCTGACCACCTCAATCAACTGACTCGCCTTGAGAAGACTCATCCGGTTCTAGCGCAATCAGCGAAGGTAGGCAGAGCGAGGCTGCTCCGGCCTCCTTTCTCCGAGGCGCTCGTTACGACAGAGTAGAAGCGGCGACGAAGGCAGACATTAGGAACATCAGGAAGGCTGGAACTGCTTTCCTTACTGGATCAGACACCTTCAGGTGCATAACCACAGCTGCAAGCATCACCCAAGTCATCCCGACAGCGCCGATGAAAGCCACCGGTGCATACCAGAGCCCAAGTAGCAGCAGTGATGCCAGGAACACCTTGACCGTTCCGATCGAGATCATGAACTGCTTGGAGAAGCCGTAGACGCGAAACTCCTCTTCCATGGTCTTGGCGTCGCCGCCGCGGTAGTTGGTGGGCTTGTTGAGCCGAAGGAACCAGACGTTGAAGATACCCAGGGCCACAATGACCTGAATCAACTTGCATGCGGCGTCGAGAGTATTCATGGTGAGTTCCTCCACCTTCTATAGTTAGTCCGAGGGCTATATTCTGCAAGAGCTTTATTTGGGGGCATGATTACGGCAGGGCAGGCAGGAGCACGCCACACGTAACCTACGCAACATTCCAAAGCGTCTTTTGGAAGTTTATAGGCTGCAAGCTGCTCCGTTGGCGCTGGCTGAGGCAGGCGCAATCTCATGGAAATTACTAGCGTTCAGCAGGGGGCGGTCCAGCACGTTTCGCGCAGTGCTCGTTGGGCCTCGATGCCCGGCGATTCGCTCTGGCATCCGCCCGCTTGGATGCGGTAAAACAGGGTCATGAAGATACTCGTTCCTGTAAAGCGCGTCCCAGACTGGCAGATAAAGCTCAAGCTTCTTCCAGACGGTTCCGGGATTCAGACCGATGGCATTAAGTGGATTATCAACACCTTCGATGAGATCGCAGTTGAGGAGGCGATCCGCCTGAAGGAGAAGGGGGTTGCTACAGAGATAGTGCTTGTGAGCATCGGTCCGGCGGACGTGCGGCAGCGGCTTGAGTATGCCCTCGCCATGGGTGCTGACTCCGCCATCCTGATCAAACATGACGGCCCTTCGGACTCCGATCTTGCGGCCCGGGCGATTGCCGAGGTGTTTAAGCGTGGCTCGTACTCGATGATCCTGATGGGGAAGCAGGCGATCGACTCTGACAGCAGCCAAACGGCGCAACTGATCGCGGCCCGGCTCAATTTGCCCCAGGCCTGCTTCGCCTCGAAGGTTGAGCTGGACGGCACGAGCGCGCTCGTCACTCGCGAGGTTGATGGCGGTCTCGAAAAGCTGCGTGTGCCGCTTCCGTGCGTCGTTTCAACCGACCTTCGGCTAAACGAGCCGCGGTATGCCGCACTGCCCAACCTAATGAAGGCGAAGAAGAAGCCGTTTGAAGAGCTTACGCTTGATGCTCTGGGAGTTTCGCCTGAGGTCAGGGTCAAGATTCGTTCTCTCTCGACGCCGGCGGCGCGCAAAGCGGGCCGCAAGGTAGGTAGCGTTGCTGAGCTAGTCTCGGCACTTCAGGGTGAAGCGAAGGTTCTGTAAAAGGGGATTTCATGGGTAACGTTCTAGTTTTCATTCAGCACGATCAGGGGAAGGTTCAGAAGGGGGCGCTAGTCGCTGTGACGGCTGCCAAGCAGCTTGCTTCTGCCTGGGGCGCGGCAGGTGTAGTGGGTGTCGCACTCGGCGCGGGGTCGAAGGCCGCAGCCGCCGAAGCTGCCGCGCACGGCCTGAGCGAAGTTCGCTTCTCTGAGGATCCGATCTTTGACAAATACCGCGCTGAGCCGTACAGCCGCGCGGTTGCACTGGCTGCTCGCGAGACCAGCTCGTCCTCGGTTGTGGCTCTGGCAAGCAGCAGCGGGAAAGACTT